>DASTGR010000161.1:0-7664 GCA_035718885.1 Pseudolabrys sp. | reverse complement strand
CGGTAATCGGCGAACGACTTGAAGCCGAGCAACGCGGCGCGCTCGGCGCGCAAGCGCACGGTCTCGGCGATCGTGGCGCGATTGTCGGTCGCGCCGCCGTTCTCGCCGCGCTTGATGAACGCGTTGAACAGCTTCTCGCGCAGGTCGCGGCGCGAGGAAAACTGGAGGAAGGTTTCCGCCGATGAGCGGGCCAGCGTGATCGCGTATTTGCCGGGATGGCCGCGTTCCTCCGCCGCGGCGCGCGCGGCGTCGCGAGCGAAATCCGGCAGGCCGGCGAGATCGCTCTCCTCGAGAACCATCGCGTAGGACTTCTCGTCGGCGAGCACGTTCTGCCCGAATTGCGTGCCGAGGCTCGCCAGGCGCTCGTTGATAGCGGCGAGCCGGTCCTGCTGCGCCTGGTCCAGCGCGGCGCCGGCGCGGACGAACCGGGTGTGATAGCGGTCGAGCACCCGCGCCTGCTCAGCATTCAGGCCGAGCGTGTCGCGGCGGGCGTAGAGGTCGGCGATGCGGGCGTAGAGCGCGCGGTTGAGATAGAGCGCGTTGGAATGCCGCGCGAGCAGCGGCGACACGTCGCGCTCCACCGCCTCGATGGCGTCGCCGGTGTCGGCGCCGGCCAGCACGAAGAACACGTTGGCGACGCGCTCGAGCGCGCGGCCGCTTTTCTCGAGGGCGTCGATTGTGTTCACGAAGCTCGGCGTGTCCTTGGAGCCAGCTATCGCGTCGATCTCGGCGCGATGCGCGGCCAGGGCCGCATCGAAGGCCGGGCGGAAGTGCTCCGGCCTGACGGCGGCGAAGGCGGGCAGGCCGAAGCGGCCGGTGAAGTCGGAGAGCAAAGGGTTCTGTGCGGGCTGGGTCATGCCCAACATCTAGGATGCTTTGCGGCTCGGCGAAACCCGCTCCCCGCTCCGTTCGTCCTCGCGAAACCGAGGCACCCAGCTGGGCTGCGCCATAACTGCAAAGCCTGGGTTTCCGCTTTCGCGGAAACGAACGGAGTGCGTGGAAATACCCGTTTGGAAGCCCGCTCCCTACTCCGCCGCAACCGGCAGCGGCGGCTGCGCCGTGATGCGCACCGGGATCGACTTGGCCGCCGGCACCTTGCTGCCTTCGGCGTGGTGCCAGAGCGGAATCAGCGGATTGCACTCCGGGTAATAGCCGCCGATGCAGCCTTCCGGAATGTCGTGCGGTACGACTCTGAATCCGTCGACCCTCCGATCGACGCCGTCATCGACCGCCGTCGACAGGCTCACAATGTCGCCTTCCCTGAGGCCAAATCGATCGATGTCGTTCCGGTGCATCATCAGTGCCTTGCGCGAGCCGTAAATGCCCCGGAAGCGGTCGTCGTAATTGTAGATCGTGGTGTTGAACTGGCCGTTGCTGCGCAGGGTCATGAGTTGCACCACGTCGCGCGCGCCGGCCTCGTCGATGTCAGTCGCGAGACCGTCCGGCACGATGAAATTCGCCTTGCCGTTCTCCGTGTCCCACTTGCGATGCCGCGCGCCGAGCGGACGATGAAAGCCGCCCGGCGTGAACATGCGCGCGTTGAAATCGTGGAAGATCTTCGGATACGTCTCGGCGATGGCGTCGCGCACCTTGCTGTAGTCGGCGACAAACTCATCCCACGGCACTTTGTTAGGCGGCAGCGCCGCCTTGGCAATGCCGGCGACGATCGCCGGCTCTGATCTCAGATGCTCGCTCGCCGGCCGCACCTGCGGCGTCGACGCGTGCATGCAGCCTGTCGAATCCTCCATCGTGACGACCTGAGGGCCGGAGGCCTGCACATCGATCTCGGTGCGGCCGAGGCACGGCAGGATGTAGGACACCTCGCCGTGGGTCAGCGCCGAGCGATTGAGCTTGGTGAGGATCTGCACGGTCAGCCGAAGCCGTTTCCACGCCGGCTCGATCAAGGTGTGCTCGGGGACCGAGCGCACGAGATTGCCGCCGAGCATAAACATGGCGCGGACGCGGCCGTCGATGATGCCCTCGCAGGCTTCGACCGTGTTCATGCCCTTCTCCTCGGGCACGTCGAGGTCGAACAGCATCTTCAATTTGTCTTTCGGAACCTTATCCGGCTTCTCGGTGATGCCGACGGTACGCTGGCCCTGCACATTGGAATGGCCGCGCACCGGACAGATGCCGGCGCCCGGGCGGCCGATATTGCCGCGCAGGAAGGCCAGGTTGCAGACAGTCTGCACGGTCTGGACGCCCTTCTTGTGCTGGGTCAGCCCCATTCCGTAGATGAAGATGACGGACTTGGCGTGCGCATACACGACCGCCGCAGCCTCCAGGGCGCCACGCGTGAGGCCGGAGCGCCGCTCGATGTCTTCCCACGCGGTCTCGTCGACCGCTTTTGCGTAATCCTCGAAGCCGTGCGTGTGCTCGGCGATGAACTGGTGGTCGATGATGGCGCCGCCGCCGTCGGCTTTGCCCTCCTTCTCCATCGCGAACAGCGCCTTGGCGATACCGATCATTGCCGCCGTATCGCCGCCGGCCTTCACCTGGTGATATTGCGACGAGATGCGGGTGGAGGAGCCCGACAGCATCTCCGTCGGCGATTGCGGATTGGCGAAACGCTCCAGGCCGCGCTCGCGCAGCGGATTGAAGGTCACGATCGGCACGCCGCGCTTTGCCGCATGCTGAAGCTGGTGCAGCATGCGCGGACTCGACGTTCCGACGTTCTGGCCGAAGAAAAAGATGCAGTCGGTCTTGTCGAAATCGTCGAGCGTGCAGGTGCCGACCGCGATACCGATGCTCTCCGGCAGCGCCACAGACGTCGACTCGTGGCACATGTTCGAGGAGTCCGGCAGATTGTTGTTGCCGTAAGCGCGCGCCATCAGCCCGTACATGTACGCCGTCTCGAGCGAGGCGCGGCCGGAGGTGTAGAAGACGACGCTCTTCGGATCGAGCGCCTTCATCTCTCGGCCGATCTCGTCGAATGCCTCCTGCCACGAGACCGGCACATATTTGTCGCTCGCCGCATCCCACCGCATCGGATGGGTGAGGCGCCCGGCGGCCTCGAGCTGGTGATCGTCGAAGGTCCGGTCGATCTCGGTGACGGTCCGCTCGGCAAAGAAAGCCGGGGTCACGCGCTTGCCGGTGATCTCCCAGGTCGTCGCCTTGGCGCCGTTCTCGCAGAACTCGAACACGTGCGGATCGGCTGGCTTCGCCCAGGCGCAGCTCACGCACATGAATCCGTCGGGCTTGTTCTGCGAGTAGAGCACCTTGCTGCCGCTCAGCGGAACGTGCTCCTTCGTCAGGCTTTTCGCCAGCGATTTGACGGAACCCCAGCCGCCGGCCGGGCCGTCATAGGCTTCGAGCTCGGGCATTTTGGGCATCATCGGCATGAGGCAGTCTCCTTCACGTGCGGCGCGGTGTAGAGAAGCTGGCCGCGGCCGCGGTCGAGCGAGAACAGGGTCAGGCCCGCGGCGTGCGCCGTGCGGATGGCGAGGGCGGTCGGCGCGGCGGCGGCAACGAGCGTGGCGTAGCCGGCGCGCACGGCCTTCTGCACCATCTCGAACGAGCAGCGGCTGGTGATCAGGCAGAAGCCGTCATCGGCGGCGAAGGCGCCGGCGAGCCCAGCCCCGATCAGCTTGTCGAGCGCGTTGTGGCGGCCGACATCCTCTCGCACCGCCGCGATCGCGCCCTCGCCGCCGATCCACGCGGCAGCGTGCGCACCTCGCGTCAGGCGACTTAGCGGCTGGAAGGCCCGCAGCGCGTCGAGCGAGACCTGAACCTGTCCCGCGTAAGGATGTTGCGGCATTGGCAGCCGCCGCGTCGGACGATGCACGTCGCGCAGATCCTCGGCGCCGCACAGTCCGCAACTCGTATTGCCGGACAGGCGGCGCACGCGACGACCGGCGAGATATCGATGCAGGACTTGCGGGCTGAGCGTGATGTCGAGGGCGAGGCCGTCGTCCCGCTCGCCGATGGCGAGCGATGCGATGTCGTCCGCGGCGTCGATCACGCCTTCGGTGTGGGAAAATCCCAGCGCGAAGTCCGCGAGCGCCTCGGGCGTCGCCATCATCACCGCATGGGCGAAGCCGTTATAGCGAAACGCGACCGGGGTTTCCTCGGCGACATTGGAACTGGCGCTTGCGCTCGCTCCGTCGGCGCCGACGGTGATCGCGTCGACCGCGCGCCACGCCGACACGGCAGGCAGCCCCGATGATGCAATCGATACGTCCGACATCGATATGAAACAGCAAGACTACGTCGCGCCCTTGGGCCTAATGAGCGGGCGGCGTGCATGGTTCCTGTCATGCGCGCAGCGCCCGCAGCGCGTTGAAGATGACGGCGACGTCGATGATCTCCTGGAACAGGGCGCCTTCTACGGGCGGCAGGAACCCGAACGCGGCGGCGATCATCGCTGCCACCGAGAGGCCGATGCCGGCGGCGACGCTCTGCAACGCGATCGCGCGCGCGCGCCGCGCAATCCGGATCGCCGGCAGGACCCGATCGAGATGGTCGACGAGCAGCACGACGTCGGCCGCTTCCGCCGACGCGGCAGCACCCTTCGCGCCCATCGCCACGCCGATATCGGCCGCAGCGAGCGCCGGCGCGTCATTGACGCCGTCGCCGATCATCATCACCGGCCCGCGCTTGCGCTCCGACAGCACCGTCAGGACCTTCTGGTCGGGCGTGAGATCGGCACGGACGAGGTCGATCGGCAGGCCGAAGGCGATAAAACGCGCCACCTCGCCGCGATCGCCGGTCGCGAGCACGATGCGCTCTATGCCGAGCGCACGCAGCTCGCCGAGCAGCTTTGCCGTGCCGGCGCGCAGCGCGTCGTTGAGGATGAGAACGCCGGAGGGCTCGCCGTCGACCGCGATGGCGACTGCGACCGCGCCGGCCGGCCGGTCTTCAGCGAGCGTCGACAGGCCGGATCGCCCGATCTTGGCGGCGATGAAGCGCGGGCTGCCGATCATGACGCTGCGGCCCTCGACCTTGCCGGCAATGCCCTCGCCCGGCGTCTCGGCGGCCTCCGTGGGAATCGCGAGCATCAGCCCGCGCGCCTGCGCCTCGGCGACGATGGTGCGGGCGACGATGTGCTTGGACGCCTGATCGAGAGAGGCAGCAAGCCGCAGGAGCTCGTCGGGCCCGAGCGAATCGGCCGTGCGGATATCGACGATGCGCGCGTCGCCGTGGGTCAGGGTGCCGGTCTTGTCGAGCACGAGGGCGCGAATGCGCGCCAGCGTCTCCATCGCCTTGCCGCCCTTGATCAGGATGCCCTGCCGGGCGGCGTGCGACAGCCCCGAGACGAGCGCCACCGGCACGGCGAGGATCAACGGGCATGGCGTCGCCACCACGAGCACCGCGACGGCGCGAATCGGATCCCCGGTCAGGTGCCAGGCGGCGGCGGCGAGCGCGACCGTGACGGCCAGGAACACCATGGCGTAACGGTCGGCGAGCCGCGACATTGGCGCGCGGGCCTTCTGCGCCGCCTCGACGAGGCGCACGACGCCGGCATAGGTGCTCTCGGCGGCGACGCGCGCCGCGTCGAGGTCGAAGGCATCGCCGACATTGGTCGCGCCGGACAGCACCGCCTCGCCTGCCTTCATCGTGACAGGCATGGCTTCGCCGGTCAGCGCCGACTGGTCGAGCACCGCGACCCCGCCGGCGACACTGCCGTCGACCGGCACGACGTCGCCCTGCCGCACCAGCAGCCGGTCGCCGGGCAGGATGAGGTCGAGCGGCACCTCCTCGAGCGCCCCCTCGCGGTGGCGAATCGCGGTGCGCGGCACGCGCGACAGGAGCGCCGTCATCTCGCGGCGCGCCCGCCGCTCGGCGAAGGCCTCGAGCAACTGCCCGCCGGCGTACATCAGGGCGACGATGGCGGCGGCGAGCGCCTCGCCGAACAGCAGGGCCGCGCTCATCGACAGGCCGGCGACGACGTCGAGGCCGACATCGCCGCGCCGGAGCGACACGAGGATCTCGAGCAGGAGCGCGACGAGGACCGGCAGCGTCACCGCGGTCCAGATCGGAGCGGCGAAGGCGGGTTCGCCGAGGAGCCGCGCCGTCATCCCCGCAGCGAGGCCGGTGGCGGCGAGGAGGGCGAGCAGCGGCCGGGCGCGCTTGAGCAGGTCATTCATGGCCGCAAAGTTCAGCCGAACGCCCCTTTTCCGCCATGAGGGAGATCAAATAAGACGGCCGCAAGGGCTTGATCCGCCTGTCCGTTTCAGGGACATTGCGGCCGCTCGAAGGAGAGAACCGATGGCTGCTTCCGACACGAGATCTGGCCGCCGCATCGTCTGGCAGAACGTGCTCACCGTGATCAGCGCCGCGATCCTGATCGGCGCCGAAGTCTTCGGCGCGGCCTTCGCGGCGTCGTGGGCCATCGCCACGCTCGCCGATCTTGGCGGCTTCTGGGCGCGCATCCTCGACGTCATCTTCGTAATCGGCGGCGTCGTCGTGATGGCCCAGTTCATCCGCAACGCGCATCGCATCGAGCCGTTCACCGCGCGCACCTGACTCAGCGACGCAAGTGGCGCGCGACGCCTCGCCGTGGAAAAGTTAAGGATGTTTGTTGTGCGCGCGAACTAATTCGCTTGCACATCGGAAAAAAAGTGTTATTTCGGTCTTGCCCAATTTCGCACGTGCCTGTGGCCGTGTGTCGATCGGTAGGTAGCCGGACAAGAGGCCGGCCAGCCGCCTGAGGCAAGCGAGCTCCTTCCCACGGGAAGAGTAAGTAGCCTCAAGTTTTCTGATCGGCAGCCGGAGGCGAAACCGGCGCACTCTGCTCTCAGCAGGGGACGCGGCTTAAAGCAACGACGGAGCGGGCTTCTTTGGTCTCTGCTGGCCTTCCACAGCCAGCGACGGGTCACCGACGAGGCTTGTCCATCTTGCCAGCAGCGCGGCGGGGTCACCCTCCAAGCCAAGGCAGCTAAGCGGTCAAGAGTATCCGATCCGGCGCGTCCCCATCGCGCACCGGACCCGGAGCTCCGAAGCCGCATCATTCGGACGGCGCTGCCGTCCCCTTGAAGCTGGGAGTGTGCGCCCATGACCGAGCGCATCCGCGAATTCCTGCGCGACCGCCGCGAGCGTGGCCTCGACGAAGGCCCTGTCCTCGTCGTCGACCTCGACGTCGTACGCGACAACTACACCGCCTTTGCCAAGGCGCTGCCGGACACCCGGGTCTTCTACGCCGTCAAGGCGAACCCGGCGCCGGAAGTGCTGTCGCTGCTGGCCAGCCTCGGCTCCTGCTTCGACACCGCCTCGGTCGCCGAGATCGAGATGGCGCTCGCGGCTGGCGCGACGCCGGACCGCGTCTCGTACGGCAACACGATTAAGAAGGAGCGGGACGTCGCGCGCGCCTATGCGCTTGGCATCCGCCTCTTCGCCGTGGACTGTCAGGCCGAGGTCGAGAAGATCGCCCGGGTCGCTCCGGGGTCGAAGGTCTTCTGCCGTATCCTCTCCGACTGCGTCGGGGCGGAGTGGCCGCTGTCGCGCAAGTTCGGCTGTGAGCCGGGCATGGCCGTCGACGTGCTCGAGCACGCCCTCAAGCTCGGTCTCGAGCCCTACGGCGTCTCGTTCCACGTCGGGTCGCAGCAGCGCAACCAGCACGCCTGGGACCGGGCGCTCGCCTCGGCGGCGGCCGTGTTCAAGGAGTGCGGCGAGCGCGGCATGAACCTGTCGATGGTCAACCTCGGCGGCGGCTTCCCGACCAAGTA
>DASTGR010000160.1:0-8519 GCA_035718885.1 Pseudolabrys sp. | reverse complement strand
GCGCCGATGATGATCTGGCTCGACGAACAATATCTGCCGTTCAACGACGAAGAGCGCGCGGCGCTCGCCGACGATCCCGATTTCGCCTGGGCGCTCGAGAAGTTTCCGGCCGGCGTGCACGGACGTCCGGACGGCGCCTATGCGGCGCTCGTTCTGTTCAATCACCACGGCGAGGCGGTCGAGCCCGAATTCCCGCTGCCGGACGCGCCGCATTATGCCGAGATCGCGCTGCGTGGCATGGCGACCATGGTGCCCGCATTGCAGGCCTACAACGGCAAGCCGCCGCGGCCCTATGTCGACGGCGGCTATTACGTGCGGACGCGCGAGAACCGTCCTCTGATCGGACCGGCCGGGCCCGATGGCGTCATCGTGTCCTGCGCCTATTCCGGCTTCGGCGTCATGGCATCCGCCGCCGGCGGCGAACTGGTGGCGAGCCACGTCATGGAGGCGCCCCTGCCGCGCTATGCGCCGGCGTTCCTGCCCTCCCGTTACGACGACCCGCGCTACTGTGCGGCGCTGGAGACCTGGGGCGACGGCGGCCAGCTTTGAGGTACGAGCGCGATCATCAGCCGAACCGATGATCCCTATCGAAATGTTGCGTTTGCGGCCTCCTCGGCAAAGCGGCAGCATGGGTCGACCGGGGGGGCTCTCATAATGATCGTCACCGTTTTCCGCTCGCGGCTGCGGCCGGGCGTCCGTGAAGAATACGTCGCGCTGGTCGAGCGCATGAACGCGCTCGCCCAAACCATGCCGGGCTACATCTCGCACAAGGGCTTCTTCGCCGAGGACGGCGAGCGCGTCACCGTGGTCGAATTCGAGCACGAGGAGGGCATGCGCGCCTGGCGCATGAACCCGGAGCACCGTGAGGCGCAGAAACTCGCCCGCGATCGTTATTACGAGGCCTACAGCGTGCAGATCTGCGAGGTGAAGCGGGAGAACCGTTTCCCGTAAGGCACAAGACCTGTTCCCTGCGCGGCGCGCCGCATGGCAGGACCGACGCCGGCGGTATTGACCCCGGCCGGCCCCCTTGGGAAAAGACCCGCGCCAGACCGGCCAGCCGGAGTGCGAGACCCATGGAAAAGTTCACCGTCCTCGAAGGCGTCGCGGCGCCTCTGCGCCAGATCAATATCGACACCGACATGGTCATCCCGAAGCAGTACCTCAAGACGATCAAGCGCACCGGTCTCGGCAAGGGCCTGTTCTCCGAGCAGCGCTACAAGGACGACGGCTCCGAGAATCCGGACTTCGTGCTCAACAAGCCGGCCTATCGCAAATCGAAGATCATCGTCGCCGGCGACAATTTCGGCTGCGGCTCCTCGCGCGAACACGCGCCGTGGGCGCTCGCCGATTACGGCATTCGCTGCGTGATCTCGACGTCGTTCGGCGACATCTTCTACAACAACTGCTTCAAGAACGGCCTGTTGCCTATCCGCGTGTCGCCGGAGGATCTGGAGAAGCTGTTCGACGACGCCGACCGCGGCGCCAATTCGACGCTCACCGTCGACCTCGAGAAGCAGGAGATTCGCGGTCCGGACGGCGGCGTGGTCAAGTTCGAGATCGACGCCTTCCGCAAGCACTGCCTGCTCAACGGCCTCGACGATATCGGGCTGACGCAGCAGAAGCAGAGCAAGATCGTCGGCTACGAGCAGAAGGCGCACGAAGCGCGGCCGTGGGCTTGATGTTGGTTTCTTCACCTCTCCCATAGGGAGAGGTCGGCGCACGAAGTGCGCCGGGTGAGGGGTTACAAAGTCCGAGAGTCAGGAACCCCCTCACCCCAACCCTCTCCCCGCTGGGGAGAGGGAGCCCGCAGTGCCGCGGGCAACTCCGAACTTACGTCAACTTCACGCTGCCGACGTGGTCCTGAAACGCCTTGCGTGACGACACCGCCGCGTACCAGCGATCGAGGTTCGGCGTGGCCGGCCGATCCGGAACGAGCTGAACATAGCGGTAGCACATCACGCCGACCGGAATGTCGCCGTAGGAGAACGCGTCGCCGGCGACGAATTTCGTCTTGCCGAGCTGCGCGTCGAGAATCTGCATCGCCGCAACGGTCTTCTCCGAGCCCGCCTTGATCGCCGCCATGTCGCGCTTCTCAGGCGGCGTGCGGATCAGGCCCCAGAACACCGGCGTGATCGCCGGCCCGATGACCGAGAGCTGCCAGTCCATCCATTGGCTTGCCTTGGCGCGCTGCTTCGCGTCCTTCGGCTCCAGCGTGCCGGCCTTGTCGTGCTTGCCGGCGAGATAGCGCACGATCGAGTTCGACTCCCACAGTGTGAAGCCATCCTCTTCTTCGAGCGTGGGCACGAGCGCGTTCGGGTTCATCGCGAGGTAAGGCGCTTCCTTGGTCTTGCCGTACGCGCCGCCGACGTCGATGCGTGTGTGCTCGAGGCCGAGCTCGCCGACCGCCCACATCGCCTTCTGCACGTTGGACGACGTATTGCGCCCCCAGATCTTGATCATCGTTGCTTCTCTCCCGTTTTCGCGCGGCCCTTGTACCCCGACATGGCCGGGCTTGTCCCGGCCATCCCGATCAGGGACGCACGGCCGTACCCTCCTAATCGAGATCGCCGGGACAAGCCCGGCGATGACAAGTCAAAACTTCGTGGTTGTACCTATTCGAGGCGCCGTGCCTCTTCCGGCAGCATGATCGGGATGCCGTCGCGGATCGGAAAGGCGAGCTTGGCGCGGCGCGAAATGAGCTCCTGCCTGTCGACGTCGTATTCCAGCGGCCCCTTGGTCAGCGGGCATACCAGAATCTCCAGGAGCTTCGGGTCGATCGCGCCTGCGGCGGGACGGTCGGGCGTGGGGGTGGTCATTGAGGGCTCCCGGCGTGTTTGGACGATAGTAATCCGTCATGGCCGGGCTTGTCCCGGCCATCCCGATCAGGAAGGCACCGCGGTGCCTATCTAAGCGAGATCGCCGGGACAAGCCCGGCGATGACAATACGGATAGGCTCAAGCGCGCTACTGCAACGGCGGTTCGCCATCGGTGTTCTTCTTGGCGAGCTCGATTTCGGTGATGGCGACGAGGATTTCCGCGCGCGTCTTGAGGTCCGGAGCCTCCAGCAGCGCCTGCTTTTCCGCCGCGCCATAAGGCGACATCATCGACAGCGCGTTGACCAGAGCCTCGTTCGGAGCCTTCTCGATGCCCTCCCAATCGGCCTTGAGATTGTTGGCCTCGAGGAAGCCGCTCAGCGCCGTCAATAGCGCGCCGCGGTCGACCTCCTCCTCGCCCTTGCGCGGCACGAAATCGTCGGCAAAGGGCGCGAAGGTGACGCGGCACTGACGATAGGCCGTCGCGACGGTCAGCTCCTCGATTACGGTGAAGCGGGCAATGCCGGTGAGCTCGATGAGGTAGCGGCCGTCGCCGCTTTCAGCGAGCTGGGTGATGCGGCCGACGCAGCCGACCTTGAACAGCTTCGGCTTGTCGGCGTCGCCGCCCTGTTTCGGATCGGGCTGGATCATGCCGACCATGCGATGGCCGTCGCGCAACGTGTCGTCGATCATCGCCAAGTAGCGCGGCTCGAAAATGTTGAGCGGCATCTGCCCGCGCGGCAACAGCAGCGCGCCCGGCAGGGGGAACACCGGGATCGTCTCGGGCAGGTCGATCGGCCCGCGGTAATGGGCGTTCATCGGCATCTCTTCGCCCTCATGCTGAGGAGCGCAGCGAAGCTGCGCGTCTCGAAGCATGAGGGCCGCCCCCATCCTTCGAGACGGGCGCGTGCCGCGCCCTCCTCAGGATGAGGGCGGAGCGGCGCGCGCCCAAGAGACTACGCAAACAACAGCGACGACAATTTCTTGCGGCCTTCGACCGCCGCGGGATCGGCGAAGCCCCAGGCCTCGAAGAACTGCACGAGCTGCTTGCGCGCGCCGTCGTCGTTCCATTTGCGGTCGCGCTTGATGATCTCGAGGAGCTGCTGCGCCGCCTCCTCGCGCTTGCCCTTGGCATTGAGCGCGATGGCGAGATCGAAGCGCGCCTGATGATCGGTCGGATTGGCGAGCACCTTCTCTTCAAGCTCGGCGAACGGCCCGAGCGACTTCGCCTGCTCGGCGACCTCGAGCGCAGCACGCGCCGCGGCGACCGCCGCCTCGTTGCGCTTGGCCTCCGGCACCATGGCGAGCGTCTGCTTGGCCTGCTCGAGCGCGCCGGTCTCGACATAGCAGCGCGCGAGGCCTGCGAGCGCATGCACGTTGCCGCCGTCCTCCTGGAGAAGCTGCGCGTAGATCTCGGCCGCGGTTGCGGCGTCGCCGCCGACCAGCGCCTGGTCGGCCAACTTGATGAGATCCTGCTCCTCGCCGCCGACCTTGCCCTTGGTCAGCCGCTCGAGGAACTGCACGACCTGGCTCTCGGGGAGCGCGCCCATGAAGCCGTCGGCCGGCTGGCCGTTGACGAAGGCGACGACCGCCGGGATCGACTGGATGCCCATCTGGCCGGGAATGGCCGGATGCTCGTCAATGTTCATCTTGGTGAGCTTGACCTTGCCCTTGGCGGCCTTGACCGCCTTCTCCAGCACCGGCGTGAGCTGCTTGCACGGGCCGCACCAGGGCGCCCAGAAGTCGACCAGCACCGGCTGGCGCTTCGACTCCTCGATGACGTCCTTCATGAAGGTCTGCGTGGTCGTGTCCTTGACCACATCGGCAGCCGCTGTGGCCGCCCCGCCATTGTCGAACATCTCAGTCCTCGCCCTTCGAAACGTCTTTTCGGGTGAATTGTCCCGGTTCCGTGCGGCTTAAATGGGTCATCCGGGCAACGAATGCAATCGGGGGTCAGTCCTCCAGGACGGGCGGCAGCCCCGAGACCCTCTCGATCCGCGGCGGGTGGCCGGTCCAGTCGAGGAACCGGACGAGGTCGTCGCGGTGAAGCGCCGTGGTCATGGTGTTGACCAGCGGGTGGTAGTTCAGCGTCGCGTGCTCCATCATCGCCGCGTCGAGCACGACGGTGACGCGTCCATCCGTATCGTTGATCGCCCCGAACGGGGTGACAGAGCCCGGCGCGACGCCCCAGACCTCGCGCAGCAGGTCGGCCGAGCCGAACGAGAAGCGGCCCGAGGCGCCGAGCAGGCGGTGCAAACCCTTGAGGTCGATGACCGCGTCCTCCAGCGCCACGACCAGGAACAGCGCGCCCTTCTTGTCGCGGAGGAACAGGTTCTTGGTGTGGCCGCCCGCGATCTGGCCGCGCAGCTCGCGTGCCTGATCCACCGTGAACAGCGGCGGATGCTTGATGGTCGAATGTTTTATGCCGAGCTCGTCGAGCGCGGCGAAGAGGTCGTCGGGGGTTTTGGGCGTCGTTTCGGGCATGGGGAGCGGGCGGGTACCATTCTGGCGCAACAGGCGTTACCTAGCAGGTCTGACGACCCGCTGCGGAGGGAGACGACATGCGTTTTGGCGGACTGGCTGCGCTCATGCTCGCCGCGGCGGCCTTCGTTCCGACGTCGGCCGGCGCGCAGTTCTTCGGTCCGCCGCGGCCGCAGGGCCCCTGGTGCGCCGTCTACACCGAGGGCCTCGGCGGCACACGCTGGGACTGCACCTATCCGACACTGGAATCCTGCGTGCCGACCATCCTCGCCGGCACGCGCGGCTTCTGTAACCCGAACCCGCGCTGGCAGGAGCCGGAACCGCGGCGGCATCGCAGAAAGCATTGACCTTTCGGGGCAAAGGGTTGTTGCCAAGCCGGGCCGGTTATGGCTATACGAACGGCCTTGGCGGCCGGCCCCTTGCCGGCCAGAACTACCGGATGCGGGTGTAGCTCAGGGGTAGAGCACGACCTTGCCAAGGTCGGGGTCGAGGGTTCGAATCCCTTCGCCCGCTCCAATTTGCCCCTCGGGGCTCTCGCGGCCCAAGGGCCGGTTTCTACGCAAAGCTCAAAGCTGGTCGCGCCCTGCGCGCAATGCGGATTCGCCCTCACGCAAACGGGCCGGAGCTTTCGCCCCGGCCCGTCTTTCGAAAGCCTGGCGACGCTGCGTTACCGCGTCGGGCCGAGCCGCTTCAGCGGCGTCCGGTAGATCAGCACGACCAGGATGCCGCCGAGCGCGATCTTGACCAGCGACGAGAGGAGAAACGGGCTGACGCCGAAGGTCCAGGCCTTGGCGGAACCGATCAGGTGCGCAAGCCAGGCGCCGCCGCAGGCGAGAATGATCAGTGTGCCGACGAGGTTGACCAGACCGGCGCGCCACACGCTGGCGGAAAAGCCGCGCTCGGCGAGCCAGCCGCACACATAGGCCGCGATGCAGAAGCCGACGAGATAGCCGCCGGTCGGGCCCATGACATAGGCGAGCCCCGCGCCGCGCGCCGGCGTGTTGGCGAAGACCGGCAGGCCCATCAGGCCTTCAAGGACGTAGGCGGTGACCACCACGAAGCCGAGCCGCGAGCCGAGCGTCATGGCAATCACGATGACGGCCAAAGTCTGCATCGTCATCGGCACCGGCCAGAACGGGATCTGCGTGCGCGCCGACGCTGTCAGCAATACCGAGCCGACGACGATCGCGCCGAGCGCGTATCCGGTGCGCATGGCCCAGTGCACGGGAGCGGACGCGGCGTCATTCCTGAATGAACTCATGATCGAGATGTCCTTCGTCATCGGAGCAGCCGCCCCTTCCTAAACCAGCACGGGGCCGGGCGGTAGCCCTCCCCGTCAGCCCTCCTTCACGTCCGCGACCTCGCCGCCGGTCATGCGGGCAAGCTCTGCCGCGCTGGTGCGGAAGACGTGCCGCGGCGAGCCGGCCGCGGCCCAGACCGGGTCCAGCGCCATCAAATCGGCGTCGATGAAGATGCGCGGCGGCTGCGCATGGCCAACCGGCGCGACGCCGCCAATGGCGAAGCCGGTCACGTCGCGCACCCAGCGGCCGTCGGCGGATTTCACCGGCTGGCCGAGGCGCGCTTCGATCTTCTTCGTGTCGACGCGGTTGGCGCCGGACGTGATGACCAGCACCACCTGTTCGCCGGCGCGCAGCACGATCGACTTGGCGATCTGCGCCACTTCGCAGCCGACCGCATTGGCGGCGTCCTGCGCCGTACGCGTGCCGTCGGGGAAGATGTCGATCGTGTCGGGATGGCCGGCCGCGGCAAGAGCCGATCGCACCCGTTCGACGGAGTCGCTCATGTCTTGAAACCTCAGTAACCTGCCGCCAGCGCGCCGCGCGTGCGGCTGTCGGCAGCGCCGACATAACCGTCGGGCGTGACCGCGATCGAATTGGCCGAGGTGCGCGCCGTGCTCGTCACCACCGTGTGTCCACGCGCCCGCAGCGCTGCGATCTCGTCCGCAGGAAAGGCCGGCTCGACCGAGACCTCATCCGGCTGCCACTGGTGATGCAGCCGCGGTGCCTGAACCGCCTTGTCGATCGGCATGTGGAAATCGATGGCGTTGACGATCACCTGCAACACCGTGGTGATGATGCGGCTGCCGCCCGGCGTGCCCGTGATCAGCACCGGCTTGCCGTCCTTGAGCACGATCGTCGGCGTCATGGACGACAGCGGCTTCTTGCCCGGTCCCGGCAGATTGGCGGCGAAGCCAACGAGGCCATAGGCGTTCGCGGTACCTGGCTTGGCGGTGAAATCGTCGAGCTCGTTGTTAAGCATCACGCCGGTGCCGTCGGCAATGAGCCCGAGACCGTAACTGAAGTTCAGCGTGTACGTGTTCGACACGGCATTGCCGTCCTTGTCGATGACGGAAAAATGCGTGGTGTTATGACCCTCGACGTCCGGCGGCTTGCCGGCATGGATGTCGGACGACGGCGTCGCGCGCGGGCCGATGCTCGCGCGCAGGGATGCGGCGTAGGATTTGGAAATGAGACCCGCGATGGGCATCTTCACCGTCTCCGGATCGCCCATGTATACGGCGCGGTCGGCATAGGCGCGCTTCATCGCCTCGACCTCGTCATGCAACGCCTCTTCGCGCGGCATTTTGGCGAGGTCGAAGCCTTCGAGAATGTTGAGCATCTCGATCAGGTGCACGCCGCCGGAGGACGGCGGCGGCATCGAGACGATGCCGTAGCCGCGATAGGTACCGCGCACGACCGGCCGCTCGACCGCGCGATAATTGGCGAGATCGTCCGGCGTCATGATGCCGCCGGCCCCTTTCACCGCGCGCGCGATGTCGGCGGCGACGCTGCCTTTGTAGAACGCGTCGGGCCCATCCTTCGCGATGCCGCGCAAAGTATCCGCCAGATCGGGCTGGATCAGACGGTCGCCTTCGCCCAGCGGCTGGTCGCCGTTGAAGAAGATGCTCGTCGTCGACGGCCAATGCGCGAGCCGCTCACGCGCCTGCGGCAGCGAGTCGGCGAGATCGTCCTCGACCGGGAAGCCGTCCTGGGCAAGGCCAATCGCCGGCGCGATCAGGTCCGCCAGCGTGAACCGGCCCGACCCGTACTTCTGCTCGGCCATTGCCAGACCTGCGACGGTGCCGGGCACGCCGACGGCGAGCCCGGTGTCACGCGACTTCTTCGGATCGGCGTTGCCTTGCGCGTCGAGAAACATGGTCGGCGTGGCCGCAGCCGGCGCGGTCTCGCGATAGTCGATCGACGT
>DASTGR010000159.1:0-4505 GCA_035718885.1 Pseudolabrys sp. | reverse complement strand
GTTCATGAGCTACGGCATCGCCAAGCGCATCTCCAAGCGCGGCCACCTGTTCGGCACCGGCGAGATCGAAGGCGTGGTCGCGCCGGAGACGGCGGCGCATGCCGCCGGCACCTCGGCGCTGCTGCCGATGATCTCGCTCGGGGTGCCCGGCTCGCCGACCGCCGCGGTCCTGCTCGGCGGCCTGCTGATCTGGGGCTTGCAGCCCGGCCCGCTGCTCTTCACCGAGCAGAAGGACTTCGTCTGGGGCCTGATCGCCTCGATGTACATGGGCAACGTCGTCGGGCTGATCATCGTCCTCACGTGCGTGCCGCTGTTCGCGGCGATCCTGCGCATCCCGTTCAGCGTCATCGCGCCGATCATCCTCGTGTTCTGCGCCATCGGCGCCTTCACCGTGCACAACAACACGTTCGACGTGGTGATGATGGTGGTGTTCGGCGTCGCCGGCTACTTCTTGAAGAAGACCAACTATCCACTGGCGCCGCTAGTGCTCGCCATCGTGCTCGGTGACAAGGCGGAGGAGGGCTTCCGGCAATCGCTGCTGGCGTCGCAGGGCAGCCTGAGCATCTTCTGGTCGACGCCGCTCGTCGCGACGATCATGGCACTCGGTCTCATCGCGCTGTTCTGGCCGCTGATCCAGAACACCTTCGTCAAGATGCGTGCATCGATGAGCGGTCTGAAGCCCGCGCAATAATTTCCACATTCTACGATTGGACTTCAACGGGCGCACTTCGGTGCGCCCGTTTTGCTTTTACAGCCGTGGATTGCAGCTCAAAGAGTTGGATTTCGGCGGCTTGTGTTTATGAGCAATTTACGGGTCAACGGTGTTTCGGTGCCGTATGAGAGTCGTAAACCCGGCATTTAGACCGGGTTTATGCAGCAAACAGAGACTCTCAGGAGGAGCGTAATGACTTTCGTAGCGGGATCGGCGAGCGCGACGCGCGCGTCGGAGGGCACGCGGTGGGGTCAATTGGTGTTCGGCATCATCTGCATGGTGATGATCGCGAACCTGCAATATGGCTGGACGCTGTTCGTCAATCCGATCGACCAGAAATACCATTGGGGCAGGGCGGCGATCCAGGTCGCCTTCACGATCTTCGTGCTGACCGAAACCTGGCTGGTGCCGATCGAGGGTTACCTCATCGACAAGTTCGGGCCGAAGGTGATGGTGTGCGGCTCCGGCGTGCTCGTCGCCATCGCCTGGGTGATGAATTCGATGGCGAGCAC
Source organism: Pseudolabrys sp. (assembly GCA_035718885.1). GTDB lineage: Bacteria > Pseudomonadota > Alphaproteobacteria > Rhizobiales > Xanthobacteraceae > Pseudolabrys. The sequence goes on along the minus strand of DASTGR010000159.1, from coordinate 3,281 downwards.
GTTGACGATGCTCTACATCGCGGCCGCCATTGGCGGCATCGGCGCCGGCGTCATTTACGGTGCTTCCGTCGGCAACGCGCTGAAGTGGTTTCCCGATCGCCGCGGTCTCGCCGCGGGCCTGACCGCCGCCGGTTTCGGCGCGGGATCGGCGCTCACCGTCATTCCGATCGCCAACATGATCTCGTCGAGCGGCTACGAATCCGCGTTTCTGTGGTTCGGTCTGGGGCAGGGCGTCGTCGTCGTCATCGTGTCGCTCCTGTTGCGCGCGCCGCAGCAGGGTGAGGTGCCGGCGCCCGCCGCGCCCGCCGTGCAGCAGACGCGCCGCGATTACGGCCCGCAGGAAGTGCTCAAGACGCCGGTCTTCTGGGTGATGTACCTGATGTTCGTCATGGTTGGAGCCGGCGGCCTGATGGCCACCGCGCAGCTCGCGCCGATCGCGAAGGACTTCAAGGTCGACGGCGTTGCCGTCTCGCTCCTCGGCCTGACACTGCCGGCGCTGACCTTCGCGCTGTCCATCGACCGCGTGCTCAACGGCATCTGCCGGCCGTTCTTCGGCTGGGTGTCGGACAATATCGGCCGCGAGAACACGATGTTCGTCGCCTTCCTGCTCGAGGGCATCGGCATCTACGCGCTGTTCTATCTGGCCTCGAACCCGCTCTACTTCGTGATCCTGTCGGGGCTGGTGTTCTTCGCCTGGGGTGAAATCTATTCGCTGTTCCCGGCGACCTGCACCGACATCTATGGCCGCAAGTTCGCGACCACCAATTACGGCCTGCTCTACACGGCCAAGGGTACCGCGGCTCTGCTCGTGCCGCTCGCCAACGTCCTGACAACGGCGACCGGCAGCTGGCACGCCGTGTTCCTGGTGGCGGCGGCTCTCAACATCGTCGCAGCAGTGATGGCGCTCGCCCTCCTGAAGCCGATGCGCATCAAGACGATGGCCAAGGCCTGATCGGGAACCTCTGATCTGCACACGAAGCCGCCCGGACGCCTGTCCGGGCGGCTTTTGACTGACGCCGTGCCGCGCGCAATACTCCCGTCAGCGGCATCTGCAATATTGCAGCGCAATATTTCATCCTAAGCCGCTGCTGCGCCGCACCAATTCTTCCGAAAATTCTGCCGATCGGCGCAATCGCCGTTGCGCCGGCGGTCCCCTCTGGCATATTGTATACCAGCATGACCGACCAAGAAGACACCGGCCGCAACCGCGGTTCGTCGACCTTTGGTGCGACGGCAGAGGCCGCTTCTGCCGGCTCGCATCCGACGCTCGAACCGTTCGAGACCGGCGTCAGCTTCAAGCACAAGGCCTACGTCGCGCTGAAGAACGCGATCGTCGCGATGGACGTGTATCACAGCCGCGACGAGATCCGTCTCGACGAGCGCAAGCTGGCGCAGGACTTCGGCATCAGCCGGACGCCGGTGCGCGAGGCTATGGCGCAGCTCGAGAGCGAAGGCTTCGTCCGCTCCGTGCCGCGCCGGGGCATCTATGTCGTGCGCAAGACCAAGCGCGAGGTGATCGAGATGATCACGGCTTGGGCGGCGCTCGAGAGCATGGCCGCGCGCTTGACGACGCAAAATGCCTCCGACGAGGAGATCGCAGGCCTGCGCACGATGTTCGCCGCCTTCATCGACGGCAAGCTGCGCGCGCACCTCGACGAGTATTCCGACGCCAACATCGAATTCCATCAGAGCATCATCAAGCTCAGCAAGAACCAGGTGCTGATCGATCTGGCCGCCAACCTGTTCCTGCATATGCGCATGATCCGCCGCACGACCATCGGCGAGAAGGACCGCGCCGACCGTTCGATCAAGGATCACATGGCCATCATCGAGGCGCTCGAGGCGCGCGACACCGAGCGCGCCGAAGACCTCGTTCGCGTGCACGCGCTCGGCCTCGCGGAGCACGTTTCGAAATTCGCCGATTATCTCGACTAAAAACGTCCGCGTGGGGACGTCAGGGAGTTGTCCATGAGTGATGCAGCATTGAAGAAACCGGACGCGGCCGCGGCCGACGAGCAGAACCTGACGGATGGGTTCAACCTCATCATCGAGGCGCTCAAGCTCAACGGCGTGAAGACGCTCTACGCGGTGCCGGGCATTCCGATCACCGATTTTCTGCGCATGTCGCAGGCCGAGGGGCTCCGGGTCCTGTCCTTCCGTCATGAACAGAACGCGGGCTATGCCGCCTCGATCGCCGGCTATCTGACCAAGCAGCCGGGCGTCTGCGTCACCGTTTCGGCGCCGGGCTTTCTCAACGGCCTGACCGCGCTGGCGCACGCCACCACCAATTGTTTCCCGATGATCCTGATCTCCGGCTCGTCCGAGCGCGAGGTCGTCGACCTCCAGCAAGGCGACTACGAGGAGATGGACCAACTCGCCATCGCCAAGCCGCTGTGCAAGGCGGCCTACCGCGTCCTGCACGCCGAGGACATCGGCATCGGCATCGCCCGCGCCATCCGCGCCGCGGTCTCCGGCCGTCCGGGCGGCGTCTATCTCGACCTGCCGGCCAAGCTCTTCGGCCAGGTGGTTTCGGCCGACAAGGCCAAGCTCGTGAAGGTCATCGACGCAGCGCCGGCGCAGATCCCGTCGCCGGATTCGGTCAAGCGCGCGCTCGACGTGCTCAAGTCGGCCAAGCGCCCGCTGATCATCCTCGGCAAGGGCGCATCCTATGCGCAGGCCGATGACGCCATCCGCTCCTTCGTCGAGAAGGCCGGCGTGCCCTTCCTGCCGATGAGCATGGCCAAGGGCCTCCTGCCCGATACGCATCCGCAGTGCGCGGGCGCGGCACGCTCGACCGTGCTGGCGCAGTCGGACGTGGTGATGCTGATCGGCGCGCGCCTCAACTGGCTGCTGTCGCACGGCAAGGGCAAGGCCTGGGGCACCGACCCGAAGAAGTTCATCCAGGTCGACATCGAGCCGAAGGAAATGGACTCCAACGTCGAGATCGTCGCGCCGGTCGTCGGCGACATCGGCTCCTGCGTCGCGGCGTTCAATGCAGCGATGGGCAACAACTGGCCGGCGCCCGCCGCCGACTGGATGAAGACGGTGACGTCGAAGCGCGACGAGAACGTCGCCAAGATGGCGCCGCGCCTCATGAACAACAATTCGCCGATGGACTATCACGGCGCGCTCGGCGTCCTGAAGAACATCGTCAAAGAGCGTCCCGACGCCATGCTCGTCAACGAGGGCGCCAACGCCCTCGACCTCGCCCGCGGCATCATCGACGTCTACAAGCCGCGCAAGCGCATCGACGTCGGCACCTGGGGCATCATGGGCATCGG
>DASTGR010000158.1:0-3790 GCA_035718885.1 Pseudolabrys sp. | reverse complement strand
TAGCCGAGGTCGCCATGCGCCAACCCGTTCACCCAGTGCGCGTACTGGATGACGATGGGCCGGTCGATACCGAGATCGTGCTCGAGCTTGGCCTTGTCGGCCGTATCGATGAGGCCGGCCGCGTCGAACAGGATGTCGGCGATGTTGCCGGGCACCAGCCGCAACATCACGAACACCAGCACCGAGATGCCGAACAGCGTCAGGAGCATCAGAAAGAAGCGCCTGATCAGATAACCGGCCAAGAAAACGTCCTCCCGCAGCGCGCGCCGAAAATAAGTGCGCCCGGCCGCCCCTCAACGGCCGGGCGCTTGACGGTTACCCGCTTATTTGTCGAGCCACAGGTCCTCGTAGCGGTAACCGTTGTAGACGCTGTTGGTCATGACCGTGAGATTCTTCACGTACGGCTTCCAGCAAGTGCCGGTGCGCGCGTGGTAGAGGATCGGACGCGCGACGTCCTCCTGGATCTTCTTGTCGATTTCCCAGACCAGTTTCTTGCGCTTGGCGACGTCGGTCATCTGCGACTGCTCATCGAACAGCTTTTGCAGGTCCTTGTTGCAGTAATGCGTGTAGTTGCGCTGCGAGCCGCAGCCGTAGTTCTCGTAGAAGGACTGGTCCGGATCGTCGATGCCGTTTCCGGTCAGGTTCAGGCCCACAGTGTAGTCGCCGCGCGCGACCTTGGCGAACCAGGCGCTCGACTCCACCGGCTCGAGCTCGGCGTCGATCCAGATGCTCTTCAACTGGTCGATCAGCACGACCGCCGGATCGCGATAGGTGGCGAGGTTGCGCGTCGACACCTTGATCTTGAGCGGCTTGTCCTTGCTGTAGCCGAGCTTCGTGAGGACGGCGCGGGCCTTCTCGCGGTCCTTCGCCACGTCGCCGTAGCCCGGGATCGTCTTGAGCATTTCGGGCGGCATGCCCCAGACGCCTTCCGGCGCCGGCAGGAGCGAGCCGCCGGCGTCGCCTGCGCCTTGCAGGATCAGGTCGATGAAGGCCTTGCGATCGAGCGCCATGTTCATCGCCGAGCGCAATTCCGCGTTGTCGAACGGCGGTTTGTCGCGATTGATGATCAGGTTCGTGTTGACGTTGATCGGGCCGATCTCGCAGATCGCCGTCGGATCCTGCTTCTTGATGTCGGCTTCGAGCGCCTTGGTCATCTCGGTCGGAAAGGTCACATCGACCTTGCCGGCAACGAAGGCGAGTACCGCGGTCGCACGATTCTTGATGATCGTGTACTCGATGCCGTCGAGGTAAGGCAGATCCTTCTTCCAGTAATGCGGGTTCTTCACGAGCTTGATCGACTCGTTCTGCTGTTCGCTCTGGAACATGAACGGCCCGGTCCCGATCGGATGCGTGCGCTGCTGCGCCGAGGGCACGTGGCACGGATACATCGGCGTATAGCCGGAGGCGAACATGGCCAGCAGCGACGGCTGTGGACGCTTGAGGTGCATCGTGACCTCGAAGTCGCCGTTCGTGGTGACGTCGCCGATCTCCTCGAACCAGCCCTTGCGCGGATTCTTGCGCAGCTTGTCGTTCGGGTTCTTGTCGAGCAGCAGGTCCATCGTGCACTTCACGTCCTTGGACGTGAAAGGCTTGCCGTCGTGCCAGGTGACGCCCTGCCGCAGCTTGAACGTCAGCGCGGTGTTTGCCTTGTCCCAGGCCCAGCTCGTCGCGAGTTCCGGAACGATGGTCGCGTCGCTGTTCTGCGGCTTGTGCTGATCGTAGACGACGAGATTGTTGTAGAACGCCATCGACGGCGCATTCACCGAGAAGGTCGCCTCTTCGAGGATCGAGAGGCTCGGCGGCGTTTCGCGGTGATAGAAGCGGATGATGCCGCCATGTTTCGGCTGGTCGGCGGCCTGCGCTGCGCCGGTCAATCCGGCGCCGGTGCACACGACAGTCAATGCAGCGGCCGCCAAAGCGGTGAGCTTGGCTCTCATCGTCTCCTCCCCTTTAAAAGCTTCTCCGATGCGGTTTCCCCGCTCGGGCATTTTTCGTTGGACGCAACGCTAGCGTCTCGGCATGCCTCGATCAACCGCGTAGATGCGGCCGCAGCGCAGCAAATTCACGGGCCCGCGATGTCTTGCCATTCGCGGCGCTTGGCCCCACGATGCCGGCGCAAAGAAGAAACTTAAGCGGCGGCAAGCGGGAAGGCAGTCAACGTGGCGGATGCCAGTGAGAGCATCGTCGCCGAAACGGCGGCGAGAATTTTTGCCGACCTTGCCGATCCGCAGACGGTCAACCGGGCGAAAGACGAGGCCTGGAAAGCCCCGCTCTGGCGCGCGATCGAGGAGGCCGGGCTGGCGCTCGCCTGGGTGCCCGACGATCGCGGCGGATCCGGTGCAAGCATTGCGGATGGGTTTGCGGTGCTTGGCGCCGCCGGACGCTGCGCCCTCGCCGCGCCGCTCGCCGAGACGCTGCTCGCAGGCTGGCTGTTGTCGCGCGCCGGCATTGCTTCACCCGCGGGCGCGATGACGGTCGCGCCGGCACGGCCGCATGACCGCATCGCACTGGGCGCTGACGGCACGCTGAAAGGCGCCGCGCGTTCCATCCCCTTCGCGTCGGCGAGCCAACACGTCGCGGTGCTTGTCGAAAGCGGAAAGGGTGTCGCGGCGGCTCTTGTCGCGACGAAGGATTGTCGCGTAACCGCCGGACGCAGCCTCGGCGGCGATCCCAGCGACACAATCAATTTCGATCACGTCAAACCGTTGCAGGTCGCTCCCGCTCCCGCGGGCCTCGATCGCGACGTGCTGATGCTGATGGGCTCGGTCATTCGCGCGGTCGAGACCGCCGGCGCGCTCGAGGCGATCCTGGCGATGGCAGTCGCCTACGCCAATGAGCGTGTCGCGTTCGAACGGCCGATCGGCAAGTTCCAGGCGGTACAGCAGAACCTCGCGCGGCTCGCCGGCGAGGTTGCCGCTGCGCTCGCGGTCTCCGGCTCGGCCGCGGACGCGATGGCCAACGCGGACACGATCGACGACGCGGTCTTCCTTGAAGCCGCGTCGGCCAAGATCCGCTGCGCCGAAGCGGCGCAGGAAGGCGCGGCAATCGCCCACCAGGTGTTCGGCGCCATCGGCTTCACCAAGGAGCACGTCCTGCATCGCTTCACGTTGCGCATGCTCGGCTGGCGCGACGACTTCGGCAATGAGAGCCACTGGGCGGCCGAGCTCGGCCGCCGCGTCGCGCGAGCCGGCGCCGACGAATTCTGGCCGCTGGTGGCCTCGCGATGACGACAAATCTGCAATTCGACCAGATCAGGCTGCCGCCCGAATGCGAGGCGCTGCGCGATGAAGTGCGTGCCTTCCTTGCCGGGGAGATCGCGGCCGGGACGTTCAATCCCTACCGCCCGGGCCACGGCGATTCGCACAATCGTGAGTTCTCGCGCCGCGTCGGCGCCAAGGGCTGGATCGGCATGACCTGGCCTAAGAAATATGGCGGCCGCGAACGCTCCTTCCTTGAACGTTACGTCGTCACCGAAGAGTTCCGCGTCGCCAATGCGCCGGTGCGGCTGCACTTCGTCGCCGACCGGCAATCGGGGCCGGTGCTCATCAAATACGCGCCCGAACACGTCAAGCAGGACATCCTGCCGCGCATCTGCCGCGGCGAACTTTGCTTCGTCATCGGCATGAGCGAGCCGAATTCCGGATCGGATCTCTTCGCCGCCAAGACCAAGGCGACCAAGGTCGACGGCGGCTTCAAGATCAACGGCACCAAGATCTGGACGTCGAACGCGCACATCGCCGACTACATGCTCGGCCTGTTCCGCACCTCGCCGTCGACCAAGGAGAACCGC
>DASTGR010000157.1:0-20039 GCA_035718885.1 Pseudolabrys sp. | reverse complement strand
GCTCGTTGGTTTCGCGCTGCTCATTGTGGTGCTTACGCGCTGGCTGGATCAGCGAGATGCGCGCCGGCGTGCGGAAGGCAGGCCGCCGCGCTGGGGAATTGATTATCTGTAAGCATCTCTCTCGCGCGCTTGTCCGCGAATGCCCTCTATTCCTACCGCCTCTTCGCTCCGCGCGCCCCCTTCGGCCACTTCCCCGGCCACGCGACGATGTACTCCTCGAGCTTCTCGTCCGGCACGTCGGCCTCGCTCGCGGTGACCTTGCCGCGCACCGAGACGCCGGCCTTGTGCACCGTCTCGGCGTCGCCGGAGACGAGCGGATGCCACCAGGCGAGATCCTGCCCGTTGGCGACGAGACGGTAGCCGCAGGTCGGCGGCAGCCATGAGAGCCGCTTCACGTTGCGCCAGGTCAGGCGCACGCAGTCGGGCACCTCTTTCTGCCGGTGCTTGTAATCCTTGCAGCGGCAGGTCTCGCCGTCGAGCAGCACGCAGCCGACATCGGTGAACACCGTCTCGTTGGTGTCCTCGTCGAGCAGCTTGTTGAGGCAGCAGCGGCCGCAGCCGTCGCACAGGCTCTCCCACTCGGCCGAGGTCATCTCGGAGAGTTTCTTGCGCTTCCAGAACGGGGGCTCGGTGGGGGGCGCGGCCATGGGGCCTTGTGCCGGGTGGTGGCGGAGACTTCAAGCGTGGCGCCTCTTTCTTACCCTCCCCCTTGTGGGGAGGGTCAGAAAGAGCCATGCCGCCGGCGGCGCAGAGGAACCGCCCATTTTCGCCCGCATTCTGCATTCACCTTGGCCCCAACGCGGCCACCGGGAAGCATTTCGGCCACGGCCCACATGCGCTACATTGGATCCCGGCCGACGGCGCACTCCGCCCGCCAGACCCTAACCCCTTGATCTAACGAGCAAACCCTTGCGCGACCTGTTTCCCGAGGACTGGCGGCCGAATCTGCGGCGGAAGTTTCTCGGCCTCGATTCCTGGGTCGACTTCTCCCTGTTCCGCTCGGCCAAGGGCGCGCGCGAGAGCTACGAGCGCTTCTCCACCTTCATGGACCGCTTCCACGTCGCCGGCTGGCGGCGGTTCTTCGCCGAGCTGTTCTCGGAAGGCGCCACGCTCGGCGCGCTCGGCCTCATCGCCATGCTGGCGCTCGCCATCCCCGCCTTCCGCATGACCTCGGACGACGACTGGCTCAAGAAGTCGGAGCTGTCGGTCACCTTCCTCGACCGCTACGGGAACGAAGTCGGCCAGCGCGGCGTGCGGCACAACGATTCGATCCCGCTCGACCAGTTCCCCGATCACCTGATCAAGGCGGTGCTGGCGACCGAGGACCGGCGCTTCTACGAGCATTTCGGCGTCGATTTGACCGGCACCGCGCGCGCCCTGGCGACGAATGCGCGCGCCGGCGGCGTCGTGCAGGGCGGCTCGACCCTGACGCAGCAGCTCGCCAAGAACCTGTTCCTGTCGAACGAGCGCACGCTCGACCGCAAGATCAAGGAAGCGTTCCTGGCGCTGTGGCTCGAGGCGCGGCTGACCAAGAACGAGATTTTGAAGCTGTATCTCGACCGCGCCTATATGGGCGGCGGCGCCTTCGGCGTCGACGCGGCGGCGCAGTATTACTTCAACAAGTCGGCGCGCGACGTCGACCTGTCGGAGGCGGCGATGCTGGCCGGCCTGTTCAAGGCGCCGACCAAGTTCTCGCCGAACGTGAATTTGCCGGCCGCGCGCGCCCGCGCCAACGTCGTGCTCGACAACCTCGTCGACACCGGATTCATGACCGAGGGCCAGGTGTTCGGCGCCCGCCGTCATCCCGCCACACCCGTCGACCGTCGCGACGATCACGCGCCGAATTATTATCTCGATTACGCTTTCGACGAGATGAAGAAGCTGGTCGAGACCTTCCCGAAGTCGATGACCGAGCGCGTCTTCGTCGTACGCACCGCGCTCGACACCAATTTGCAGAAAGCGGCCGACGCGGCGGTCGAGAATCAGCTCCGCCAGTTCGGCGAGGAATACAACGCGCATCAGGCCGACGCTGTGTTGATGGATGTCGACGGCTCGGTGCGTGCGATGGTCGGCGGCCGCGATTACGGCGCCAGCCAGTTCAACCGCGCCACGGACGCGATGCGCCAGCCGGGCTCGTCGTTCAAGCCCTACGTCTACGCCACCGCACTCGAGCACGGCATGAAGCCGACCTCGATCGTCGTCGACTCGCCGATCTGTCTCGGCAACTGGTGCCCGCACAACTACGGCGGCGGCTTCCGCGGCGCCATGCCCCTGATCACCGCGCTGACGCACTCGATCAACACGATCGCGGTGAAGCTGTCGGTGATGGTCGGCGACGGCAATCCCAAGCTCGGCCGCTCGCGCATCATCAAGACCGCGCACGACATGGGCATCACCACCCCGCTGCCCGACACGCCGTCGCTGCCGATCGGCGCCGACGCGGTGACGCTGATCGAGCATGTCGGCGCCTACGGCACCTTCCCCAATCTCGGCATGAAGGTGACCCCGCATGCCATCCTCGAAGTGCGCACCGGCGACGGCAAGGTGGTCTGGCGTTTCGACCGCGACGGGCCGAAGTCGAAGCGTGTCCTGCCGCAGCACGTCGCCGAAGACATGATCAAGATGATGAATTCGGTCGTCGAGAACGGCACCGGCCGACGCGCCCGCCTCGACGGGATCGCCGCGGCCGGCAAGACCGGCACGACCAACATGTCGCGCGACGCCTGGTTCATGGGTTACACGGGCAATTTCGTCTGCGGCGTATGGTTCGGCAACGACGACTACCAGCCAATGAACCGCATGACCGGTGGCGCCCTGCCCGCCATGACCTGGCACGAAATCATGGCCTATGCGCACCAGGGCATCGAGGTGAAGCAGCTACCGGGCGTAGCGGTGCCGCCGGTGCGCGCGCCCACCGTCGCCGAGGCGAAGAAAGGCGTCGAAACACCGCCGCCGCGCCCGCGTCTGCTGACCAAGCGCGGCGCCGATGTCCTTGTGCGCATCGAGCGCATGATGGACGACGCGACCCGCGCCCTCGGCCCGGCACCGACATTGGCCGGCGGCACCATGAAGCAGGCGGGAGCCCCGGATCGCGGCGCGGCACTGACCGCGACGCTGGAGGGACGCGCCTTCGTCCGGAACTGATTCGCCGCGCGTCCCGCCGCGGCGTAGTCTCCTCACCACGAATCAAGGCGCATCACCCGCGGTCATCTCGTGCGGCTGCTTTTCGGAACACTATTCACGCTCCTCGTCGCGGCCGCGGTCGGTCTCGGCGCGACCTACTTTGCCCTGACGCGCGGCGCCGCCTTCGGCGCTTTGCGCATCGGCAGTTGGACCGCCTGGCCAAAGACCGGCACTGCGGACGCCGACCCCTATGCCCGCGCTGCGATTGCCCGCAATGGCACGCTGCCGGTCGCAGTCGGTGATGGCGTGTCGTTCTCGGCGACGACCGACGATGCCGGGCGGCCGCTCGACGGCCGGTGCGACGTCGACATAGACGGCATTACGCCGGCCGCCCGCTTCTGGACGCTGACCTTGTACGGCGTCAACGGTGAGCTCGTCGCCAATTCAGTGCGCCGTTACGGCTTCACCAGCGAGGAGATCGTGCGCCGCTCCGACGGCAGCTTCGGCGTGACTGTCGGCCCGCGCGCGAGCGCCGGGAATTGGCTCCCGACCGGCGGCATCGAGCGCTACCAGCTCGCTCTGCGCTTCTATGACACCGCCGTCGGCGTCGCCACGAAGGCCGGCCGAGAAGTCCCCATGCCGTCCATCGTCACGCGGAGCTGCCCATGATCCGCTGGCTGCTCCTTCTGCTTGGCGGCGCGCTGCTCGGCGGCATCGTGCACATCGCGACGGTCATCGTCCTGCCGCGCACGGCGACGCAAGACGCTTACTCGCGGCTCGCCGCCGTTGCGCCGGTCAACAAGGTGACGCCGCTTCCCGAGCCGGCGGCCGGCACCGCGCTGATGCCGCTGATGGACCCGGCCATGGCGCTGGCAGTCTGCCGTTACGACCTCTCGCAAGGCCCGCTCAAGCTCACCGTCCCCGTCAGTCCCGCCTATACGTCGGTGTCGTTCTACACGCGCACCGACGTCGCCTATTACGCAATCAACGACCGCGCCGCCGGGCGGCGCGTCATCGAACTGGAATTGATGACCCAGGCGCAGCACGAGCAAATTCCAGAAGAAGAGAACGTCACCGCGGCTGACCGGCTGATCGTCGATTCGCCGACCACGACCGGACTCATCGCCATTCACGCGCTTGCGCCCGAGCCCGGATTGATGCCGAAGGCCGCCGCGGCCGTCAGCGCGGCAACTTGCACCCAGACACAACAGGGCGACGCCGGACGTTGATCAGCGCGAGGAAGCGAGACTCTGCTCTCGCGTCCAGCCGGGCGGCAGGTGCGTGCGATACCACGTGACCTTGGCGCGCAGTTCGTTGAGCGCGTGTTCCACCTGCACGGCCTGCGGGTTCGGCGTCATGATGACGAGCCGGCCGAGCGCGAATTTGTAGGCGGCGATACGCTCCTCGAGCGAGCGGCGCACCATGACGACAATCGAAGCGTTCTCGTCGATCCGGCGCAACGCATTTTTGCGCTCGCCCTCACTCACCGACGAAACAAAGAACAGGCTCTTGCGCCGCTTGCTGTCCACATCGAGCACGCGTGAGGCGGTCTCGAAGAATTGTGGCAGCCGCGTCGTATCGTTGCGGATGTCGTCGGTCAGCACCTCGTAGCGCGACGAGGCGGTGCGCCGCTCATCCCCGAACAGGTGCGTCGTGTAGGAGGCGACATCGAAATCGGTGCGGTGGTCGGCGCCGATCACGCCATATTCGCCGGCGACCGAGTAGAACTTGTGCCGATTGTACGGCCACTCGATCAGGGGATATGCGAGATCGCGCATCGCGCGCTCGTCTTCGGTCAGGGGAAAATCGGACGGCCAGGTCGGCTTGCCGGCAATGGCATCAAGCGACAGCCAGTCGTGCATGTCGGCCCGGCTGGCGGCCGGACTGACCTCCTGGAAATCGCCTTGCGTGCCGCAGCCTGCGAGGACGATCAGAGCCGCGCCGAGCACGACAAGGCGAGGAGCCCATACGGGGCCGCACCGGTGCCGTTGCCGCGCAGTTCGCATCAAATCCTTCGCTTCCGGAACTCAGCGCGCGCGCCGGCGGCGGCGCCCGTGTGTGTTGCCGGAATGCGGTTCGAAACCGTTGCTGCCGTCCGGCGACCGCTCGATGCGGATGACCGGCAATATGATCACTGTTGCAGGCTCTGAGGCGGCGTCGATCGATCTGCCGCCGCGCGTGCCCGCAGTCTCGTCTGGAAAGCGGATTACTTCGCCCATTGCAGCCCCTCTTCCGCGCCGGCGACCCTTTTTACGCCCGCCGGATCGGCGCATGTGGACGATTAGAGGCGTCCAAGGTTAACGGCGTGTTAAAGGCTTCGCGCTAATGTCCGGCATTGACGGTGTTTGTGTAGCGTCGCGTCATGCCAAGACCTTCCACTCTTCCAGCGCTCGACGGCCTGCTCGACCTCGCCTGCCGCGATGGTGTCGACATTCGCCCGACCTTGCTGCGCGTCGTCACCGATCTGTATGTGCAGAAGCCGGTGCACACCGCCGCGGAGGAGACCCAGTACATTGAACTGGCGAGCGGCCTCGTCGATGCGGTCGATCCCGCGACTCGCGCCATCGTCGCCGCGACCTTGCGCGCCTATCCGGCGGCGCCGGTAGCGGTGCTCGGCAAGCTCACCGGCGAGAGTGCGGCTCCGATCAAGGCGCCGCCCCCCGTTGGCAAGATGGCGCCGGCAGCGCCCGCCCCGCGCGACGAGCTCACCGAACTCTTCTTCTCGGCCCGGCCCGACGAACGCCGTCTGATCCTCGCCAATCTCGTCCCCGCTGCGGCCGCGCGCACGCCGGCGCGGGCGTCCGCCGACACGCTGGCGCAGCTCGAAGCAGCGGCGCTCGAACGCGACGGATCCGCATTCGGCCGCCGGCTGGCCGCCGCGCTCGGGATCGCACCGGCGCTTGCCGATCGCATCGCGCGCGACGCTTCGGGCGAACCGCTGGTCGTCGCCGCCAAGGCGCTGGGCATGAGCGCGGCGGCCTTGCAGCGCGTGCTGCTGTTCCTCAATCCGGTGATCGGGCAGTCGGTGGAGCGCGTCTACGATCTGGCGCAGCTCTTCGACGAGATCTCATTCGACGCCGCGGCTCAAATGGCTGCGATCTGGCGCGCTCCGCTCGCACGCAGAAAGCCCGCCTACGAACCTGCCCATTATGACGACGAAAAGCGTTCCGCCCGTTCGTACGGTAGTTCGGCGCGGCGGATGCGGGCGAGCCGAACCCCGATTTCCACGCGCAAAACCGACCACGCGCGCTGATCAGGCGAGCGCGTCGTCGAGAAAGTGCCTGCCGCGACGATCCTCGACCTCGACGATCCATACGTCGGGGTCGAATTTCAGCTCCTTGACCAGCCTCGCCTCGAGATCAGCGTCAGGCGCGGGCGCATTGCCGCCGGCCAATGCCGTGAACAGGCGGTCCGCGGGACGAGACTCCTCGAACATCGCCTGGGGCGCCGGACCATAAAGCGTGCCGGTCCCGTCGAGGCGATTGAGCTTGATGAAGATTGCGCCCGCCTCCTCTGCGCCGCGCCGGCGCACGGCCGCGAAGGCGCCTTCGATATCGCAGCGCCGCACATAGGCGGAAACCCAGATGCTCGATTTCAGGCGCATGGCGCGCTGATAGCACGCGAGGCCGGCATTACTCCAGCGGCCGGCCCACAACGCTCGAAAGCTCGCGAACGAGCCGATCGGAAATCTGGCCGGTGACGGGCATGCCGCGGGCGCGCTCAAAGCGCTCGATCGCCGCACGTGTGTCCGGATCGTAATTTCCGGTCGGGTTGACCGGACCGTAGGCGAAATCGTTCAACGCGCGCTGGACCGCCAAAGTGCGGTTCGAGGGTGCGATCAGAGCCGCGATCGGATCGTTCTTGCGGGCGGGAGCCGCCGTGCGTTTCGCCGGCGCGCCCATGATGGCGTTGAGCAGAAGCTCGCTCGCCTCGGCATTGGCGCGGACGCCGGCCACCTGAATGAAGTCGCGCACGGCGGCGTCGGTGCGCGCGCCCCACACGCCGTCGACGATGCCGTCGTAATAGCCGCGGCGATTGAGTTCACGCTGGATGTTGGAGACGAGTTGCGCCCGCGCCTGATCGGTCATTGCCGGTGTCGGCGATGCCGCCGGCGGCGGTGGCGGCAACGGTGTCGCCTGCGGCGCCGGCATCAGCACGGTCGGACGCGGCGGCGCAATCGGCACCTGATGCGTGTGCGGCCGCGCGGCGAAGATCGGCGCCGGGTGCGGGCCCTTTTGCAGGAACAGCGCGTTGGTGAAAATCCATCCCGTCGCCACAGTGCCCATGAGCAGCGCCACGAACTCGCGCGGATGGCGCGCAATCAAGACACCGGTCCGGCCCAGACGGCCGGCCGGAATCGCTTGCGCGCGGGTTGCGGGGTTACGCACTTTTCTTGACCGGGGCATGAACGTCGGAATGGGCCGTAGTGGCGAGTTGATGGGCGCGGTCGGTGACGAGCTTGATCGGATCGACGGCGCGATGTCCGCCTTCGCAGTCGAGCGGCAGCTTCACCGTGACGCGCGTTCCCTTGCCGAGCCGGCTTGCGATGTCAACCTCGCCGTCATGAAGCCGCACGAGTCCCTTCACGATCGACAGTCCGAGACCGGTGCCGTCATGCCGCCTGTCGTAGGAAGCGCGCGCCTGGAAGAAGGCTTCGCCAATGCGCGGGAGATCATCCTCGCCGATGCCGACGCCGGTGTCCTCGACGACGAGCGCGAGCTTTGCGCCCTCGCAGTGGGCGCTGACCGTGACGCGGCCGTCGCGCGGCGTGAATTTCACCGCGTTGGAAATGAGGTTGATCAGGATCTGATTGAAAGCGCGCCGGTCGGCGACGAGCTCCGGCAGGTCGAGCGCGATGCGCGTCTTGATTTCGACACCGCATTCGCGCGCCTTGAGCGCCAACAGGTCGCAGCAACTGACGATCGCGGTCCCGGGAGCGAACGGCTCCGGCGTGATCTCGAAGTTCCCGGTCTCCATTTTCGACATATCGAGAATGCCATTGACCACCGACAAGAGATGCCGGCCGGAATCGTTGATCAGCTTGGCATATTCGAGCTTGCGCGACGGATCGAGCACCAGCGACTCGTTCGTCATCATCTCGGAAAAACCGATGATGGCGTTGAGCGGCGTGCGCAGCTCGTGGCTCATCGTCGCCAGGAACCGGCTCTTCGCGGCGTTCGCACGCTCCTGCTCGGCGCGCGCGATCTCGAGCGCGCGTTCGTTGGTCTTGCGTTCGCTGACGTCGCGCAGCACGGCGACGACCTCGCGCTGCGTCGAAGCGTTGTCGCCGGTCCGGTCGACCGGCTGGCAACGCATTTCCACCCAGATGAATTGGACGGCGCGCTCGCCGTCGCGGCGGATGCGGAATTCGACCGAGCGCGCTTCGCCGCGCGACGCCGCGTCGGCGAGCGCCGTCAGATAAGCCGGCCGGTCGGCCACGTGTACCCGATCGAACAGACCGTGACCCGACAATTCGTTCGCGCGTACACCGAACAGGGCTTCCGCCGCCGGCGAGACGAACAGCACGGCACCGTTATCGCCATGGCGCGTGATGACGTCCGTCATGTTACGCGCGAGCAAGCGGTAACGATCTTCCTCGGCGTAGAGCAGCCAGAAGCTCGTGCGCGCGAGCGATTCGGCGCCGAGCGCGATCCCCGTGGCATATAGCGCCGCAGAGATGATGCCGAGCGCGGCCAGCGCGCCGTTGCCGCCGTCCATCAGCGCGGGCGGCGGCAGCACGTGGGCGATGCTGAGCGTCATGAGCATCCCGGCTGCGGCAAGCGCGAAGCTCGACGCCAGCGCGACGACGCGACGGGAGGCCGAGAGCGCCGCTTCGAGCGGCACCACGACGAGCCAAATCGCGGCGAACGAGCCGATGCCACCGGTGCACCATGCAACAACGGCGACGAGCCCGGTCAGCGACAGCGATGAGAGGACATGCGCGCTTTCGTAGCGGCCGGTGCGCGACAGGAAATAGGCGACGAGGATCGGCGCCACGAGCCAGGCGAAGACGAAGGCCTCGAGCAGGCTCGGCACGCCGCGAAAGGCGATATAGACCGGAAAGCTTGCGAGCGCCGCAAAACTGCCGATCAGCCGTGGCGCAATGAACGAGCGATGGCGCGCCGCGGTCAGCGCGTCGCTCTGCGCCGCCGGATGCACCAAGGCATCGACATAGTTCCACACTGGCGTGAGGAAGCTCACGGTCCCTGTCCCACGTCCGGATGAATTAGACGCGCCCCTTATTGCTGAGGAAAGCTTAGGAGCGCCCCATTAAGCGAACGCTAAAAGTCGAACGGTTTTGCCCGTTCTCCTTGCCGTGCGCGGCCGTTTGGCCCGCTTTCGCGCGCGTATTCGCGGCCATGGTGAACGGTGTCTTGCCGTATGCGGGTGCGGTTACCTTGCGCTAACCATGCGCGACGTCGAAATGGAGCAAACGCATGGCGGACGGTATTTAAAATTTGAAGCAAACTCGATCATGTCGAATTGTCTGAAAATTCGCGGCGACTTTGAGCCAAATCGTCGCGTCGAGGCCAACGACAGCTTCAAGCCTGTCTGCTAGGTTTCGTCCCAAGGCGGGGGGATAAATCCGCCGGGGATAGATGGGTGGGTCATGTTCTTCCTGTTGCGAATGGCGTTCTGGCTGGGCGTCGTCTGCCTGCTTTTGCCGGGCAGCGGTGCAAAGTCGCCGGACGCGAAGATCAATGCCAACGAAGCGATGACGGTGGCCAGCGCCGCGGTATCGGATGCCCGCGGCTTCTGCGAACGTCAGCCGGACGCTTGCCTGACCGGCGGCAAGGTCGCCGTCGCGCTCGGCCAGCGCGCCGAAGCCGGCGCCCGCACACTGTACCAGTTCATCAGCGAGCGGATTTCGGACAAGCCGGCCGATGCGGAGAAGACCGCTCAGGCCGACAAGCCGGCCGCCAAGGTGGTGCCGGTGTCCGATCCCGCACGGGGCACGCTCACCCGGAGTGACCTCCAGCCCGCCTGGCATGCGCCCGTACCGCTGCCGCCAAAACGGACCCGTCCGGCGGTCTGACAGCCGGCCGGGAATATTTTTGGCCATTTGCGGCGGCCGGCCTATATATCGGCCACGACGAGGCGGTATCAGCCTCGCGAGAACGAATGGCCGAATGACGGAAATCGACGAGATCATCGACAATTTCGCCCTGCTCGACGAGTGGGACGACCGCTATCGCTACGTGATCGAGCTCGGCCGCACGCTGCCGCCGCTTGCAGACGAAGCTCATAACGAAGCCAACAAGGTCCGCGGCTGCACCAGCCAGGTATGGCTGGTCACGCATGTGAAGCCGGACGGTGCCGGCGGCCCCGTACTCAGCTTCGAGGGCGACAGCGACGCGCACATCGTGCGCGGACTGGTGGCGATCCTGTTCGCGGTGTACTCGGGCAAGACGGCGCAGGCGATCCTCGACACCGACGCGATCGCCATTTTCGACAAGCTCGGTCTGCGCGAGAACCTGACGCCGCAGCGCTCGAACGGGCTGCGGTCGATGGTCGAGCGGATCCGCGCCGATGCCGGTGCCGCGCTGGCGACCGCCGCCTGATATTCACCCGACCCTGAAGCTCTCACCCTCCGCGAGCCAGGAGCGCACAGCGGCGCGCGCAGGCCCTTTGACTTCCGCGGCATAGCCGTAGTGACGGGCAAGCCGGTCGAGCGCGAGGCGCAGCACGATCTTGGCCGACCGCGACGGCCACCGCCGCTCGCGTTCGACGTCCTCGAGGCCCTTGAGGAAGCAGCAGACGTCGAGCAGAAGTCCGGAGAATTCCGGCCCGACTGCGTCGAGCGCCCTGTGCACCCGCCGCCGCGCATCCGTCATGGTGTCGGTTGGCCCGCTGCCGCTCCCACCGCCGCCGCCCGACATCGGGCTGGACCAGTTGATGCCGGTGTGCGGCATCAGGTCGGCGACAGTAAAGTCGCGACGCAGGCGTTCGCCCGCCTGCAACTGATGAGGCTCGATCAGCACGCCGCCGCTGCGCGCACGACGGCGGGCGAGCCAGACCAGCGGGCTTTCGAGATCATCGACTGTGATATTGACGCGACCTGCGCCGAGATCGATCTGCTGGCTTTCGAGGGCGAGATGCCGGGCGCGGTAGCGGTCGATCGCTGGCTCGAGCGCTCCGGGCGCACGCCTCCGCCGCCGTCTGGACTGAGCGATGGCGATCGATTTGACGGCATCCGACATCCAGGCCCCCTCCTCAGCTTCATTCAAGGAGAAGGGTATAATGTTCCTAGGATGGATGTCAATTAATTTCTAGATCGAGTTCCTATAAATCCATTCCCCGGAACTTTCGCCGGTGGAAACCGCGGCGTGTCAGCGGCCGCCGCGGCGCCGGCGCTGCTGCCCGAGACCCATCTGCTTGGCGAGTTCGGAGCGGGCAGCGGCGTAGTTCGGGGCGACCATCGGATAGTCCGGCGGCAGGCTCCATTTCTCGCGGTACTGCTCCGGGGTCATGTTGTACTGGGTGCGCAGGTGTCGCTTGAGCGACTTGAATTTCTTGCCGTCCTCGAGACAGACGATGTATTCCGGCGTCACTGAACGCTTCAGCGAGATCGCCGGCTTCGGCGCGTCAACGACACCCTCCGCCACGCCATTGGACACGCGGCTGAGCGCCCCATGCACTTGCGCGATCAACGCCGGGATGTCGGTGGCTGGCACCGTATTGTTGCTCACATAGGCCGACACGATCTCGGCCGTCAGTGCGACATGGTCCGACTTGGCTGCGCCGTCGCCGTCGCTCATCACCGCCCCCCATTCCCGCCGACCGGTTCGCCGCAGCCGGCCCGAAATCGAACACAGACGGGCGGCGGCGCTCCAATATTTGAAGATTACTGGCGGCCAGTGACGCGGGCAAGACTAAAACCGGCCGAGTGCGCCGCAAGACTTGGGATTTACGCTGGCAGCACTTGAGCCGAGCGATCAGCCGTTCTGCTCGAGATGAGCGCGCAATTCGTGGATCGACGCGAAGCGGAGCGTCCCCTGCGGCAATTCGGCTTCGATCGAGCCGTCGACATAGAGCGTGTAGCTCATGCCGTCGACGACACCAGACTTGAGGATGGCGATGGCGCGCGGCTTCGGCGCCTCCTCGGCCGGCGCGGGCTCGGCCGGCGCCGTGTTCGCGGGCGCGGGCTCCTCCTGCACCGCCGGTTCGGCTGCGCCCCGCTCTTCCTCGGTCGGTGCGGTTTTCGTTTCCGCGTCGGAGCGGCCGAACATCCGGTTTTCCGGCGGCCACATCGAATCGAAGATCGACGAACGCTCTTCCTTCACGGGCTTCACGGCTTCACCCTGGGGACGTGGGCGCATCCAGGCGGGCAACCCGCGCGACGGCTCATCTTGTCCGGCATGCTCGGCGGCGGGCTGCGGCGGCGACAGCGACACGTCCTCCTCGACCTCCACCGGCTCATCCGGATTGCGCAGCATCGGCGCGGGCTCGGCCGGCATCGGGAAGGCCGGCGGGTTCGCAGGACCACGCGGCTCGAACGGCCGGTGCTCATCCGCGGCGACAGCCGTCATCGGCTGGAAAGGCTCGTGCTCGTGCGGCTGCGCGGCAATCGACGCATGGGCGAGCGCCTCGTTGAGATGCTGCAATTGCCCCGCGACGGCGCCGAGGGCAATGACGACGAGGCCTCCGGTTGCGACCGTCGCGCCGGCCATGATCAGCGTATTGCCGAAGCTGAATTCCTGGACCGGAATGCCGAATCCGACCACGGCGACGCCGAAAACCAGCGCCAGGGCGCCCACAATCATCAGAACCGTCGATATCCGCACCACAGCCTCCTCGTCCGGCGCCGGTCCCCGCGGCGCGAATAAACAGCTAAGTTATTCAGATCACGCGCACTTCTTGCCAATTCAGCGCGTGACCGCAACCGATGATCCCAGAATACCACGCAGGACCTTCATAGCTTGTTAAGCCTGAGCGACGCCACGAAGCCCCACGTGGGGGACCCGCCCGCAGACTGGTCACCGCCTCCAGCCCTTCGGAACCCGCCGGTTGCCGCCGGCGCGCCTAGAGCCTAATTAGATTTCCATCACGGGAACTCTGACCGAATGGCGGGGTTCAACGCGATAGGGGTTTTTCAAACAGAGTTTGCCGCGAGGAGGAGCTGATGTCGTTCAAGCTGCCGGACCTGCCATATGCGTACGATGCGCTGGCGCCGTACATGTCGCGCGAGACGCTCGAATATCACCACGACAAGCATCACAAGGCTTATGTCGACACCGGCAACAAGCTCCTGGAAGGCTCGGGCCTCGAAGGCAAGTCGCTCGAAGAGGTGGTCAAGGGCGCCTACGGCAAGAACCAGGGCCTCTTCAACAATGCCGGCCAGCACTACAACCACATCCACTTCTGGCAGTGGATGAAGCCGAATGGTGGCGGCGACAAGCTTCCGGGCAAGCTGCAAGCGGCGATCGACAAGGACCTCGGCGGCCTCGCCAAGGTGAAGGAAGACTTCGCGCAGGCCGGCATGACCCAGTTCGGCTCCGGCTGGGCGTGGATCGCGGTGAAGGACGGCAAGCTCGCCATCATGAAGACTCCGAACGGCGAAAACCCGCTCGTGCACGGTGCCTCGCCGATCCTCGGTTGCGACGTGTGGGAGCACTCCTACTACATCGATTACCGCAACCGCCGCGCCGACTACCTCAAGGCGTTCCTCGATCACATGGTCAACTGGGACCACGTCGAGCAGATGTTCACGGCAGCGACGAAGTAATTCGCGCGGGCAGACGACATCCGGGCGGCCGGCGGCGCAACCCCCGGCCGTTTCCTTTTCCGGAAGCGCCGTGCATTGTGTGCGCCTCCTGAGGACCACACCATGTCCATCTTCGTTTTCGACGCCTATGGCACGCTGTTCGACGTGCACGCTGCAATCGGCCGCTTTCGCGACAAGGCCGGCCCGGACGCCGATCGCATGTCGGATATCTGGCGCACCAAGCAGCTCGAATATTCCTGGACGCTGACGATGGCGGGCCACTACGCGCCGTTCTGGACGCTCACCGAGCGCGCTCTCGATTTCGCTCTTGCGCGCGTGCCGTCGGTGGACAAGGCGCTCAAGCCACAACTGCTGCAAGCCTATTTCAATCTCGACGCCTTTCCCGACGCGCGCGCCGCACTGCGCACGCTCAAGGGCAAGGGCCACAAGACCGGCATCCTATCGAACGGCTCGCCCGACATGCTCGACGGGTGCGTCGATAGCGCCGGCGTACGCGGCGACCTCGATGCCGTGCTCTCGGTCGACGTGCTCAAGATGTTCAAGCCGCGGCCGGAGGTTTACGGCCTCGTCACGCAGCACTTCAAATGCAAACCCGGCGATGTGACCTTCGTCTCCTCGAACCGCTGGGACGTGATGGCCGCAGTGTCGGTCGGCTTCCATGCGCAATGGATCAACCGCGCGAAGAACCCGGATGAATATCCGGACTTCCCGCCGGAGCGCGTGCTTAGCGATCTCACTTCTCTGGCGAATGCCGCCTGACGCGGCGTGGCATTTCGGCAACGGTAAGCGGGGCGGCTTGCCTTGGCTCTGGCGGGACTCGGGACCAGGGCCTACATCCGGCCCTGCCCACTCACTTTGCCGCGTCCGACATTCATGTCCCCGATCATTTCCATTACCCGCCTGACCAAGACCTACGATTCGGGCTTCCAGGCGCTCAAGGACATCAACCTCGAGATCCGCCGCGGTGAAATCTTCGCCCTGCTCGGCCCCAACGGCGCCGGCAAGACGACGCTGATCGGTATTATCTGCGGCATATTGCGGCCGAGCGGCGGCACGGTGACTGTCGATGGCCATGACATCATCACCGACTATCGCGCTGCCCGGTCCCTCATCGGACTGGTGCCGCAGGAACTCATGATGGCGCCGTTCGAGACGGTTCGGGCTGCCGTGACGATGTCGCGCGGGCTTTTCGACAAGCCGAAGAACCCGGCCTATGTCGAGAAGGTGCTCAAGGATCTGTCGCTCTGGGACAAGCGCGATACCAAGGTCGTGCAGTTGTCGGGCGGCATGAAGCGGCGCGTCCTCATCGCCAAGGCGCTCAGCCACGAGCCGTCGATCCTGTTTCTCGACGAGCCGACCGCGGGCGTCGACGTGGAGCTGCGCAAGGATATGTGGCAGGTGATCCGCGACCTCCGCGCGGCCGGCGTCACCATCATCCTCACCACGCATTACATCGAGGAAGCCGAGGACATGGCCGACCGCGTCGGCGTCATCAACAAGGGCGAGATGGTTCTCGTCGAGGACAAAACCGAGCTGATGCGCAAGCTCGGCAAGAAGCGCCTCGTCCTTCAAGTCGCCGACAAGCTCGCGGCGGTCCCCGACAGCCTTGCCGCGTTCAACCTCGCGATCGGCGGCGACGGCCACGAGCTGGTCTATGATTACGACACGCGCATCGAGCGGACCGGCGTCGCCACGCTGCTCGGCGAGCTGAGCAGGGCCGGCATACGCATCCGGGACCTGCACACCAACCAGTCCTCGCTCGAGGAGATTTTCGTTGGGCTCGTCAACGAGCCCAAGCAGGAAGCCAAGAGCGCGTCATGAACTTCCGCGCCATTTCCGCGATCTACACCACCGAGATGATGCGCACCGGCCGCACGCTGGCGCAGAGCATCGTATCGCCCGTTCTCTCGACCGCCCTTTATTTCGTCGTGTTCGGCGCGGCGATCGGCTCGCGCATTTCCGAGATCGAGGGCGTCAATTACGGCTCGTTCATCGTTCCGGGCCTGATCATGCTGACGCTGCTGACCCAGAGCACGATGAACGCCTCGTTCGGCATCTATTTCCCGCGCTTCATCGGCTCGATCTACGAACTGTTGTCCGCACCGATCTCGTTCCTGGAGATCGTCATCGGCTTCGTCGGCGCGGCCGCCACCAAATCCATCATCCTCGGCCTCATCATCCTGGCGACTTCGGTGCTGTTCGTGCCGCTGCACATTGCGCACCCGTTCTGGATGATCACGTTCATGGTGCTGACCTCCGTGACCTTCAGCCTGCTCGGCTTCATCATCGGAGTCTGGGCGGACGGCTTCGAGAAGCTCCAGATCGTGCCGCTCCTGATCGTCCAGCCGCTCACTTTCCTCGGGGGCACATTCTACTCGATCCACGTGCTGCCGCCGCTTTGGCAGAAAATCACGCTCGCCAACCCCGTGGTTTACCTGATCAGCGGCTTCCGCTGGAGCTTCTTCGAGGTCGCCGACGTGAGCCCGGCGATCAGCCTGGCGATGACAATGGTCTTCCTCGCCATTTGTCTCGCCGTCATCTGGTGGATTTTCCGCACCGGTTACAAGCTCAAGAACTAGACCCGCGAATTCTCACATGGCGCCTCTTCGCTCCGCATGGCTTGCGGATTTGGCACGCGCTGGATACATACCCTCTACCGAATTCGCCGTTTTGCGGCATGAGCCAATCCCACCGGAGAATAGATGAGCTTCCAGACTCCCGATTTGCGTGACCGTCAGACCTCCGCTGCTGCCGCCAAGAAGGCGCTGTTGGAGAAGTTCCGAACCGCCGCCCAGGACCCGGGCCTCGCCGAGAAAGAGGCGGCCCGCCGCGCCATCGTCGAGGCGCGCGACAAGCGCAATGCCGAGCGCGAAGCCGCCCGCCAGGCGCGAGAGGCGGAACTCGCTGCCGAAGCCGCCCGTCAGGCCGCCATCGCCGAAAAGGTGCGGAAAGAGCAGGAAGAGCTCGACCGCCTGATCGCCGCCGAAAAGGCCGAGGCGGAAGAGCGGCTGCTGGCTGAGCAGAAGGCCGCGCGCGACGCCCGCTATGCGGCGCGCAAGGCGGCCAAGAAAGTCCGCCGCCGCGGTTTCTAAAGCCGTTCGCGACACTGAAACGAAAAAAGACCGGGCCAACGCCCGGCCTTTTTGCCTATCCGCCGCTGCCGCTTAGGCTTTCGCCAGTGCGTCGAGGATGCGCGCCCAGGAGCGGATGCCCTTGTGGTAGGAGGTCATGTCGAACTTCTCGTTCGGCGAATGAACCCGGTCGTCGTCTAGCGCGAAGCCGACCAGCAGCGAGTCCATTCCAAGCACGCTCTTGAAGTCGCCGACGATCGGGATCGAGCCGCCGGCGCCGACCGTGACCGCTTTATTGCCCCACTCCTCGGCGAGCACCGCGCGCGCCTTGGTGAGCGCCGGATTGTCGTAGGCGAGCTGGATTGCCGGTGCGGCGCCGAAATCGCCGAACTCCACTTTGCAGTCCGCGGGCAGCCGGGCACGCACGAAGGCGCGAAAGGCGTCGCGGATCTTGTGCGGGTCCTGGTCGCCCACCAGGCGGAACGAGACCTTCGCGCTCGCCTCGCCGGCGATGACGGTCTTTGCGCCCTCCCCGGTGTAGCCGCCGACCATGCCGTTGATCTCGGCCGTCGGCCGGGTCGTGATCTGCTCGATCAGCAGCCGCCCCTTCTCGCCCGAGGAATGCTTCAGCCCGATCGGCCCGAGGAACTTGTCCTCGGTCAGGTCGAGCGCGGCGAGATCGGCCTTGATGTCGGCCGGCAGGTCTTTCACCCCGTCATAGAAGCCCGGAATTGTGACGCGGCCATCGTCGTCCCACATCGCGCCAAGGATTTTCGACAGGAGCCGCAGCGGATTCTGCGCCGCGCCACCGAACACGCCGGAATGCAGATCGCGGTCGGCGCATGTGATC
Source organism: Pseudolabrys sp. (assembly GCA_035718885.1). Classification (GTDB taxonomy): domain Bacteria; phylum Pseudomonadota; class Alphaproteobacteria; order Rhizobiales; family Xanthobacteraceae; genus Pseudolabrys. Next base: position 2,269 of record DASTGR010000157.1, on the reverse strand, counting down.
TTGACCTCCTCGTAGACGAGGCCGCGCAGCGACGTCGTCACAGCCGGCGTATTGGGATCCCACATTGCCGTGTCGCAGACGAGCGCGAGGTCGAGCTTGAATTCCTCGGCATTGTCGCGGACGAAGCCGAACAGGTTCTTGGAGCCGCATTCCTCCTCGCCCTCGATCATCGTCGTGACCGGCAGGGGCAGCTTGCCGTTGACCTTGTGGAAGGCGCGGCAGGCCTCCACGAAGGTCATGAACTGGCCTTTATCGTCGCAGGCGCCGCGGGCGACGATGATCTTGCGCCCATCCGGAAGGGTGTCGATGCGAGGCTCGAACGGCGGCGTTTTCCAGAGGCTCAGCGGATCGACCGGCTGGACGTCATAATGTCCGTAAAAGAGCACGCGCGGCCCTTTGACGCCGTTGGTTTTGGCCACGACGACCGGATGGCCGGCCGTCGGCCGCACCTCGGCGGTAAAGCCGATCGAGGTGAGGTCGGATGCGACGTGCTCGGCAGCGGCGCGGCACTGATCCTTGTAGGCCGGATCGGTCGAAATCGACGCAATGCGCAGAAGCGCGAACAGTCGTTCGACGCTTTGATCAAAATCGCGATCGATCTGGCTCAGGACTGCGTCGATCATGCTCATATCCGGCTCTCCCGTGGCGTTTTCGCGCGTCACGCTAGCAACGCATGCCCGTCCTGAAAAGGGCGCGGGCGGTATGCAACCTCGCGCGCGCCCGCGCATTTTCGTCCCACGATCGACCGGGACACAATGCAATCGAAACGGACTACGTCACCGTCTCGACCTTCGTCGAAGACTTTGTTTGACCTAAGTCATCGAGGGAATGACCGCGGCGCGCGACATGAGGGTGCATTGTTGTTACAGGAGCGCGCTTGTCATGGCGTGCGTTGACGGTCAATATGAAGGGAACCCGCCGCCAGTGCGGGAGTGAGGGGACCATGGACGAACTTATTTCCAGGCTCGTCGCCAATGTCGGTGTCGACAGGGACGCGGCCGAAAAAGCCCTTGCCATCATGTTCGAATTCCTCCGCAAGGAGGGCCCGCCCGACAAGGTGCAGGCCCTGCTCGAGCGGATGCCCGGCGCAATCGAGTTGATCGAGGCGCAGGGCGGCGTCGATGCGAGCGGCGGCGGCATGTTCGCGCTCGGCGGCATCATGGGCGCCGGCACCAAGATGATGGCCGCGGGCCTGTCGATGGGACAGGTCCAGGGCGTCGCCCGCGAAACGCTCGCATACGCGCGCCAGAAGGCGGGCGAGGACGCCGTCGGCGAGATCGTCGGCGCCGTTCCCGGACTGTCGCAATTCGTCTGACGCCTGAAGCGCCAGCGGGAGCGCAGATCGATCATGCCTTATCCGATCACCGATATCACGGATATCGACGATGGCGTCGCGGCCAAACTGAAGGCGCACGGCATTCGTTCGACGGCCAGCCTGCTCGACAAGGCCTGCACCCTCAAGCAGCGCCGCGCATTGGCCGAGAAGACCGGGCTCGACCCGCGCAAGCTGCTGTGCTGGGCAAACGGCGCCGACCGCATGCGGGTCAAGGGCGTCAGCCGGGAATATGCCGAACTACTGGCCGCCGCCGGCGTGGATACGGTCAAAGATCTCAAGGTCCGCAATCCCGGCAAGCTCGCTCAGGCGATGGCCGAGGCCAACAGGAAGCGCAAACTGGTGCGGCTCCTGCCATCGGAACGCGCCGTCGCGCGCTGGATCGAGAACGCGCGGGAATTGCCGCTCAAGATCAAGTATTGAGCGGCTGAGCGGGTTGCCCCATCCTTGACAGCCGCCGGGGCGCGGGCGCAAAGCCAGCCTATGACGACCGCCAGCCCCATGACCGCTTCCGCGCAGCGGGCGCGCGATCCGCTCGTCGCGCTCATCGCGCGCGGCCATCCGGCCGTCATGGGCATCCTCAATGTCACGCCCGACTCCTTCTCCGACGGCGGGCAATTCTTCGATCCGGCCGTTGCGATCGCGCATGCGCGCGAGATGATCGATCAGGGCGCCGACATCCTCGACATCGGCGCGGAATCGACGCGGCCCTACGGCGGCAATACGGGCGTCGGCGCCGACGAGGAGCTGGCGCGGCTGAAGCCGGTCCTGCCCGCGGTCGCGAAACTCGGCGTGCCGGTCTCGATCGACACCATCAAGGCCGACATCGCCGCCTGGGCGCTCGACAATGGCGCGGCGATCGTCAACGACGTCTGGGGCCTGCAGCGCGACACGAACATGGCGCCGCTCGTTGCGCGACGCGGCGTGCCCGTCATC
>DASTGR010000156.1:0-4540 GCA_035718885.1 Pseudolabrys sp. | reverse complement strand
TGCACGAGCGCGTCGGATACCTCGAAATTCGCGTAGACGTTCTGCACGTCGTCATTGTCGTCGAGCGCGTCCATCAGCTTCAAGATCTTCTCGCCGGCATCGTCGTCGACCGCGACGGTGTTCTGCGGCTTCCACATCATGCCGGACTTGCGCGGCTCGCCGAACTTCGCCTCGAGCGCCTTGGCGACCTCGTGCAGGGTGTCGGTCTTGGTGACGATCTGGTGGCCGTTCTCGTCGGAGACGACGTCCTCGGCGCCGGCCTCGATCGCCGCCTCGAGCATCTGATCGGCGGTGGCGACCTTGGCGTCGTATTCTACGGTGCCGAGATGGTCGAACATGAACGACACCGCGCCGGTCGTCGCCAGATTGCCGCCGGCCTTGGTGAAAATGGCGCGCACTTCGCCGGCGGTGCGGTTGTTGTTGTCGGTCAGCGCCTCGACGATGACGGCGACGCCGCCCGGCGCATAGCCCTCGTAACGGATCTCGTCATAGCTCTCGGTGTCGCCGCCCTGGCTCTTCTTGATCGCCCGCTCGATGTTGTCCTTTGGCATGTTCTCCGCCTTGGCCGCGAGGATCGCGGCGCGCAGGCGCGGATTGAAGTCTGGATCCGGCATGCCGAGCTTCGCCGAGACGGTGATCTCGCGGGCGAGCTTGGAGAACAGCTTGGAGCGCGCCTTATCTGCGCGCCCCTTCTTGTGCATGATGTTCTTGAATTGTGAGTGGCCGGCCATGGCAGCTCTACGAAAAGCGAACGGGTTGATCGGATTGTGGTTTGAGGCGGCTATATAGGCCGCCTGCGGCAAAAAAGAAATCCTCGCGGCGCTAGCCCCAGAACCCCGGCCGGGCTTCCTCCAGCATGCCGCCGAGCCGCACCGGGCCGACCTTCACGGCGAGCCCCTTGGCGTCAGTCTCCACCGCCACGGCGCACAGAGTCGCGTGGCCCGTCGCCGGCTCGAACTTCGACGACGGTATCTTGCGCAGGAAGCGGTTGAGCGGCTCGTCCTTGATCATGCCGATCACGGAGTCGAAGTCGCCGGTCATGCCGACATCCGACATGAAGGCAGTGCGGCCGGGCATGATGCGGTGGTCGGCGGTCGGCACGTGCGTGTGCGTTCCGACGACGAGGCTGGCGCGGCCGTCGCAGAAATAGCCCATCGCCTGCTTTTCGCTGGTTGCCTCGCCGTGGAAGTCGATGACGATCGCGTCGGCGCCCTCGCCCAGCGGACAGGCGCTGAGTTCGCGGTCGATCGCGGCGAACGGATCGTCCATGGGGTCCATGAAGATGCGCGCCATGGCGTTGATGACAAGCGCCCGCGCGCCGTTCTTGGCGTCGATCATCGCCGCGCCGCGGCCCGGCGCGCCGGCCGGATAATTGAGCGGGCGGATCAATCGCGGCGCGCGCTCGATGAAGACGAGCGCCTCGCGCTGGTCCCAGGCATGATTGCCGAGCGTTACCGCGTCGGCGCCGGCCTCGACGAACTCGTTGTAGATCGTCTCGGTGATGCCGAAGCCGCCGGCGGCATTCTCGCCGTTGACGACGACGAGGTCGAGCGCCCAGTCCTTGATCAGCCCGGGCAGCTTGTGGAGCAGCACATTGCGGCCGCTGCGTCCGACAATGTCACCGACGAAGAGAATGCGCATGCAATCAGCTTCCGCGAAAATCGATTACGTCAGTCTCCGTTAGCACGAGATCGAGCCGCTCGTCGCGTTCCGTGGCGGGAACTTTTGCAATTTCCTGGACCGCGAAAGCAATACCGACCGCGATGACTTTTTTCATGTCGCGCAGCCGGCGAATGGTCATGTCGTAATAGCCCGCGCCGTAGCCGATGCGGTTGCCGGCGCGGTCGAAGCAGGCGAGCGGCACGATCAGAACGTCGGGGTAGACCTCGGGCTGCTCCGGTTTCGGTTCACGAATGCCCCATTGCCCGCGCGCGAACTCGTCACCGAACGCATAGGCGCGCATCGTGAGCGGCTTGCCGCGGCCCGCAATGGCGGGCAGCGCGAGCTTGGCGCCGGCCGCGGCGAGCACCTTCAACAGCGGCAGCGGGTTGATTTCGGATTTGAGCGGCATGAAGCCGGACACGATCATGCCCTGCTTGATCGTCACCGGAAAAGGCCGCGCCGCGATGATTTCACCGCCGCGCTGGCGCTCTTCGGGGCGCATTGCGTCGCGCGCAGCGAGCGCGGCGGTACGGAAGTCGGCTTTCTGTTCGGAGATCGATGCCTGAGTAGTGGACACAATGCACTCCGTCATGCCCGGGCTTGTCCCGGGCATCCCGATCAGTAGGGCAAAGCCGTGCCTACCTAAGCGAGATGGCCGGGACAAGCCCGGCCATGACGACTGAGAGTCCCGAGGAAGAAAAGTGCGGAGCCACGATGGCCGTGGGAGACTGATCCCGGGAACCTACAGAAGTAGGTGGGCGCCATATGTCCGAGCCCACGGGCCCGGCCAGGGACAGCTCCCTTAGGGATCGTAAGGCCCCGGGGAATGTGTCTCCTCACGCACCCCGCAGCCCCGCTTGGCCAATGTAGGCGTTCCACGGAGGGCGCGCCACTAGCGAGGGCGCCCGTCGCTTTGCCCTCTCCCCTGCGTGGGAGAGGGCATGCAGAGAATATCCGCGATTGAGACAGGGTGAGGGGGGAGCCCCCTCACCCTACAGAATACGCTGAGAAGCTCTCAATGCCCTCTCCCACAGAGGGGAGAGGGCGCAACGATCCGCGCCGCGCGTGCCGCGATTCTCAATCCTTGAGCCCCGTATCGCCTTTCACCACCATCATGGTGGCCGTCATCAGCGCGACCTGCTTCGACGTACCGGCACTCTCGGCGAACACGTCCGCCGCGGTGATCACCAGGTTCTTGCCCGCGCGCACGACGCGGCCGACGGCGCGCATGCGCTCGCCCTTGGCCGGCGACAGAAGGTTGGTCTTGAACTCCACCGTCAGCACCGCGGTGTCCGGCGGCATTGTCGTCAGCGCCGCGTAGCCGCAGGCATTGTCGGCGATTGCTGCGACCGCCGCCGCATGAACGAAGCCGTGCTGCTGGAGGATGTGGTCGGCGAAGGGCAGGACGATCTCGACCTCGCCGGGCCGGACAGCGAGCACCTCGGCGCCGAGCGTGCGCATCAAGGTCTGTTGCGCGAAGCTGCCGCGAACGCGCGCTTCGATGTCGCCGCCCATAGGCGGCCTACCCGATCGGCGCCGCGCCCGCGCCGACCGTCTCGTTGAGCTTGCGGGTGATGCCTTCGATGCGCTCGGCCGCCGAATTGAACGCGCCGACGACCGCGTCCGACGCCGCCCGCGCCCGCTCGGCCGAGCTCTCGCGCGCCTCTCGCAAGGCCGCGATCTCATCCTCGAGGACACGGAACTTCTGGCGCGTCTCGGTCATCTCGTCGGCCAGCATCAGCGCCGCCATGACAGTCAGCCGCGTGTCGCCGATCTCGCCGAACTTGCGGCGCAGGTCGATGATGCGCGTGTCGATGTCCTTGGCCAGGGCCAAGAGGTGATCCTCCTGCCCGTCCTCGCAGGCGAGGCGGTACTGCCGCCCGGCGATCGTGGCGTTGACCTGGCCCATGGCTATCCGCCTGCCTCATGCGAGGTGAGCACCGCCTGGATCGATGCGATCGCCGTGTCGAGCCGCTCGGCGATCTCGCGGTTGGTCGCCTCGAGCTTGCGCGCGCGCGAGGTTTCGCCGTCGAGCGCGGCAGCGAGCCGGCTCCGGTCGGTGCCGAGGTCGTGCAGTTGCTGCGCGAGGGTCTCCTCGTCCCGGTCGCTGTCGCGACGCCGCTCAACCGCGGCGTCCAGCGCGTCCAGCGCCAGAGCGAGGCGCTTCACAGCAAGGTCGATCGTGCTCTGCTCGTTCATCGCCCGGCGCGAGTTCCAGAAAAGCGTTGCAGCGGCAGATGGTTAGACCCGGAACCTTACGTGTCACGGAATGCGCTCGTCAACGCCAGCGGAAGGATATGCCCCACTGAATTCGTCGCGCTGTGCATGGCTCGCTTGCGCGGCCCCGGTCACATTGACTCGGGGGCGTCACATGCTATCCACCCCACGAAACAGGCCATTTTCCATGAACGCACAGACCTCGACGTCGGCCGCCGTGGCGTCCGCAGACCGCCGCGAAGGAGCCGCCGCCATGTCCCACGAGCGGATGGCCAATCTGGTCCGGGCGCTGTCGATGGACGCCGTCGAGCAGGCCAAATCGGGCCACCCCGGCCTGCCGATGGGCGCCGCCGACGTGGCGACCGTGCTGTTCACGCAGTTTCTCAAATTCGATCCGACCGACCCGCACTGGGCCGATCGCGACCGTTTCGTGCTGTCCGCCGGTCACGGCTCGATGCTGATGTACGCGCTGCTCTATCTCACCGGCTATTCGTCGGTGTCGCTCGACGAGATCAAGCGCTTCCGCCAGCTCGGCTCGAAGACGCCCGGCCATCCGGAAAACTTCATCACGGCGGGCGTCGAGACCACCACCGGCCCGCTGGGCCAGGGGCTCGCGACCGCGGTCGGCATGGCCATCGCCGAGAAGCATATGGCGGCCGTG
>DASTGR010000155.1:0-5761 GCA_035718885.1 Pseudolabrys sp. | reverse complement strand
ACGGCGTAGCCGTCGGCCGAAATGAAGAACCCGGAGCCCTGCCCCATGATGACGCCGCCGCCGCGGCCATGCTTCTGGCCATTCGGCGAATCCGGCATGTCCGGCATGCCGAAGCGACGGAAGAAGTCGCGCAGGCCGGGCGGGATTTCGCGGTTGGAGTTCGCGGCGCCGTTGGTGTCCTTGTCGCCGTCGATGCGCACGCGCACCGAGATCACGGCGGGCTTCACCTTGGCGACGATGTCCGCGAAGCCGACCGGGGCGTTGAGCTTGTGCGCCTGCTCGGTCAGGTTCTGCGCGTGGGCGGTCGGATACGATGCCGACAGATTGAAGTCGGGAGCCGCCACGAACGCGGCCGCGCCGAGACCGGCAATGGTCGTGGCCAGCAACGCGGCGCGGCGCACGGACAGAATGCCGCGGTTTTTGGGAGCGCGATTATCGCTCGGGTTCATCACACAATCTCCATCTCGATTCGAATGAAGGGCGGGGCTCTCGCGCTCCGTCTCGAATGAGAAGATGGGGATGTGTGCCTTACGGCGTCCTGTCGCGGGGGTTAAACTTTCGTAAGATAGGGGAAATCGCGATCACGGAAGCGCGATTTTTCCCGCGAAATCAATGGGCCTCGGGGGCGGGACCAACCAAAGTCGCGACCTTCGCCTGCTCGTCGGAACTGAGCGGTTCCGGCCGCTCGGCCAGCAACTTGCGGCGACGGGACATGACGACGAGCCCTGCGAGTCCGATAAGCAGCGCGAGCGGCGGCAAGCCCCACAACAGCAGCGTCTCGAGCTTGAACGGCGGCTTGAGCAGGACGAAATCGCCGTAGCGCGACACGAGGTAGTCGAGCACCTGACGATCGCTGTCGCCGGCTTCGAGACGCTGGCGCACCAGAACGCGCAGGTCGTGCGCGAGCGGCGCCTCGGAATCGTCGATCGACTGATTCTGGCAGACCATGCAGCGCAACTCTTCGGAGAGATGCCGCGCGCGCGCCTCCAGCGCCGGGTCCTTCAGCATCTCGTCCGGACGCACGGCGAACGCCGCGCCCGGGGCAAGAAGCGCGAACAGCACCGCGATGAGCACGAGGCGCCGCATCCCCTACTCCGCCGCCTGCATTGCGGGCTTGGCGCCGCGCGCCGGCTTCGGTGCGCCGATACGCAGCCGCCGGTCGGACAGCGACAGCGCGCCGCCGAGCATCATGATCACGGCGCCGATCCAGATCAGCAGCACCAAAGGCTTGTAGTAGAGACGCACGGCGAGCGAACCATCTTTCTCCTCGTCGCCGAGCGAGAGGTAGAGCTGGCCGAAGCCGCGCGCCATCAGCGCCGCCTCGTTGGTGCTCATGGCGCGCGTCGCGAACGTGCGCTTCGACGGGCGCATGACGCCGACGACTGCACCGCCCCGCCGCACGGTGAAGGCGGCGACGACAGCCGAATAGTTCGGCCCCGGCTGCTGCTTCACGCCGTCGAAGGTCAGCTCATAGTGCGACAGCGAGATCGTCTGGCCGGGCTTGACCGCGACGATGCGCTCGGAACCCCAGGTGCCGGCGGCGATGACGCCGAGCAAAGTCACGGCGATGCCGAAATGCGCGACCGCGGTGCCCCAAACCGAGCGCGGCAGGCCGGCCGCGCGCGACAGCGCAATGCGGAACGGTACGCGCACCAAACCCGTACGCTCGACGAGGTCGGTCGCAGCGCCGACCATGATGTAGAAGGCGAGCCCGACAACGATAGCTGCGACGACCGACCGCTCGCCTTCGATCAGGAAAGTGAGCGCGATGACGACGAGGCCGACGCCGATCGCAGCCATCAGGCGCTGGGCGGCGCCGTAGAGGTCGCCGCGCTTCCAGGCCAGCAGCGGACCGAACGGCATGGCGAACATCAGCGCCAGCATCAAGGGCCCGAAAGTCAGGTTGAAGAACGGCGCGCCTACCGAGATCTTGTCGCCGGTCAGCGCTTCGAGCGCCAACGGATAGAGCGTGCCGACGAACACGGTCAGGCACGCCGTCGTCAGGAACAGGTTGTTGAACACCAGCGCGCCTTCGCGCGAGATCGGCGCGAACAGGCCGCCCTGCTTCAGCATCGGCGCGCGCCACGCAAACAGAGTGAGCGCACCGCCGATGAACAGGACGAGGATGCACAGGATGAACACACCGCGCGTCGGGTCGCTCGCGAAGGCGTGCACCGAGGTGAGCACGCCGGAGCGCACGAGGAAGGTGCCGATCAGCGACAGAGAGAAGGTGAGGATCGCGAGCAGGATCGTCCACACCTTCAGCGCATTGCGCTTTTCCATCACCACGGCGGAATGCAAAAGCGCGGTGCCGGCGATCCATGGCATCAGCGAGGCGTTCTCGACCGGATCCCAGAACCAGAAGCCGCCCCAACCGAGCGTGTAATAGGCCCAGTACGAGCCCATGGCGATGCCGAGCGTGAGAAACATCCACGCCATCAGCGTCCACGGCCGCACCCAGCGCGCCCAGGCGGCATCGATCCGGCCGTCGATCAGCGCCGCGATGGCGAAGGAGAAGGCGATCGAGAAGCCGACATAGCCCAGATAAAGGAGCGGCGGATGGATGGCGAGGCCCGGATCCTGGAGGATCGGGTTCAAGTCGCGCCCTTCGAACGGCGCCGGCACCAGACGGAGGAACGGGTTCGAGGTCAGCAAGATGAAGACGTAGAAGGCGCACGCGATCCACGATTGCACCGCGAGCACGTTCGCCTTCAGGCTCGCCGGCAGGTTGGTCCCAAAGATTGCGACCAGCGCGCCGAACAAGGACAGGATCAGCACCCACAGGAGCATCGAGCCCTCGTGGTTACCCCACACGCTGCTGATCTTGTAGATCAGCGGCATCATCGAATGCGAGTTCTCGTAGACGGTCGCCACCGAGAAATCGGACGACACATAACATATCGTCAACGCCAGGAACGAAGCGGCGACGAAGACGAATTGCATCACCGCGGTCGAATTGGCGAGGCGCATCAGCGCGCCGTCGCGATAGACCGCGCCGATCAGCGGCCCGACCGACTGGATCAGACCGAGCGCGAGCGCCAAAATCAGTGCGTAATGGCCGAGTTCGGGGATCATTTCGGTGCGCCTCCCGCGGCGGCCGTCTCGCCCTCCTGCCAGCGGCCGCTCTTCTTCAGCGCGTCGACCACTTCCTTGGGCATATAGCGCTCGTCGTGCTTGGCGAGCACCGTGTCGGCCTCGACCAGATTGCCCGGCGCGAGCTTGCCTTCGGCGACGACGCCCTGCCCCTCGCGGAAGAGGTCCGGCACGATCCCCTGGTATTTCACCGGGATGTCGTGCTTGCCGTCCGTCACCTCGAACTTGATTCTGAGATCGGCGCCGCGCTCGACGCTGCCGGGCTTCACCAGCCCGCCGACACGAATGCGCGTACCCGGCGCGAGATGCTTCTCCATGACGTCGCTCGGCGAATTGAAAAAGACGATCGAGCCGCTCAGCGCATTGAGCACGAGGCCGACGGCGACAGCGAGGACGCCGACGCTGCCGCCGATCAGAACAAGCCGACGCTGCTTGCGGGTCATCGCCATGCGTGCCTAGCCTTCGAGCCCCATTTGCTTGATCACGTCCTCGATCTGCCTGAGCTTGTCAGGATCGCTCGCCAGCGCGCGCTTGGCGTCGCCGGCGGCGGCGGTCGCCTTGTCGCGGTCGCCGAGGACAACGTAGGCGCGCAGCAAACGTTGCCAGCCATCGACGTCCGTGCCGTCCTGCTTCAATTTGTCCGCGAGCCGGGCGACCATGCCACGGATCATCGTGGTGCGGTCCTGCTCGCTCATCTGCTGCGCGGCCGCGACCTGCGCCGCGTCCGGCCCGGGCGCGGCGGCGACGGGTGCCTTGCCGGTCACGCGCGCAATCGCCGTCTTGACGGTGTCGACCCACGGCGCGCCGCTCGGCGCGTTCTTGAGCATGGCGTTCCAGATCGACGCGGCCTTGGCCTTGTCGCCGTCCTGCTCGGCGGCGAGACCAAGGAAGAATTGAGACTTAGCCTCGTTGGAATCGCGCTTCGCCGCCTTCTCGAAGGCCGCCTTGGCCTCGTCGGTGACGATGCCGTTGGCGGCCGCCGTCAGCGCCTCGCCGAGATCGGCCTCCCGGTCGGCGTCCTCGCCCTTGAGGGCGAGCAATTTACGCCGCGCGTTAACGGCTGCGTCGAAACGCCCAAGTCTCATGTAGACCGGTGCCAGCACTTCGTAGCCGCGGGCGTCATCCGGATTGCGCTCGAGATGCGCCTCGACCTGCGAGATCATCGCCGCGACCGAACCTTGCGGATGCGCGTCCTCGAGCCGGGCCGCCAGCGGCTGCCCGGGCAGTTGCGGCGAACCGAGCGCAAGGTAAAGCGCCGTAGCGCCGGCGGGCAGCGCCAGCAATCCGACGACCGCGGCCGCGCGCCGCCGCCACAGTGCCGCGGCCGGATCTGCGAGCGCCTGCGCGCGCGGCGCTTCGCTCGCGGCAATCAGCCGGCGCGACACTTCAATGCGCGCGGCCTCGGCTTCCTGCTCGCCGATCAGGCCGACGGCGCGGTCGCGGACGATTTCATCGAGTTGGTCGCGATAGACGGCGACTTCGGAGCCGCCTGCCGCCCCGCTACGGCGCGACAACGGCCAGAGCACGGCGAATATCGCCGCTGCCGTCATCAGCGCAAACGCGAGCCAAAGAAGCATCGGAAGAGTCTATCCCGCCGGCCGCCGGCAAGTTCCCGCGGCGCTCAAGGCAGGGCATACATCACGCGCAATCATGGCGGCAATGCGCAAGATCAAGGATTTAAGGCCGATTGGGAAGACCGGCCGGAGACGCCTTCAGGCCGCAAGGGCCGAGCGCGCCACCGCCGCCGCGCCGGCGCTGAGCGCCTGGAGTCTGCGGCCGAGCGTGCTGCCGACCGGAATGGCGATCTCGCCATGCAGCCCTTGGATCGTTGCGTCGATCGACCGGACCAGCCCCACGGCGGTCGCGCCGGCGCCGTCGGCCAGGGCCGCGGACAGCGCGGCGATCTGCCGCTCCACCTCTGCCAGGAGCATGGCGATGACGACACCATAGGGCGTCGCTTCGATGCGCGCGGCCGTGCTGGAACCGGACATATGCGCGGCGAGACGCACGATCTGCCATGGCTTGGCGAGGCGCCGCAGCACGAGGATGAGCGCGTGCGGGAAGACGTCGCGCGGACGCGCGGCCTCCTCGATCAACGCGATGCAGGCCGGGAGGTGTTGCGGCGTGAGATCGGCGATCGTCGCGGGCAGCCGCGCGCCGAGCCCGTCGAGCGCGTCGCGGCCGCGCAGCGTCCAGCGCAAGGCCGCCGCCTCGGCCTCCGCACGCGGCGTGCCGATGCCATCGAGAAGCCGGCGGCGCCCGGCGGCATCCTCGCCGCCCAATGCCGCCCGCAGCGTGGCGGCGACGCGGTCCTGAAATTCGGTGGTCAGCGACACGATGTCCGCAATGTCGTCCGACCCGGCCGCACCGGCCGCCGCGCGAACGAACGCAGCCGCGTCCAGATACGCGAGGTCGTGGCACACCCACGCCCACAGCGCCGGCAGCGACGTGCGTGCAATGCATCCCGGATACGGATGCGCCAAGTCGACATCGACGAGAAATGGTTCGAGCGGCCTGAAGAACAATGTCGCGGCGGGTTCGGCTGCGTCGAGCCGGCGCAGCTCCGCGAGCGTCGCCTCCGCCTCCAAGCTGCGCGCAAGACCGCGCTCGAGTTCGGCGCGCAAGCGGCTTCGCGCCTGCGGCGTCAGCGCCACCAGATAGGCGCGCA
>DASTGR010000154.1:0-6237 GCA_035718885.1 Pseudolabrys sp. | reverse complement strand
TCAGGCGCTGGTGCGCGGCGTCGGCGAAGGCCGGCTTTGGTCGAAAGTATCCGGCGCCTACAGGCTCGGCTCGACCGCGCCAGATTATCTCGAGGCCAAGCCGTTTCACGAGGCGCTGGCCGCCGCCAATCCGGCGAATCTGGTCTGGGGCTCGGACTGGCCGCACCCGCGGCCGGACGGGCCGGTGCCGGACGCCAAGCACTTGCTCGACCTTTTTCTCGCCTGGACGCCGCGCGCGCAGGATCGGCAGGCGATCCTCAGCGACAATCCGGCACGGCTGTACGATTTTCGGTAATTCTTGTCGTCACCGGGCTTGTCCCGGTGACCCCGATAAGAAGGGTACTGTGCCCGACTAAGCGGGATGGCCGGGACAAGCCCGGCCATGACGATGATAGAGCGCAGCGGCCAAGTTATCGCTTCACGCTCGCTATCACCCGATCGACCATTTGCGGCGCGAGGCCGCAATAGTTCGCCGGATCGGTCATGCGCGCGATGGCTGCGCCATCGAAGTGCTTCGTCACTTCGGGCATCGCATTGAGCGCCTCGGCGAGCGTGCCGCCCTTTTCGTTCACGATGCGGCAGGCACCGTAGACGATATCGTGTGCCTGCTGCCGGCCGATGAACGGCGCCATCTGCATCATCACCGCTTCCGCGACGATCAGCCCCTTCGACATGTCGAGGTTCTGTTTCATGCGCGCGGCGTCGACGATGAGGCCGCCGAGCGCGAAGCGCGCCTGGTTCAACGCGCCGGCGGTCAGGACAAAGCTTTCCGGGATCGCCACCCATTCGGCGTGCCACGGCCCGGTGGCGCGCTCGAAATCCTGCACCATCGCGTCGAGCATCAAGCCCGCGTGTTGGCGCACCGCCTTCGACGCCGCCAGCATCAGCTCCGACGAGATCGGATTGCGCTTCTGCGGCATGGTCGATGACGCGCCGCGCCCCTTCACGAACGGCTCATAGACCTCGGCGAACTCGGTCGACGCCATGATCATGACGTCGAGCGCGATCTTGCCGAGCGTGCCGGTGACCAGCGTGAGGAAATTGATGACCTCGGCAAAGCCGTCGCGCGCCACGTGCCAGCTCGAGGCCGGGACGCCGAGCGCGAGCTCATCGCACAGCGCCTCCTGCACGGCGAAACCCTTGTCGCCGAGCGAAGCGAGCGTGCCGGCGGCGCCGGCGAACTGACCCACCAGCACGCGCGGCTTGAGCTCGTCGAGCCGCGCGGCGTGGCGATCGAACATGGCGAGCCAGATCGCCGTCTTGTAACCGAAGGTGACCGGCAGCGCCTGCTGGAGATGCGTGCGGCCGGCCATCGCCGTATCGCGATGCTTCTTCGAAAGATCGGCGAGGATCGCGCGCAGCGCCGCGATGTCGTCGCCGACGATCCGGAGCGCGTCGCGCATCTGGAGCACGACGGCGGTATCCATGATGTCCTGCGTGGTCGCGCCCCAGTGCACGTAACGGCCGGCGTCGCCGCACTGCTTCACCAATTGGTGCACGACCGGGAGGATCGGATAGCCGACAAGGTCGGTCTCCTTGCGCAGCAGTTCGACGTCGAGAGCGCCGGCGTCGGCGCGCCGGGCGATCTCATCGGCGGCCTTGGCCGGGATGACGCCGACGCGCGCCTCGGCCTTGGCCAGCGCGACCTCGACCTCCACGTAGCGGCCGACCAACGCCGTGTCGGAAAAAATGTCCCGCATCGCCGCGGTGCCGAAGGCATCGCGAAACAGCAGCGAATCGATGACGGTGGAAGCGGTCATGCGCGGCCCCTTTGGTCGGAGAGGGCCGTCTCATACACATAACGCGGTGGACGGAGCAAACCCGGGAAGGTCCCGGCAGACGGCTTGCTTTACTCGGCCGCGGCAGACTCGGCGACGACGAAGGAGTCCTCGGCCTGGTCCGGCGGCGGCGCGGCCAGCCGGCGCGGTTGCGGCACGTAGAATTCGCCGAGCTTCAGCATCGGCCGCGGCTTGAGCAGGATCGAGGTGAGCCGGTCCCGCAACGCCTTCGGCGAGGTCGGCTTCAGGAGGAATTCGTGCACGCCGGCCCGCAACGCCTGCACGACGCTGGAGCGGTTCGAGCGCGTGGTCAGCATGATGATCGGCAGATTCGGTCGCGGGAACACGCCGGGCGATCGCACGATGCGGATGACTTCCATGCCGTCGAGAACGGGCAAGTCCCATTCGAGGAACATCACGTCCGGATCGCAGGTCCGGATCGCCTCGAGCGCCGCCAGGCCGTCCGACGCCTCGATCACCGATTTGGCGCCGAGATTCATCAGCATGGTCCGGGTGAGCCGGCGCATGAACTGGTTCTTGTCGGCGACCAGGACACTGAGGCCCTGAATCTTCTTGTCGAACGCGTGGACCGCCATAACCATTTCCCACGGTGGGTACATGCGGAACCTAATGGGGAAGGTCTGTCACCCGCCTTAAAGGGTTTGGTTCAATTTTTCCGAATGCCGCCCCTCGATACCATTCTATAGCGAGGTCTGCCCGTCCGCTGACATAGCAGTAGACTCGATTGGTGATTAGGTTAGCAGGCGGTTACCAATCCGACCGAGGAATGCCCGATGAAAGTGCCTGGCCCAGATCATCCGATCACCATCACCCGCAGCGGCAGCCGCGTCCGGGTCAGCTTTGGCGGCGCCACGATTGCCGAAACGACGCGCGCGCTGGAGTTGAAAGAGGCGAGCTATCCCGCGGTCTTCTACATTCCGCGCGACGATGCGGACATGAGCGCGCTGACGAAAACCGGACATCACACGCACTGCCCATACAAAGGCGACGCGAGCTATTTCTCGATCGCCGCAGGCGGCCGCTTGGCCGAGAACGCCGTGTGGAGCTATGAGGCGCCCTTCCCGGCCATGGCGAAGATCAAGGACCACCTCGCCTTCTATCCGAGCCGCGTGGATGAGATCGCGGTGGGGTGAGGTGCGTGTCCCGGGCGCTGCGCGGCATGCAATGACGCGCTGCAGACCCGGGACCTTCAAGACCGCTTCGCTCTGCGACGGTCCCGGGTCTGCGGTGCATCACGAAGACGTGCCGCACCGCGCCCGGGACAAGCCCTTAATGCAATCGCGGCGCCCGCAAGAACTTCGCGCGGTCCGATGAATTGACGCGCACGTCGAAGGTCACGCCCTCACGATACAGAGTCATCGGCACCTCGACGCCGGCGCTCCCGAGCGACCAGACCTTGCGGTAGAGTTCACCGAGGCTCGACACGTTGTCGCCGGCGACCGCGAGGATCACGTCGCCGGTTTTCAATTCGGCGCGCGCGGCCGGCCCTTTGGGCGCGATGCCGACGATCACCACCTTGTCCTCGATCTCGGTCGAGTAGATGCCGAGCCACGGCCGCACCGGCTTGTCGACGCGGCCGAAGCGGCGCAGGTCGTCGAGGATCGGCTTCAACAGATCGATCGGCACGACCATGTTGAGGTGCTCGTTGCGCCCGTCGCGTTCACGCTCGAGTTGGAGTGAGCCGACGCCGATCAGTTCGCCCTTGTGCGAGATGAGGCCGGTGCCGCCCCAGTTCGGGTGCGCCGGAAAGGTGAAGATCGCGTCGTCGATCAGATATTCCCAATAGCCGGCGAACTCCTGCCGCGCGGCGATGTGGCCCGCGAGCGAGCGCGTTCGCCCGCCGGCGCCGCCGAGGACGACGCGCTCGCCGGCCTGCGCCTCGCTCGACTTGCCGATGGGCAGCGGCGTCAGATCGACCTTGCCGAGAGCCTGCACCAGCCCGAAGCCGGTCTCGCCGTCGAAGCCGAGCGCATGACCCTCGACCACGCGGCCGTCGCCGACATGCAGCCACACGGTCTGCGCTTCGGTGATGAGATAGCCGATCGTGAGAATGAGGCCGTCGTCGATCAGCACGCCGTTGCCGGCGCGCTCGGTGCCGAGCGTCTCGGCAGTGAAGGCGTCCGACGGGATGATGGTGTGCAGCCCGACCACCGCGGACAGCGCGCGCTCGAGGTCGTATCCGTAATCCTCCGGCCGCGGCTGCACCGCCGCCGGCACTTTCCATTCGGTCACTGAGGCCAATGGCTGTCCTTTCGCCCTGAGCGGTCGAGGTCGCATCATAATGGTGGCGACGGCAAGGCGGAAGCCGACCGCGCCCCCGCGCAATCACCTTTGGTCGGACCGCAAACACATAAGCGTGGGCGGGCCATAACCGCCGCGCGGCTTGTCACATCGCCCGATCTGGCGCAGAGGAGGCGCATGTTTCCGGTGTCCGTCCTCGACCTGTCGCCCGTCGCCTCCGGCTCGACCGCCGCGCAGGCCTTACGCAACACGCTCGATCTCGCCCGCCTCGCCGACAGCCTCGGCTTCACGCGCTACTGGATCGCCGAGCATCACAACATGCCGATGATCGCGAGCTCCGCGCCCGAGATCATGATCGGGCAGGTCGCGGCGGCGACGTCGCGCATCCGCGTCGGCTCCGGCGGCGTCATGCTGCCGAACCACGCGCCATTGATGGTGGCCGAGCGCTTCAAGGTGCTGGAGGCGCTGTATCCCGGCCGCATCGATCTCGGCCTCGGCCGCGCGCCGGGCACCGATCCGGCGACCTCCTATGCGCTGCGCCGCCGCCAGGGCGTCAGCGAGGAGGACGACTTCCTCGACCGGTTCAACGAATTGATGCTGTTCGAGACGCACGGCTTCCCGGCCGGCCATCCCTTCGCGAACGTCAAGGCGATGCCGGCGGACGTCCCTTTGCCGCCGATCTTCCTGCTCGGCTCGTCCGATTATTCGGCGCAACTCGCCGGACATATCGGCGCGGTGTTTGCATTCGCGCACCATTTCGCGACCTTTGACGCGGCCGAGGCGATGCGGCTCTACCGCGACAACTTCAAGCCATCGGTTTCGCACGCGAAGCCCTACGCCATCCTGGCGACGCATGTGGTCTGCGCCGACACCGACGAGGAGGCCGACCGGCTCGCGCGCACCGTCGATCTCAATTTCGTGCGCCGGGCGAAGGGCGAATACCTGCCGCTCGCCTCGCCGGAGGAAGCCACCGCTTATGATTATGCGCCCGTCGATCGCGCCCGCATCGCCTCGAACCGGCAGCGCATGTCGATCGGCTCACCGGCGACGGTGAAAGCGCGCCTCGCGCCGCTCATCGAGGCGACGCAGGCGCAGGAATTGATGGTCACGACGATGATCCACGACCACGCCGCCCGGAAGCACTCTTACGAGCTTCTAGCCGGGATATTCGCGTGAAGCCTATCCTCGTGCTAAAAGCGCCACGCGGGCACGGACACACGTTTTCATCCCTTCGCATTGAGTAACGGGAGGTTCCTTTGGGCCAGAAACTGACGCTCACCACCTCGGACAACCACAAGCTCGGCGCCTATCGCGCCGATCCTACCGGCCAGCCGAAAGGCGCGATCGTCGTCATTCAGGAGATCTTCGGCGTCAACCATCACATCCGCGCGATGTGCGACCGCTTCGCCGGTATCGGCTACACGGCGATCGCTCCGGCTGTTTTCGACCGTTTCGTTCGCGACTTCGAATGCGGCTACACGCCGGACGAGATCGCCAACGCCCGCAGCTATCTCGGCAATCTGAACTTCGACAACATGATGAAGGACATCGCCGCAGCGCTCGACAACGTGAAAAGCGCAGGGCCCGCCGGCATCGTCGGCTACTGCATGGGCGGCACGGCATCGTTTCTCGCCGCGTGCCGCGTGCCGGGCTTCAAGGCCGCCGTTTCCTATTACGGCGGCATGATCGGCAAGTTCGCCGACGAGAAGCCGAAGTGCCCGCTGATGATGCACTTCGGCGAGAAGGACGAAGGCATCCCGATGGCGACGGTCGAGGACATCAAGAAGAAGCAGCCGCAGGCGGAGACTTTCACCTATCCCGACGCGCCGCACGGCTTTGCCTGCGACGAGCGTGCTTCGTTCCGCGCCGAGGCCCGCGATGTCGCCTGGAAGCGCACCACCGACTTCTTCGCCAAGCACCTGAAATAGTCACTTCGACGGAGCGCGAGAAAGCCCCGGCCGCGCGCCGGGGCTTTTTGCGTTTCAGGCCGCGGCGGCCGCTCTGCGCGCAGGAATCGTCATGGCTGCGACGCCGACGAGGACGCACAACATCCCCACCCAGGCGCTTGTCGGAAGTGCCTCGCCGAGAAAGAGCGCGCCGATGCCGACGCCGATCGGCACGCGCAGATAGGCCTGCGACGTGGTGCCGACCGAGCCGAGCGTGTGCACCAGGCGGAAGTAGATGCCGAAGGCGAGCG
>DASTGR010000153.1:0-8539 GCA_035718885.1 Pseudolabrys sp. | reverse complement strand
TCGCCTTCGGTTTCGGCACGGCTCTGGTGCCGATGGTGGGAACGAACTGGGGCGCTAAGCAGTATGGCCGAGCACGGCGCATCGCCTGGACGGGCGTGGCGACGATCGCCTCGCTATGCGGCGCGCTCGGGCTCATCGTCGCCGTGCAGCCCACGCTGTGGCTCGGTCTGTTCAGTGCCGATGCCGAGGTGGCGCGCGTCGGCGCGACCTATCTGCGCATCGTCGGGCCGGTCTATGCCTGTTTCGGGCTCGGCCTCGGCCTGTTCTTCGTCAGCCAGGGCCTCGGCCGCGGCTTCGCCGCGATGCTGGCGAACGCCGCGCGCCTGCTCGTGAGCACTGGCGCAGGGCTCGTCGCCGTGTACTGGCTCGATTTCGGAACGATCGGCCTGTTTGCCGCCATCGCGCTGGCCTTTGGAATCTATGCAGCGCTCAACGTGTTCGCGGTCGTGCGGATATCACCACCGCACCCGAGCGCCGCGCGCTGAAGTGCAATTGCATCGGCGCGCATCAGACGTGCGGATGCTCCCCCGCGCAGCGCTCGACCTCGATCGTGACATGCGAGAGCCCGCGCAGCCCCGCAAGCCGTCGCTTGTATTGTGCCGGCGAACGGGGATCGTCGGAGACGAGCGAGACGATCGCGGCGAGATGGCCGGGGCCGACGCGCCAAAGGTGCAGATCGGAAATCCGGTCGCCTTTTTGCTCGAGCCGCGCGGCGATCAGCCGGCCAAGGCCGGGATCGGGGCAGACATCCAGGAGGATCGCGCCGGCCGAGCGCAGAAGCGTCCATGACCAGTTCAGGATGACGACTGAGGCAAGCAGGCCTATGACCGGGTCCATCCAGACCCAGCCGAATTGCCGGCCGAGCACAAGACCGACGATGACAAGCACCGAGACCGCGGCATCGGCCACGACGTGGACGAAGGCAGCACGGAGATTGTGGTCGGTGTGTACGGCCGCGTGGCCGTGATGGTCGTGATGGCTGTGGCCATGATGATCGTGGCTGTGCCCGTGATGATGGTCATGCTCGTCGCGCAATAGCCAGGCGCTCAGGAGATTGACGCAGAGACCGACCGCCGCGATCGGGATCGCCTCGGTAAAGGCGATCGGCACCGGCGCGATCAGACGCTCGACGCTTTCATAGCCGATGAGCAGTGCGATCATGGCCAGCACGATGGCGCTGCTGAAGGCCGCGAGGTCGCCGAACTTCCCCGTGCCGAACGCCAGCCGCTCGTCGCGCACATAGCGGCGTGACGTCGTATATGCGAGCGCCGCGATCAAAAGCGCGCCGGCATGGGTCGACATGTGCAGACCGTCGGCGATGAGCGCGACCGAGCCGAACCAGCATCCGCCGAAGATTTCGACGACCATCATGGCGGCGCACAAGGCGATCACGCCCCAAGTCTTGCGCTCGTTGCGCTCATGGGCTTCGCCGAGGAACACGTGCCCGTGGCGATATTCGTCGATGGAATGCGAGTGCATCGCGGCCTCCGGTGGCGCCCTGACGCGGCGGCTTTACAACCCGGAGGGTCGCGCTGCAATGGCGACGTTGCAGCCCTCTACAGCGTATAGGCCGTCCGCAAGCCGCCCCAGTGCTTGCCGAAGACGCGGATGGGCGCGTCGATCTCCCACATCATCACTGTGCGGTCGCCCATGTTGCGGGGATAATTCTGGATGAGATAGGGCCGCACAACGCGCCCGGCGGCAAGCCCCGCGCGGTCGTCGAAGATGCGGCGGTTGCGCGAATTGGCCGTGTTCCAGAGCACGTCGCCCGGCCGCTGCGGTTTCGCATAGGCGAGGTTGTGCACCGGAAGGTAGCCGTTGCGATCGATGCAGGCGCAGAAAACCATGCGCGGATCGTGCGCCAGCATCGGCTCCTGGATCGGCGGCAAAATGCGGTCGGCGACCTCGAGGAACCGGTTGCGGTATTGTTGCGGCTCGGTGGCGGGGATCGGCAGGTAATCGTTGTCGAACATGTCGTCGAGCGACACCAAGCCTTTGTTGACGGCGTTCTCGAACGCCGCGCCGATCGTGCTCGCTGCGGCGATTGCGTAGTCGATGAACTCGCGGTTCTCGCTTCGGATGCGCGCGAGCTCGGCGGTGAGCGCCGCGCGCGCGGCGTCGCTGAGATCCTCGAACGCGCAATGCAGGCCGAGCGGCGACACGTTGACGATTTTGAGCCGGCAGGCGCCGATCGTCGCAATCTCTGCGCCGAGCACCGCGCCGCTCGCATAGGCGCGCGGTTCAGTGAGCCGGATGAGCACGCCGCCTTCCGACAGATCGGCAGTCCGGGCCATGACGCCGCCGTCGAGCGTGACGACGAGCTCGCAAGGCAGCCGCTCGTGGCGACGGCGGTCGCCGATCTCGGTCAGTCGCAGGAAGATGACGCAGCGCGTCTTCAGGCGCTCGGCAAGCCGCACGACGTCCTCGCCGGAACGGCCGACACTCTCGGCGTGCGCGGTGGCCTCGGCCGAGGAGCTCTGGATCTCCGCCGCGCCGTCGGCGACGACGCCGATGAATTGCGAATTTTCCGCAGCGATGCGCGACAGGCCTCCGGTCGACTCGGCCTGCTGCTCGACCGCGCCGACGATGTTGGAGAACACCGGACGCACAGCCTTGTTGGCACTGACGATGCGCGACACGGCCTCGATCGAACGCGCGGCGTCGGCCTGAAGCATGTCGATCTTGCGGCGAATGTCCTCGGTCGCCTTCGACGTCTGCACCGAAAGCGCTTTCACTTCCGCAGCGACCACGGCGAAGCCGCGGCCCGCCTGCCCTGCCCGCGCCGCCTCGATGGTGGCGTTGAGTGCAAGCAGGTTGGTTTGCTTGGCGATGTTGCCGATGAGCGCGACGATCTCGCCGATGTCGGACGACGAAGCCTTGAGCTTGTCGACGCTTGTCGCCGCGGCGATCGCGGCCTCGGCCGCCTGATCGGTCAGTTCGCCGGCGAGCCGTACTTCGCGCTCAATGCTGGTCGAGGAGCGCGCGATCTCTTCCGTGGCGCCGGCGACGGTGTCAGCGTCGCGCTTGGCGTCGCGCGATTCGCGCGCAAGTTCCTCGGTCCGGGCGCGGATCGCCGAGAGTATGTCGGCGGAGGCCGACGCATCCGCCTTGACCGACGCGGCCGCGCGCGCGACGTCGCGGATCATCGCGGACAGGTCGGTTTCGAGGAGGTCGACGGTTTCGCGGAAGGACAGATCGGCCGCCGCCTGCGGGAGCGCAGGCGCAGGCCGTTCTTCCGCGGGCAAGGCGGGCGGGCGCGCTTCCCCTTCCTTGAACAACGAGAACCGCGCCATCGATCTCCGGCCGCCATGGCCTGCCCGATCGTTAGGCAGGTGGCAGCCGTTATGCGGCCACGATGGTAAACAAATTCTCAATCGCGCCGGCGCGCCGGCGCGATTTGCCTGCAACCTCAGATCGTTCCGCAGTCCTGCGCCGGCTGCGTCGCCGGCGCCCTTCGCACGCGCTCGATCCTCGGGCGCGCATCCGCGCCGAGACGTGCGGCGCGATTGAGCGTCGCGAGATAGCGCTCGTGGGCGATGATCCGAGCGGCCTCGCGCCGACGCTGCTCATGCAGCCCCCTCATCCAGGCCACTCCGAAGCGGCGGAGCATCGCGCCAAAGCGGCGCATGCGCGCGGACATGCGACTGCCGGATTTCACCTGTGTGAATGTCGAGGTCATCGTCATCGTGCGTCCATCACGTTCGGAACCGTGCAGCGTATGCGCTTTGCCGCACACATCATCGCGACTGATCGGTTCGAGAATTTGCACGAATGCGTCGCACACATTCGTGTACTCGAATGGAAATAGCGGTCCTTGCATGGGGTTCTACTAGCTCGTACGTCGTCTGCGCTCTTGGGCAGGCGCGCACATGATTGAGCCGAGAGCGCATATGACGCGCTCCGTGACGAGGTTGTGAGAATGACCAAATGGTCCACCGAGGCGGTGCAGACGCGCGATCGCTTTTCCTATTGGCGCGAAGCCGTGTGCCAATCGATCTTCAATGTTTCGATCGATGCGCCGCCTGGGCCGTTCTCGGCGAAGCTCGAGTCGCGCGTCGCGGGTCCGTTGCGATTGGCGATCGGCCACTCGACGCCGTATGACGTCGTACGCACGCGCCGCGACGTATCGGCCGCGCCGGCCGACAACTACTCCATTTATCTCGACCTCGCGCGCGGCACGGCAATCAGCCAGGCCGGCCGCAGCTTCAATTTCGCCGCCGGCGACATCGCCGTATCCGATCTGCGCCATCCGTTTCGCGCCTGCGTCACCGGCGGCAAGCGCATTACGACCGTTATTCCGCGGGACCTGCTGAACAGGCGCGCGCCGTGGCTGACGCGCGCGGCGCCGCTCAACCGGCTGGCGGCGAACGCGCCCTATGTCGATCTCGCGCGCCAGCACATCGTGGCCCTTGCCGAAAACGAAACGCTGGACGACCACGCGGCGACGCTCCTGTCGGAGAACCTGTGCAACCTGCTGGCGCTCGCGACCGCCGCCGACGTACCGGTTCGCAAGCTCCAGGGCGAATTGCAGACCGAGGCCATGCTGGCCTTCTGTCGACAGCGCCTGCACGACCCCGAGCTGACGCCGCAGCTTGCCGCCGATGCACTCGGCGTGTCGGTGCGGACGCTGCATCTGCGCTTCAAGGCGACGGGCAAGAGCTTCGGCCGCTTCGTGCTCGAGGAGCGGCTGAAGGCATGCAGCTTGGCGCTGCGCGACGCGCATCAGCAGCAGGCGGCGGTGTCCGAGATCGCCTACCGCTGGGGTTTCAACGACCTGTCGCACTTCAACCGATCGTTCCGTAGCCGGTTCGCCATGACGCCGCGCGAATGGCGTGCCTCCATGGTTAGCCAGGATTAACCCGGACGACGTTCAAGCTTTCATCGCTTTCTAACGGGCGGGCGCGACAATCGCGGCATGATGGAGCAGGACCGTAGGACAGCCCCGCGCCACCGCACGTTCAAGGGCGGCGCGATTTCGTTCGACCGCTTCGCGGGGATCGAGTGCGTCGTGCGCAATCTTTCGGTGACCGGCGCCTGCATCGAGGTGGACTGCCCCGGCAGTCTGCCCGACGATTTCAGCTTGGTGATCCGGCCTGAGAACATCCACCGCACCTGCCATCTGGTCTGGCGCACTGAGCAACGCCTCGGCGTGCAGTTTTCCTGAGGCAGCGCGGCCTTCCGCCGCGGCCCAACAAAGTTTACGCCGAAGTTATTCTTTCAACGTCCCGTCCATGGAATTGTGCGCTCCGCGACATAAAGACCGTGGAGGAGCGAACGTGACGCGGCTGGGACGGCGGGATTTCATCAAGGCGGCGGCATCGGCGGGGCTGGCCGCCGTATTTCCATTCTCCGGCGCTTTTGCGCAGGGCAGGTGGCCGAACCGGCCGGTGCGC
Organism: Pseudolabrys sp.; assembly: GCA_035718885.1. GTDB lineage: Bacteria > Pseudomonadota > Alphaproteobacteria > Rhizobiales > Xanthobacteraceae > Pseudolabrys. The sequence goes on along the minus strand of DASTGR010000153.1, from coordinate 3,146 downwards.
ATCATCGTGCCGCTCGCGCCCGGTGGCGCCATCGATTTCGTGGCGCGCCAATGCTCGCAGCCTATGTCGCAGGATCTCGGCCAGCAGGTCTTCGTCGAGAACCGCACCGGCGCCGGCGGCACGATCGGCATGGACACGGCAATGAAGGCTGCGCCGGACGGCTACACCATCCTCGTCACCAACGACAATGCGGCGAGCGCGCCGCACATCCTCAAGCTCAGCTACGACTACACCAAGGTGATGGTCCCCGTGATCGACCTCGCCCACCAGCCGCAGGTGCTGGCGGTGCATCCTTCGCTCGGCGTCAATTCGGTCGCGGAATATGTCGCCTACGCCAAGAAAAATCCGGGCCTCGGCTTTGCGAGTTCCGGCGTCGGCTCAAACCAGCACGTGATCGGCGCTTGGTTCGCCAAGGAGGCCGGCATGAAACTTGAGCACGTGCCCTATCGCGGCGCGGGCCAGGCGGTGGGCGACCTGCTCGCCGGGCACGTCAAATCGGCGTTCCTCGGGCCGACCGCGCTGATCGCGCATCACAAGGCGGGCTCGATCAAGATCATCGGGCAATCGTCGGGACGGCGCGCGCCGACCCTTCAGGACATCCCGACGCTGAAGGAGAGCGGTCACGACGTCGTTCTGGAAGCCTGGTACGCCGCCTTCGCGCCGCAGGGCACGCCGCCCGATCTCGTGGCGCAGATCAACGCCGCGTTCCAGAAGTCGCTCGGCGACGCCAAGTTGCGGGCGAATTTCGACAGCGGCTCGCTCGAGGCGATCGGCGGCGCGCCGGAGAAGCTCGGCGAGCTCGCGCGCGCGGACTCGGACAAATACAAACGGCTTGTCGCGGAACTCAATATCAGCGCCGGCTGAACCGCTCGACTCAGAGCATGCGTTCCGCCGCTGCCGTCGACGACTGCTGGTAATCGAAGCCGCAGTCGCAGGAGAACGTCATGCGGTCGCGGTCCTGGCCATCCGGCAAGATCGTCGATAGGCGCATGCGGCTGCCGCAACGCGGACAGTGCACAGTCGGTATCGGGAACTTCAAGTCGGCCGGTCGTGCGCTCACGTCGATCTCCCCCTACCGACGCAAACCTAACGCGCGACGGCCGGTCGGTCTGTCGCTTTGCGCACAATCGATGTGGATATTTCAGTTCCAACGCGCCGGGCGATAAATCATTCTGCGGCGCGCTTCGAGAAGGCGCCAAGCTTTTCGCGCGGCGATTTCACCGGTTGAGCGAGGCGTCCTCGACCATCCACGACACCAGTTCCTCGAACGGCATGCCGGCATGGGCAGCGAGTTCAGGCACCAGCGAGGTCGCGGCCATGCCCGGCTGCGTGTTCACTTCGAGGCAGGCGAGCCCTTCGAGGCCGGGCTTCGAATCGTCGTAGCGGAAATCGGCACGCGAGACGCCGCGGCAGGAAAGCGCGTTGTGCGCATCGAGCGCGATGCGCCGGCAGGCCTCGTACACTTCCGCAGACACCGGCGCCGGCAGCAAATGCTTCGAGCCGCCCGGCGCGTACTTGGCCTCGAAATCGTAGAACTTCGTCGCGGCGACGATCTCGATGACGCCGAGCGCTCTGTCGCCAAGCACCGCGCAGGTCAATTCCTTGCCGGCGATGTACGGCTCGATCAGCACCGCGTCGCCATAGGTCCAGTCGTCGCGCGTCAGTTCCTGCGGCGGGTGCGCCTGATCCTCGCGCACGATGTACACGCCGACGCTGGAGCCTTCCGCGACCGGCTTGATCACGTAGGGCGGCGGCATCAGATGCTTCTTGGCCGCCTCCATGCGGTCGACGAGCCCGCCGCCCGGCACCGGAATGTGCGCAGCCTTCAGCACCGCCTTGGAAATGTCCTTCCGGATGGCGACCGATGACGCCATCACGCCGGAATGGCTGTACGGAATGCCGAGGATCTCGAGCAAGCCCTGAATCGTGCCGTCTTCGCCGGGCCTGCCGTGCAGCACGTTGAGCGCGCAGTCGGGCTTGAGCGCGCGGAGCGCCGCGGCGACCTCGCGGTCGACGTCGACGCGGCTGACCTTGTAGCGCCCGGTGCGCTCCAGCGCGTCGGCGCAGGCCGTGCCGGACCACAGCGACACCTGCCGCTCCGACGACCAGCCGCCCATCAGGACTGCGACGTGTTTCATGGAGCCTGCTCTATCCCGATTCTCTTAATTTCCCATTCAAGATCGACGCCCGATTGCGCCTTCACGCGCTCGCGCACGGTCTCGCCCAAGGTCTCGATGTTGGCGGCGCTCGCGCGGCCGAGATTGATCAGGAAATTGCAGTGCAGCTCTGAGACCTGCGCGTCGCCGATCTTGAGGCCGCGGCAGCCGGCCTCGTCGATCACCTTCCATGCATTCTTGCCCGGCGGGTTTTTAAAGGTCGAGCCGCCGGTGCGGTTGCGCGGCTGCGAGGCCTCGCGCTTCTGCTTGATCGCCTCCATCTCGGCGGCGATCGCATCGGCGTCGCCGGCTTTGCCCTGGAACACGGCGGTGGTGAAGATCACGTCGTCCGCCACAGAGCAGTGGCGATAGGAGAAGCCCATGTCGGCGTTCGAGAACGTGCGCATGTTGCCGGCGCGGTCGACGCCGCGCGCCTCGACGAGGATGTCCTTGGTCTCGCCGCCATAGGCGCCGCCGTTCATGCGCAGCGCGCCGCCGATCGTGCCGGGGATGCCGGAAAGAAACGCGAGGCCGGCAATGCCCGCCTTCTGCGCGGCGCGCGCGACCATCACGTCGAGCACCGCCGTGCCCGTGGTCACGCGCTGCTTTTCGTCGGTCGTAATCCCGTTGAAGCCTCGACCGAGACGGATGACGACGCCTTCGACGCCGCCGTCGCGTACGATCAGGTTCGAGCCGGCGCCGATGACGGTGACGGGAACATCGCTCGGCAGATTGCCGAGCACGTAAGCGAGATCGTTCTCGTCTTCCGGCATGAACAACGCCTGCGCCGGGCCGCCGACGCGGAACCAGGTGAATTCGCCGAGCGGCTGGTTCGCGAGTAGCCGCCCCCGCAGGTTCGGCAGGCGTTTCTTCAGTTCGGGGACGATGTCGGGGAAAGCCATCGGCGTCGTCGCGTCCTCACCCCGGCGCCGCAAGTTCGGCCGGCAGCGCGTAGGCCCATTGTGTGATCGACCCGGCGCCGAGGCAGAC
>DASTGR010000152.1:0-10724 GCA_035718885.1 Pseudolabrys sp. | reverse complement strand
TTGACGAGACTGTCGTGCAGGCCGCGATAGCTCGCACCGGGATTGAGCGCGATGTAGGGGATGTCGGTCGCACGCAGCGCGTCGGCGACCACGTCGCTGCCGAAGCCGGGCGCATTGACCCCGGCAGGGACGGGACGGTCGACGTCGCCCAGATCGGCGGGATCGGTGGCGCGCGGCGCCTGAGGCCTGAAGGTTGTCATGGCAAAAAGTCGCCCGGTGCCGGCCATGCGTGGCCGGGCCCGGCAGGCGCTCTCCCTCTGGCTGGCGCGGGTTCGATAGCCCCGCGCGCGTGATTGCTTTTGAGCCACTCTAGACTTTGACATTTGCGCGCGGAAGCCGCTAGATGCGCACGATATTGTTGCCGATCCTGCAACAAAAAACCCCGCCATCGGAGCCCGCATGGACCGTTTCCGCACCATGGAAAGCTTCGTGCGCGTCGCGCGCTCCGGATCGTTCACCGTCGCCGCCAGCCAGCTCGGTCTGTCGCGCGCTTTGGTGTCACGACACGTCGGCGACCTCGAGGCGCGGCTTGGCGCCCGCCTGATTAACCGCTCGACGCGCTCACTCAACCTCACGGACGAGGGCGAGGCCTATTTGCGCTTCTGCGAGCGCGTCTTCCGCGACATCGAGGCGAGCGAGCAGACCATGCTGCGCACGCGCGCCGAGCCCGCCGGCATGCTGAAGATCCTGGCGCCGAAATCGTTCGGCACCATGCATCTCTCCGACGCGGTGGTCGCTTTTGCGAAGGCCCAGCCGCGCCTGAAGGTGTCGCTGATGCTGGAGAACACGCCCTATCGCGGCGTCTACGATTTCGCCGAGCGCGGCCTCGATCTCGTCCTGTGCTTCTCCAATATGCGCGGCGCGAGCGTGACCGAGGAGGAAATCGGCGTGCTCGACTGGGTCGTGTGCGCCTCGCCGTCCTATCTGGCCTCCGCCGGACGCCCGCAGACACCGGCGGACCTCGCCGGACACGCCTGTCTCCTCCACCTCAACGTGACACCGAACGACAGCATCTGGCGCTTCGACGGGCCGAAGGGCGCGTCGAGCGTGAAGGTGCGCGGCGCCTTCTTCTCCAACGCGGCCATTGCGCTTGCCAAGGCGGCGGCCGCGGGTCTCGGCGTGACTTTGGTGCCCCGCTATGTCGTCGCCGACGCGCTCGCCGCGGGCGACCTCGTGCCGGTGCTGCCGCGCTACCGGGTCAAGGCGCGGCCGCTCATCGCCATCCATCCGCAGGCGCCGGTGACGCCGCGCAAGGTGCAGGTCTTCATCGATTTCCTGCGCCAATGGATGGCCGGACAGGATTTTCAGACGGCGCATGCGCGGGCGGCGGAGTAGGGGCGATGGACACGCGAACTGGAATTGTTGCCGCTATGCTCCTAGCCGCGTTGACCGGCTCCGCGCGGACGGCCGACGATGTGCGCGCGCCCGTGAATCTGCCGCCGATGATGCGCGAGCACATGCTCGGCAACATGCGCGATCATCTCATGACCTTGGACCAAATTCTCGGCGCGGTCGCGGACGCGAAGTTCGACGACGCGGCGAAGCTTGCCGAAGCCCACCTCGGCATGAGTTCGCTGACCTCGCACGACGCCGCGCACATGGCGCCGTTCATGCCGAAGCCGATGCAGGACATGGGCGCGTCGATGCACAGGGCGGCGAGCCGACTGGTCGTCGTGCTCCAGGACGCATCGGTGACGCCGAGCGCGGAATCGATGCAGAAGGTCGCCGGCGCGCTGCATGCGGTGACGACGTCTTGCGCGGCGTGCCACGCGGCCTACCGGCTGCAATAGCGCCGGCAGCCATTTCGCTGGCCGGCTATGCCGCATGCGCCCTTGGGGCGACGGTGGCGTTGTTCTACAGTTCGGCAACGATAAAGCCGCAAGGAGGAACACGTGCTCAAGCGCTCGACGCTGCTCGCCACGCTCGCTCTCGCCGCAATGCTCGCCGCACCGGCAGCGCAGGCGGAATGGCCCGACCGCCCGATCCATTTCATCGTCGGCTTCGGGCCCGGCGGCGCCAACGACCTGATCGGCCGCATTGCCGCGGACGGCGCCGGCAAGGAGCTCAAGCAGACCGTCGTCGTGGAGAACCGGCCCGGTGCCGGCGCGGTCATCGGCACGGCCTATGTCGCGCACGCGCAGCCCGACGGCTACACGTTCCTGGTCGGCGCGGCGAGCACCATCACCAACAGCCTGCTGCTCAAGGACCTGCCGTACAAGGATTCCGACCTCGTCCCGGTCGGCATGATCGCGGTCGCGCCGTCGACGATCATCGTCAATCCGAGCGTGCCTGCGACCAACATGAAGGAGTTCATCGCCTGGGCGAAGGCGCAGAACGGCAAGGCGACTTGGGCCACCGCCGGCAATGGCAGCACGCCTGAGTTCGTTGCCGAGATGATTTCGGAGGCGACCGGCGTCAAGTTCAACATCATCCCGTACAAGAGCGGCGGCGCCTCGGTGCACGGCGTCATGAACAATGAGGTCTCGGCGACGTCGGAAGCGAGCATCGTCGTGGTGCCGCAGATCAAGGCCGGCACGCTCAAGGGCATCGCCACGACCTATACGAAGCGCATCAGCTCTTATCCGCAGATCCCGACCACGGCGGAGCAGGGCTTCCCGACCGTGCAGATCGGCCACTGGGCCGGGCTTTACGCGCCGGCCGGCACACCGCAGCCGATCATCGACAAAATGAACGCAGCGCTACAGGCGGCGTTGAAAAATCCGGAGAACGTCGAGAAGCTGACCCGCACCGGCATCGAGCCGGCCGGTGGTTCGGTTGCCGACTTCGTCGCCTTCACCAAAGCTGAGCGGGCGCGGCTGAGCGAGCTCGCCACGCACATCGCCAAGACGAAAGAGAAGTAGCCTAAGCTGCGAGCGCTTCGGCGATCTCCTCGGCGCGGGCGAGCTTGTCCGCGCCGAGCATCAGTTCGGCGATGCGGTCGGCCTTGGCGCCGCCGACCGTGTGCGTCGCGAGCGTCCTGAACTTGCGCATGACGTCCGCTTCGCTGGCGAAGCTCGTCTCGCTACCGCGCGGCGCCTCGACCGTCTGCTCCATGCGCGTGCCGTTTTTCAGCCGAACCTCGACGCGGACCATGTGCCGGAAGTTCGAGCCGCGTTCGGTGATCGTAGGATCGTGCAGCACCTTGACCTTGCGCGACAACGCGATGCGTCTTTCGTCTGTAACGATCTCGTCGTTGAACTGGTCGACGAACACGTCGCCCTCGAGCAGCAGCGTCGCGACGCAGAAGGGCAGGTTGAGCTGCGCCGAGGTCAGCCCCTGCGGCTCGTAGGGCCAGCCGACGTGCTCGACCGTGACATGGGAGCCGTGCACGATGATCTCCTCGATGTCGTCCGGTCCAAACGGCGTCGCCGCCTGCATCATGCGGATCGCGTCGAGCGTGGTGTGGTTGCTGCCGACGCAGGAATAGAATTTGAGCGAGATGCGCAGCGTCTCCCATTGCTTGCCGAGCTCCCAGGAGAGCTGGTCGAGGTCGAAGCGGTCGGTGGAGCGCGAGAAAGTGGTGCAGAAGCCGCCATAGGGCGCCTCGAAGACATCGAGGATGCCCGTGAAGCCCTGTTCCGCGAGCAGCGCGCCATAGAGCCCGCTCTGTGCCGAGCGTCCCGCGTGCATGCGCTTGACCATGGCGCCGAACTGCGCGGCCATCAGCCCCGCTGCCTGCGTGCCGGCGATGCCGAGCGCATGCACGGTCTGCTCGGCCGACAGGCGCAGCGCCGCGGCAGCGCCCGCGGCGGCGGAGAAGACGCCGACGGTCGCGCCGGAGTGCCAGCCCTGGCCGATGTGTTCCTGCCCCATGCACTTGCCGACGCGCGGCCCGATCTCGTAGCCGGCGACGGCGGCGGCGAGGAATTCGCGGCCACTCAGGCCGGGCCGCATCTCCGTCACCGCGAGTAGCGGCGGCAGCGTCACCGCGCCGACATGCAGCACGCCCTGGCGATGCACGTCGTCGAGTTCGAAGCTCTGCACCAGGGTGCCGTTGACGAGCGCGGCGTGCGGCGCCGACAGTTTTTCCGCCGTGCCCCAGACGCGGCAGCCTTGCGTCGTGTCGACGGCGCCGAGCGTCTGCCGCAGGATGCGGCTCCATTCGAGCGAGGTGCCGTGGAGCGCGCAGCCGAGCGAGTCGAGCATCAGGAGCTTGATGCGGGCGATGACCTCGGGCGGAATGTCCTCGTAGCGCAGCCCGGAGACGAACCGGGCGATGGTGCGCGTATGCGAATTGTCGCCGGCGCTGCTGCCTGACATGCGAACCTGTCCTTCACGGGATCGGAGCTGCGACGTGTCTAGCCGATGACCTGCATGGCTCCAAGGCGGGGCGTGCGCGGGGCAGGGTGGCGCGCTGCGCGCGCTCGCTTTAAAAGGGATCGGTCATTTTGCCGGGGCGACCGTGAAAGAAGCTTCGAAATCCCCGAGTGGCGCGCTGCTGCTCGCCGCCTGCTTCCTCGTCCTCTTCACCAATGGCGGCGGCCGTTTCGCCGTCAGCTTGATGCTCAAGCCGATCGTCGACGAGCTCGGCTGGTCGCGCAGCGACCTCAGCATTGCCATTTCCGTGTTCCTGGTCGTCTCCGCGACCACGATGTTCGCCGCCGGCAAGCTCGTCGATCGCATGGGCCCGCGGCTGGTGCTCGGCGGCGGCCTGATCGTCAGCGCCGTGGGCATCGGCGCGATGAGCGCGATCTCAGCGCCGTGGCACGCGATTGCGCTCTACGGCGTGGTTTACGCGCTCGGCAACGGCGCCGCCTCGATGATCCCGGTCGGCGTCATCGTGACCCGCGCCTTTCCGGTCCGGACCGGCATCGCCAATGCGGTGGTGATGTCGGGGATGAGCGTGGGCCAGCTTGTCGTCATCGCCGCGCTCGCGGCGGTGCTGACGATCGTCCGCTGGCCGAGCGTGTTCCTCTGGCTCGGCATCGCCTACCTCGCAATGGTGCCGTTCCTGATCGCGGCCATCCCGGCCGGCGGCGCGGCGGCGGCCAAGGCGGCATCCCAATCCGCGGAGGGCATGAATATCGCGCAGGCCGCGCGCACGCGGCAGTTCTGGCTCCTGCTTGGCGTCTATGCCATCTGCGGCCTCGACGATTTTTTCGTCACAACCCACGTCGTCGCCTTCGCGCAGGACCGCGGCGCCGGATCGCTCCTCGCGGGCAACCTGCTGGCGCTGATGGGGCTCACCGGGCTCGTCGGCGTGGTTGCGGCCGGCTATCTCAGCGACCGCTCCGGCCCGACGTGGCCGACGGCACTGCAATTCGCAGCGCGCGTGGCAGCGTTCGGATTAATCATTCTGGATCAGTCGGAACTCTCGGTCGCGGTGTTTGCGCTCGTCTTCGGTGCGACGTTTCTCATTACGGCGCCGCTCACGGTCGTTTTCGTGAAGCAAAGCTTCGGCACGCGCCATCTCGGCGCGCTCACTGGCCTCATCACCATGGTCCACCAGATATTCGGTGGTATCGGCGCCTATCTCGGCGCCGCGGTGTTCGACGCCACGAAGCGGTACGACGAGGCTTTCGCCGTGATGTTGGTGGCGTCGGCGCTGGCGCTGGTCCTGACCTTGATGCTGAAGCGGCCGAAGTTCAGCCCGGCTGCCTGAGCCGCGCCAGCACGCGCAGGCCGGCATAGCCGTCGACCGGCTCCATGCCGACCTTCCTCTGGAAGGCGCCGATGGCGCGAACCGTGTCGGAGCCCGTGCGCCCGTCGACGCCGTCGGTCTTGAAGCCACGCTCGTTGAGCCGGCGCTGGATTTCCTTGACCTCGTCGATGGTCGGCACGCGCTCGCCGCCGGGAAACAACCGGTGGAATGGCGGGTCGCCGCGAATGAGGTCGCCAAGATGGACGAGCGCGAGCGTGTAGTTGGTCGATGGATTGTAGGAGCGGACGGCGTAGAAATTCTGCCCGACGAGAAACGCCGGTCCTCCCGGCACCGGCAGCCACAGCTTCACGCGATCCTCGGCCCGCGCGAATGCTCTGCCGTCGGCGCGGGCAATCCCGAACCCGTGCCATTGCGCGTAGGTGCGCCAGGTGCGGTTGTCCGCGAGATGGTGCTGCCCGGACGGGATCGTGACCTCGCAGCCCCAGGCCTCGCCACGCCGCCAGCGGCCGCGCGAAACGAGGTAATGCGCCGTACCGGCGAGCGCGTCGTCCGGTTTGCCGAAGGGATTGATGCGGCCGTCGCGGTCGAAGTCGACGCCCATGTGCAGCCACACCTCGGGCATCCACTGCGTGTGGCCCATGGCGCCGGCCCAGGAGCCGATCATCTCCTTCGGCTGCGCCCAGCCGCGATCGACGATGGTCAGCGCGTTGAGCAGTTCCGCTTCCCAGTAGCGGCGCCGGCGCGGCTCGCCATAGGCGAGCGCAGCGAGCGCCGGGATGATCGGCCGCATGTATTTCGGGTTGGCGATGACGTCGCCGAACGAGGACTCCATGCCCCAGAGGCCGAGCAGGGCGTAGCGGTCGACGCCGTATTCGGCCTCGACCCGATGCAGCACGGAAGCGTATTCCTTCGCGCGTTCCTTGCCGGTGATGACGCGCCAGTCCGAGCAGCGGCGGTTGATGTACTGCCACATCTGCTCGGTGAATTCCGGCTGCGCGCGCACCGCCTCGTAGACGCTGGTGTCCGGCGTCACCGCGCCCATGACGCGGTCATAGGTCGCCTCGGAGATGCCGCGGGCGAGCGCGCGCGGGCGGAACGCCGCGACCCAGCGATCGAACGCGGCCGATCGTGCGAGGGCCGGCGCCGCGGTCAGTGCAAGCGCCGCGGCAAGGAGGCTGCGGCGGCTGAGGTGAAGTTGGAACAAAGGCGAATCCCCGGACATGCCGCATCTTGGACAGGCGCGAGCGTCCAGACAATCGGCGCAAAGCGGGCGTTTTCGTGGTGCGCTAGCGATGCGCGAGGTGCCGCCGAATGCGGTGCGGGCGGCGTTCGGGCAGCGGCGGCTTTCGGACGGCAGTTCGCGTCGGCGGCTCCGGCTTCGCTACCTGCTCCGGCGCTGTCTCGGCCGTCGCACGGGCGTCGGCAGAGGCGACGGGCGCGGACGTCTCGGACACGTCCTTGATCTCGGTGCCGCGGGCCCCGATGAGCCGTTCATAGGCGGCGACGAGCGTCATGTAGGGATTGACGAAGACGTAGCCGAACTCGGTCGGCGCCTGCATGTCGAAGTGCAGGTGATAGGTGGTGCCGCGTTCATAGTCGTTGTAGTTGCCGACCTGGCCGATCGTCTCGCCTTCGGCGAAGCGTTTGCCACTGACGATGCCGTCCTCGTCGAGACGCTTCGGGCTCATGTGGATGTAACGGACTCGGACATGCGCGACCGGCGCGTTGACGAACAGGAACACCGCTTCCTGCTTGCGCGCGCGCAGCACCATGCCGTCGTGCGCGGCGACGATGTCTTGCTGGTAGGGGTCGCAGCGGTCGGCGCCGTCGTTGAACTTCTTGCAGAAGCTCGGGCGGATGTCCTGGCCCTGATGCCCTTCGCCACCGGGACACTGGCCGACCGGAAAACGCCTGTGCTCGCAGAAATTATCGCGCCACGGATATTGGTAATTGGCGCCTGCGCCCTCGTCGAAGACGAGCGCGCGGCCGTTCACCTTGCACTCGTAGGACGCGCCTTTGGCGCGGACGCGGCGCGAACGCCCGGTGAAGTCGCAGTCGCCCCAGTTGTTGAAGGACTGCGAATTGGCGAAGGCCGGCGCGTCCTTCATCGGGAAGCGCAAGTTCGCGTAAATGGTGGTGTCGGCATCGCCGGGCATGTCGGGTTTGAGCCCGGTGCGCGGGATGAGCGAGCCTGGCGGATAATAGGTGAAGGCGGCGTCGATCTTGTCCGGCCGCGGCGGCAAGGCGGCCTCCGGCGGCGGCGCGGCCTCGGGCGTGCCGCCAGCAAGCTGCAAGGCGCCGAGGAAGCGGTCGGCGATGCGCGCCGCCTGATTGCACGACAGCACTCTCCGGCGCGGCTTGACGTCGCGGCAGAAGATCGCCGCCACATAGGTGACGCCGTAGCGCTGGAAACTCGTGCGCAGATAATACTCGTGCATCGTGCGGCGGATGCCTGGGAACTTGTCCTCCAACTCCTTCACCGGCACGGCCTCGGGCAGCTTTGGCCCGCCGAGCTGATAGGTGAACCGGAAGCCGGAGAGCAGCACGTAGACCGGCTCGGCATAGTCGATGTCGGACAGGTCCTTCACCTCCGCCGTTCGGATGGCGAAGGACGCGTCGTAGCCCGCGGGACCGGCCTGGAAGAACTTCGTGGCCGCAAAGCCCGCCTGCACAAAGCGGTCCGCCGCCTCCGGCGGCAGCCGGAGCGCCGGATTGGCAGCGATTTCCTTACGCAAGCCGGCAATATCGATCGGCAACAGGACCGGGACGCTGCTTTTGGCGATGTCTTGAAAACGGACTCCGGCCGCCTCGTTGCGTGCCGCAAGTTCTCCACCTGCGTCCGAAGCGGCCTGCGCCCAGTCGACCGTCGCGTATGCGAGGCGCGGCGCGCTCATGTCCTGCGCCGCCGCGGCGTGGGCGGCAAGCAAGGCGAGGCTGACGAAGAGGGCGCGTCTCAGCACGGGAATCCTCGACGGAACCCGGCGAGTTAACGGCATCGGCCGCGGCCGTACAAGGGTACCCGGCGCGGGTCATGCGCTCGAAAAGCAAAGGCCCCGGCAATGCGGGGCCTTTGCACAACGCGCATGCGTTGAAGCGGGCTTATTCCTTTGCGCGCTCGACGTAGGAGCCATCGGCGGTGGTGATCACGACGCGCGTGCCGGTGACGATGTGCGTCGGCACCATCGTGCGCACGCCGTTCGACAAGGTCGCCGGCTTGAACGAGCCCGACGCGGTCTGGCCCTTCACCACCGGCTCGGTGTCGGTGATCTCGAGGATGACCTTTTGCGGGATCTCCATGGATACCGGCGTGCCCTCGTGCATGGCGACGGAGACGACCATGCCTTCCTGAAGGTACTTGTCGTAGTCGCCGACAACGTCGGCAGGAACCTGGATCTGCTCGTAGTTCTCCTGGTTCATGAAATGGAAGCCTTCGCCGTCCTGATAGAGGTACGAATATTCGTGATCCTCGACATGGGCGCGCTCGACCTGATCGGTCGTCTTGTAGCGCTGCGAGGTCTTCACGCCGTCCGAAATCCGGCGCATATCGACCTGCGTGGTGGGTGTGCCCTTGCCCGGATGGAAGTTTTCCGCTGTGAGGACGACATAGAGCTTGCCGTCGATGTCGACGATGTTGCCCTTGCGGAGCTGGCTGGCGATGACTTTCACGCGTGACATCCTTGAATTTGAGGCGGGTCCGGACCGGCGTCCGGGCCCCGGATTCGGGGCGCACCATAACCATCTTCGCGGGGGATGCCAGCCTTTCCCGCGGGGCCGCCGGGTCGGGTAAATGCCGCAGAATCCGCCGTTCTGGCGCCCGGGTGTCCATGCCGCCCGCCGACCCCACCTCCTGGCGCGGGGCCGGATCGCGGCCCGCGTGCGGGCCTGGTTTGCCGAGAACGGTTTCATCGAGGTCGAAACGGCGGCGCTTCAGGTCTCGCCCGGCAACGAGACCCACCTGCACGCCTTCGCCACCGACCTGATCGGCTCGGGTAATGAGAGACGCGCGCTATATCTGCGCACGTCCCCGGAATTCGCCTGCAAGAAGCTCCTCGCAGCCGGCGAGTCGCGGATTTTCGATTTTGCCCGCGTCTTCCGGAACCGCGAGCGGGGCGCATTGCATCATCCGGAATTCACGATGCTGGAGTGGTATCGCGCCGGCGAGCCCTACGAGATCCTGATGGACGACTGCGGCGCGCTGATGCGGGCGGCCGCGGAGGCGACCGAAACGCGGCGTTTCTCGTTCCGTGGCCGCAGCGCCGACCCATTCGCCGAGCCGGAAAAGATCACGCTCGCCGAAGCCTTCGACCGCTTCGCCGGCGTTGATCTGCTCGGCACGATCGCGGCAGGCGAGGGCGACCGCGACCGCCTCGCGGATGAAGCGGCGAAAGCCGGCGTCGTCACCGCCGCCGACGATAGCTGGGGCGACATCTTCAGCCGCATTCTCGCCGACAAGATCGAGCCGCGGCTCGGCGGAGGCGGCCGCGCCACCATCCTCTATGAATATCCGCTGCCGCAGGCGGCGCTGGCGCGGGCCAAGCCTGGCAGCGACAAGGTCGCCGAGCGTTTCGAGCTCTATGCCTGCGGCGTCGAGCTTGCGAACGCCTTTGCCGAGTTGACCAACGTCGCCGAACAGCGGAGACGGTTCACGCATGCGATGGACGAGAAGGAACGCATCCATGGCGAACGCTATCCGGTCGACGACGATTTCCTTGACGCGCTTGCGGTGATGCCGGAGGCGTGCGGCATTGCGCTCGGCTTCGACCGGCTGGTGATGCTGGGGACGGGCGCGGAGCGCATCGATCAAGTGATCTGGACGCCGGTGGTGGAGACATGAAGACCCTGCGCACGCCTCGGGAGCTTGCCGATGCCGGCCTGATCGCGCCTGATCGCGCCGCCGCGCTCGCCGACGTCGCCGCGCGCTACGCCGTCGCCATCCCGCCGGCGCTGGCCGCGCTGATCAACCGCAACGATCCGAACGATCCGATCGCGCGCCAGTTCGTCCCGGACGCGGCCGAACTCGACGTGCAGAAGGAGGAGAACGCCGATCCGATCGGCGACCATGCGCACAGCCCGGTCGAAGGTATCGTGCATCGCTACCCCGACCGCGTGCTTCTGAAGCTGA
>DASTGR010000151.1:0-4463 GCA_035718885.1 Pseudolabrys sp. | reverse complement strand
CCCAGGCGCTTGTCGGAAGTGCCTCGCCGAGAAAGAGCGCGCCGATGCCGACGCCGATCGGCACGCGCAGATAGGCCTGCGACGTGGTGCCGACCGAGCCGAGCGTGTGCACCAGGCGGAAGTAGATGCCGAAGGCGAGCGCCGTCGAGAACAGCGCCAGGCCGAAGAGCGCCTCAATCGACGCCGCCGAAGGTTCGAGTGTCCACGGCCGGTCGAGGATGAGGCTCGCGGGAACGAGCAACGCAGCGCCGCACAGCATCGAGCCCGCCGCCGGCATCATCGGGTCGAGTCCCTTGAAGCCGCGGCCGAAGATCGCCGCACCGGCGTAGCAGATGGTCGCCGCGACGATGGCGAGTTGCGCCCATACTTCGCGGCCGAGGCCGTCGAGCGCCTGCGTACCGACGATGATAGCGGTCCCGACAATTCCAGCGACGACGCCCGTCAGCTTGCGCGCGGTGACGGGTTCATGCCGGGTGACGGCCGCAGTCAGCAGGAACGTAAAGATCGGCGACGTCGAGTTCAGGATGGTGGCGAGGCCGGCATCGACGTCGCGCTCGGCCCAGGCGATCAACGTGAACGGCACGACGCTGTTCAGGCAGGCCTGAAACATGAACCTCCGCCATGTCGCGGCATCCCGCGGCAGGAAGAGCCCGCGCGAGCGCAACACGGCGAGGAGAACCGCGCCGGCGATCAGCGTGCGTGCCGCGATCAGCGTCACGGGTGGAATGGTGGCGACGCCGAGTTTGATGAAGGTGTAGGACGCGCCCCACAGCGTCGCCAAGGCGAGCAGCAGGGCAAGCTCGAGGCTCAGGGACGTGCGTTCGGTGGTCATGGTGCGCCGGGCGAAAAGGATGGCGCCGTTGTAGCGGGGAAAGGCGCGCGATGCTTCGGCGGCGGCTGAACTATGGCCGCCGCGGGCGCGGGGGCGCTAGAACCAGCGCTCCTTCACCTGGATCGTATCGCCCGGGCGAACCGGATAATTGAGCGGCACGTCGCCCTTGAACGACTGGCCGGGCGCATTGCGCGTCAATTCGATCTTGCGCTTGTCGGCACGCGGCGAGAAGCCGCCGGCGATCGCCACCGCCGTCTCCGCCGTCATGTTGGCCACGTAGGGGTACTGGCCCGGGGTCGTGACCTCGCCGAGGATGAAGAACGGCCGGTAGGTTTCGACCTCGACGCTGACATGCGGCTCGCGCACATAGCCCTGCTTCAACCGTTCGGAAATCATCCCCGACAGTTGCGCCGTGGTGAAGCCGCGCGCCGGTACCGAGCCGACCAGCGGCAAATTGACGTTGCCGTCGGCGCCGACGACGTAGCTGTTGGTGATGCCGTCCTGGCCGAACACGACGACGCGCAGCTTGTCGCCGGCATCGAGCGTGTAGGCCGGCTGCGCCGTCGGCGACGCATAGGCATAGGCCTGCGCCGGAGCGGCGGCGCGCGGCGCGGCATAGCGGGGCTGCACGTATTGCGCCTGCGGCTGAACGTATTGCGGCTGCGGCTGGACGTACTGCGGCTGCGGCGCCGGATAGGCCGGCTGTGCGGCATAGGTCTGTGGCGCGGTGTAGGTCTGCGGCGCGTAGGTCGGCGCGGCGTAAGCCTGCGGCGCGCTGCGCGACGAATTGAAGAGGCCGCGGCCGGACGCAGCCTTGGCGGCTGGCGCCTGCGCCGGCGCCGTGTAAGTGGGCGCGGCGTAGCTCTGCTGAGCGGCGGCGGGCGAGGACGAGAACAGGCCGCGATTATCGACCGCGTGCGGCGCCGCCGCCTGATAGCCGGACGGGGCATAGCCCGATTGAGCGTATTGCGGCTGCTGATATTGCTGCACGACCGGCACGGGCTGTCCGGTCGCCGGATCGACGACGTAGTAGGTCTGTTGCTGATGCATGCAGCCCGCGGTCGCGAGCGCCATCAGCGCTGTCAGGAAAAAAGGCACACCCCGCATCAACGCTTCCGGGCCGTTTCAAGAGGATTCCGAGCCCGATTAACGCTTTATATGGTTAAGGAAGTGTGACCGGCTTTCACCTCTCCCCGCTTGCGGGGAGAGGTCGGCCGCCAAAGGCGGCCGGGTGAGGGGGCGTCGCCATCATCTGGGCCCAAAACAAGGGCCCCTCACCCAGACCCTCTCCCCGCAAGCGGGAAGAGGGAGCGCGCCGAGTTCGCGGCGCCTCTAGGCCGTCTGTAGCTTGGCGCCTGTGCCGATCGGGCACGACACGCCCGTGCCGCCGAGGCCGCAATAGCCGAACGGGTTCTTCGCCAGGTACTGCTGGTGATAGTCCTCGGCGAAATAGAACGGCGGCGCGTCGATGACTTCGGTGGTGACCGCGCCGTAGCCCTTCTTTTTCAATTCAGCCTGATACATCGCCTTCGACGCTTCGGCCGCCTTCTTCTGCTCGGGCGTGAACGCGTAGATGCCCGAGCGATACTGCGTGCCGATGTCGTTGCCCTGGCGCATGCCCTGCGTCGGGTCGTGGCTTTCCCAGAAGGTCTTGAGCAGCGCATCGTACGAAATCTTCTTCGGATCGTAGACGACCAGAACGACCTCGTTGTGCCCGGTGCGACCAGAGCAGACTTCCTCGTAGGTCGGATTGGGCGTCACGCCACCGGCATAGCCGACCGCGGTGACGTAGACACCGTCGCCGAGCTCCCAGAACTTGCGCTCGGCGCCCCAGAAGCAGCCGAGCCCGAACATCGCGGTCTCGAGCCCCGCCGGATACGGGGCCTTGAGCGCATGATGATTGATGAAATGGCTCTCGGCAGTCGGGATGGCGGAGCTGCGTCCTGGCAGGGCCTCGGAGGCGCTCGGCATGGTCACTTTCTTGAAGCCGAACATGATCTGAAATCCCCTTCGTGTTGCGCCGAATATAGGCGCGCAAGCGCCGTTTCGGAATGCGGGCTTCGATCACGTCTCGTTGGGAACCCGCGCGCCCGGCTCACGGCGCCGCGAGCGGCTTCTAGGACCGCGCGTAGCCGATCAGCGGTTTCTTGCGGCGGCCGAGCATGAGGAGCACGACGCCGACGCAGGCTAGCAGCGTGAAAGCCGGCGCGTTGAGGATGGAGATCATGCCCGGGTCCCAGAGCACGCCGCCGGCGTAGGGGCTGATGAGCGGCTTCACCTGGGTCAGGCTATTGGCGTTGATCAGCTCCCAGAGCGTCCGCACGCTGGTGAGGAACACGCGGTTGGCCGCGATCGACTTGGTGCCGTCATAAATGGCCAGGATGAAAGCCCCGGCCAGGCAGATCAGCCCGACAAATCGCAACAGAAACCGGATCATCGCTACGCTCTTGAACCCACGCCAAGCCCCCTGCACCGCTTACCCGTTGCGGCGCTGGCATTCAACCGTCGCCACGACCTGCGGTCGCCCCAAGGCGACCTGCACCGGACGCGGGTCGGCCCCGCCCTGTTCGCCTTGAGATATACCAGGTGGTTCCGTAGGGTCCGGCCCCGGCCCATCAGAAGGCCACCGTAGTGGAGTGATCATGTCCAAGCGTTCCGGCCCGCCGCGCCCCACCTTCACCGAGCAGGAAGCCCTCCAATTCCACTCTGTCGGGCGGCCCGGCAAGCTGGAGGTCATCGCCACCAAGCCGATGGCGACCCAGCGCGACCTGTCGCTGGCCTATTCGCCGGGTGTCGCCGTGCCGGTCCTGGCCATCGCCGAGGACGAGAGTCGGGCCTACGACTACACGACCAAGGGCAATTTCGTCGCCGTCATCACCAACGGCACCGCCATCCTCGGCCTCGGCGACCGCGGCGCGCTCGCCGCCAAGCCGGTCATGGAAGGCAAGGCGGTGCTGTTCAAACGCTTCGCCGACATCGATTCCATCGATCTCGAGGTCAATTCCAAGGATCCCGACGAGATCATCAACTGCGTCAAGCTGCTCGGCAAAGGCTGGGGCGGCATCAATCTTGAGGACATCAAGGCGCCGGAGTGCTTCGTCATCGAGCAGCGCCTGCGCGAACTGCTCGACATCCCGGTGTTCCACGACGACCAGCACGGCACCGCCATCATCGCCGCCGCCGGCCTCCTGAATGCGCTCGACCTGACCGGCCGCAAGATCGAGGACACCAAGCTCGTCTGCAACGGCGCGGGCGCCGCCGGCATCGCCTGCCTCGAACTCCTGCGCTCGATCGGCTTCCGCCCGGAAAACCTGATCCTGTGCGACACCAAAGGCGTCATCTACGAAGGCCGCAAGGACGGCATGAACCAGTGGAAGTCGGCCTACGCGATCAAGACCGACCGTCGGACCCTGGAAGACGCGCTCAAGGGCGCCGATGTCTTCTTCGGCCTGTCGGCGAAAGGCGCGGTGACCAAGGACATGGTCAAGTCGATGGCCGACAAGCCGATCATCTTCGCCATGGCCAATCCCGACCCCGAGATCACCGCCGAGGAAGTGGCCGAGGTGCGCGACGACGCCATCATGGCGACCGGCCGCTCCGACTATCCGAACCAGGTCAACAACGTCCTCGG
>DASTGR010000150.1:0-2939 GCA_035718885.1 Pseudolabrys sp. | reverse complement strand
TGGATGAAGAAGGGCGCGCAGCCGTCCGACCGCGTCATGCGCTTCCTCGACAAGGCCGGCATCGCCAAGCGCAAGCCGCGCAACAATCCGGAGAAGGCCGTGCCGCGCAAGGAGCGCAAGGCGAAGGCCGAAGAGGCCGCCAAGGCGCCTGCCGCCGGCGCGCCCGCGGCGTAAGACAAACTGTAAATGGCGAAGCCTCGCAACCGGCACGGCTCACCCTCTCCCCTTGTGGGAGAGGGTCGTCCGAGCCAAGAGCGAGGACGGGGTGAGGGGGCAAGCCTCAACGAGTCTCCTCCCCCTCACCCGTCTCGCGCCGCGCTGCCGCGCGACGCGAGCCACCCTCTCCCACAGGGGGAGAGGGAAGAAAGCAGCAAAGTCCTCGTCGCGCGCTTCGGCGCGGCGCATGGCGTGCGCGGCGAAATCAGATTGTGGTCGTTCACCGCCGACCCGCTCACCATCGCCGACTACGGCGCGCTGGAGTCGAAGGACGGCAAGCGGCAGTTCGTCATCGACACGCTGCGTCCGAACAAGGATTTCCTTGTCGCGCGCATCGACGGCGTTGCCGACCGCAACGCCGCGGAAGCCCTGCGCAACGTCGAGCTCTATTTGCCGCGTGAGCGGTTGCCGGCAATCCACGAAGACGACACCTGGTACTACGCCGACCTCGTCGGCCTTGCTGCGGTGGCGCCAGACGGCGCCGCGATCGGCACGGTCGCCGCCGTTTATAATTTCGGCGCGGGCGACATCGTCGAAATTTCGCCGGCGGCGGGCGGCAAGACGCTGCTGCTTCCGTTCACGGAGGCCGTCGTGCCCGAGGTCGATGTGAAGGCGAAGCGGATCGTCGTGGTGATGCCGGAAGAAATCGAAGCCCGCGAGGGCGACGACACCAAACCGGGCGAATGACCCATGTGGCGCGCGTCCGTCCTGACCATCTTTCCTGAAATGTTCCCCGGGCCGCTGGGCGTGAGCCTGGCCGGCAAGGCGCTGGCGGCCGGCATCTGGTCGCTGGAGACGCTCGACATCCGCGCCGCCGCGACCGACCGCCATCGTACCGTCGACGACACCCCGGCCGGCGGCGGCCCCGGCATGGTCATGAAGGCCGACGTGCTGGCCAAGTCGCTCGACGCCGTACCGCACGACACAAGGCCCCGCCTGCTGATGAGCCCACGCGGTCGGCCACTGACCCAGCGGCGGGTCTCGGAACTCGCCCATGGCAATGGCGTCGTCGTCCTGTGCGCCCGTTTCGAGGGGGTGGACGAGCGCCTGATCGCCGCCCGCGGCCTGGAGGAGGTCTCGATCGGCGATTACGTGCTGTCGGGCGGCGAGATCCCGGCATTGGCTCTGCTCGACGCCTGCGTGCGGCTCCTGGCCGGGGTCATGGGCAAGGAGGCCTCGGCGGTCGAGGAAAGCTTCGCCGACGGGCTGCTCGAATACCCGCAGTTCACCCGGCCCCCGGTCTTTGAGGGCGAGCCGATCCCGGAGGTCCTGACCTCGGGCGACCACGCCAAGGTGGCCGCCTGGCGCCGGGCCGAGGCCGAACGTCTGACCCGCGACAGGCGGCCCGATCTCTGGGCCGCTTACGCTGCCCGGAAACAGCCAAAAAACGGCCCTTCCGGGGGCTCATGAGAGGGTGACAAGCCGGTGGAATTGGTCTAGAAGCCCGGCCGACCCATTCAGATTTTTAGCCTTAGGAACCGCGCGCCGGTTGCTGGCGCTGCCGACGGAGTTGAACCCATGAACATCATCCAGACGCTCGAAAAAGAGCAGATCGAGAAGCTCTCGGCCGGCAAGGACATTCCGGATTTCGGGCCCGGCGACACCCTTCTCGTCAACGTCAAGGTCATCGAAGGCGACAAGAGCCGCGTGCAGGCCTATGAGGGCGTGTGCATCGGCCGCGCCGGTGGTGGCCTGCACCAGAACTTCACGGTGCGGAAGATTTCGTACGGCGAGGGCGTCGAGCGCGTGTTCCCGCTCTACTCGCCGATGATCGACTCGATCAAGGTCGTGCGCCGCGGCAAGGTGCGCCGCGCCAAGCTCTATTACCTGCGCGGTCTGCGCGGCAAGAAGGCCCGCATCGTCGAGGCGACCAGCGCGACCGGCGAGGCGGCTGCCGGCAACGAGTAAGCGCTTTCGTCCTGTCGGACGTTTTTCGAGCCCGGGTCCCGCGTGGATGCCGGGCTCGATTGCTTTTGCGCTGCAATGCAGGCCCGACCGCCTGTTCGTTGTCGCGCGCGACGCGACCGGTTATATAGGCGGCATGATCACCAAGGCGCACCGCATCGTGCTCGCCGACCACGCCAGGCTGCCCTGGCGCTTCTTCGGCCGCCTGACCGCAGCCGTATTGGCCGGCCTTTGACGCGCTCCCCGGCGTGACCGCCGGGTCGAGCCCGATCGCGCGCTTCGAAATTCGCAAAATTGCAATTCCAGTAGACTAGAAGGCTTCCGCCATGACCGCCCGCACCCTCTACGACAAGATCTGGTCCGACCATCTGGTCGACGAACAGCCCGACGGCACCTGTCTCCTCTACATCGACCGCCATCTCGTGCACGAGGTGACGAGCCCGCAGGCCTTTGAAGGTCTGCGCAACACGAACCGCAAGGTGCACGCGCCGGAGAAGACGCTCGCCGTCGTCGACCACAACGTGCCGACCACAGACCGCACCAAGCCGAATCCCGATCCGGAGAGCGCCGAGCAGATCCGCGTGCTCGCCGAGAACGCCAAGGATTTCGGCATCACCTACTTCAACGAGTTCGACAAGCGGCAGGGCATCGTCCACATCATCGGCCCGGAGCAGGGCTTCACCCTGCCCGGCACGACGATTGTCTGCGGCGACAGCCACACCGCGACGCACGGCGCATTCGGCGCGCTCGCCTACGGCATCGGCACGTCGGAAGTCGAGCACGTGCTCGCAACGCAGACGCTCATTCAAAAGAAGTCC
>DASTGR010000149.1:0-4930 GCA_035718885.1 Pseudolabrys sp. | reverse complement strand
GCACAATGTGAAGGGCATCGAGATCAACACTTACGCGGCCGAGCTGGCGCGCACGGCGATCTGGATCGGCAACATCCAGTGGCAGCGCCGCAACGGCTTCGAGGCCCGCAAGGAGCCGGTCTTAGATAATCTGGAGGCAATTGAATGCCGGGATGCCTTGGTGGCGCAGAAGGCGGATGGGACCTACGAGGAGGCCAAGTGGCCGGAGGCGGAGTTTATTGTTGGCAATCCGCCATTTCTTGGCGACAAACTAATGGTCGGGGGGCTTGGATTAAATTATGTGGAGGCCTTGCGCAAAATATACGCGGGCCGCGTTCCTGGCGGAGCGGACCTAGTCACTTTTTGGTTTGATAAGGCCTTGGCACAGGTTGCTACCGAACAGGCCGATAGGGCCGGCCTTGTCGCCACTAATTCGATTCGAGGAGGCGCAAACAGAAGAGTTCTTGATCGAATTTCTAGCCCTTTCTCGATTTTTGAAGCATGGAGCGACGAGCCCTGGGTAGTCGAAGGTGCAGCAGTAAGGGTCTCTATCATTTGCTTTGGAAAGACGTTTGGCCTAGCGACACTTGGATTGTCGATTTTGGAACGACAATGCCGGAACGCGAGGCCGCGCTGTACTCGCTCCCGTTCGAATACGTTCGCGAGCATGTTCATCCGATGAGATCGTCCGTTCGTCGCGAGGGCCACCGACGGTATTGGTGGAGGCACGGCGAGACTCGTTCAGGCATGCGAGTTGCGTTGCTGTCCAAGAGCCGGTTCGCAGTAACGCCGCGGGTGGCCAAACATCGAGTGTTTGTGTGGCTGCATCAGAGTGTGATCCCGGATTGCCAGTTGGTAGTAGTTGCACGTGATGACGACGTCACTCTAGGAGTCCTGCAGTCTCGCTTTCATTCAGTTTGGTCATTAAGGCTTGGGACGAGCCTTGAAGACCGTCCCCGCTATACTCCCACCAGCACTTTCGAAACCTTTCCCTTTCCCGAGGGCCTGACGCCCAACATCCCTGCGAAGGACTTCGCCGACGATCCACGCGCCATCGCCATTGCCAAGGCTGCCAAACGCCTCGACGAACTGCGCAACGCCTGGCTCAATCCTCCCGACCTGATCGACGTCGTCCCGGAAGTCGTGCCCGGCTATCCCGACCGCATCCTGCCCAAGAACGAGAAGGCGGCGGCGGAATTGAAGAAACGCACGCTGACCAACCTCTACAATGCGCGGCCGCAATGGCTCGCCGACGCGCATCGCGATCTCGATGCCGCCGTGGCTGCCGCCTATGGTTGGCCCGCGGACATCTCGGAAGAAGACGCGCTGGCCAAATTGCTGGAATTGAACCTGGCGCGGGCGGGGGCGGGTGCCGAAGGGCAGGTCGAGGCCGACCTTGGAGGAGACGAGGACTAAGCGGAAGTTGTACGGTAAATAGTCCTTGTCAGCGTAACGCTCCTCTGCTACATTTCCCGCACGCTGCACTGCTGCGCCCGGACACCGAAGCGTCCGCCCGTGAGGCCCGCAGCGTGACGCGTCGCGCGCGCCGCCCGAAGGCCGCGCGCTCCCAATCTCCCACATCGCGAGGATGCCCATGTCGCCACGCAGGTCCGTGCGCGCGGCCGCGCGCCGTTTTTATGAAGAGATGAAGGGGGAGGATGCCCCGAGTGCGAGCGCAGGGACCCCCACCCCTAACCCCTCCCCACAAGGGGGAGGGGGACACGCGGTGCAGTGGGAGGGGACGCGCAGCCCTGACCCGTCTTCGCCGCGCTTCGGCGGGCAGGACCTCATGGCGCTCGTCCGCCGCATGTACGAGGACTCGATCATCCCCGTGCGCGACATTGCGCGGCGCGCCGGCGTCACCGAGCGCACGCTTTACAAATACGCGCGCAAGGGCAACTGGCGGCCGCGCTACGCCTGGACGCCGAGCGGCGCGCGCCCGCACGGCAAGGCGGCTCGGCAACGCTGGACCGAGGCACGCGAGCGCGCGGCCGCGTTCGCGCCGGAGAAGGGCGCCGGCGGCCGCTTCATCCGCCGCGAGGACAGGGACGCGCCTTTCGCGCAAGGCATCAAGGCGCTCGATCCGGCGGCGCGTGCCGCGGCGGCGGCGGCCTGTGCAGACGACCGCGCAGCCGAGTTCGCCCGGCTCGAGGCCGAATACGACCTCGCGTGCGCCGACAGGACGAAGGCGCTGGACGCCTTCGTCAAGGTGACGAAGGAGATGACGACCTTCTACCGCGAGAACGGTCAGGGGCCGTACGGGCCGACCGACGCGCTGCGTGAGAGGCTCATCGACAGCCGGGCCGGCGCCGTCTGCGTCTGGCTGGAAAATGCAACCAAGCTGATGGAAGAAACCCGGATCGCGCTCGAGCGATTCGAGCCCAATGGCGGCGCCCGTCCCGTCACACCGCCGTCCGCCGCGGCGTCATGAGGCGGGGCAGGGCAATCCCGCCCTGTTCCGGCGCCGCGCATAGCCGCTGCCCGCTGGCGCTCCTTGCTTATCGGGAACGGCTGCGGCATTGAGCCGTTGCCCCGGCTTGCCGCCGCACTCTTTGCCCGCAAAATTTGGTTATTCTGCTTTTATGGCCACGACCGCCGACAAGACTCGTCCCGTCCACACGCCGCACGCCGCGGCGGCGCAGGCGCACGCGCATCACGGCGCGGAGCACGAGCATCCGGCGCTCTCCCACGTCGAGATCCGCACCATCGTTGTCGGCATCATGCTGGCCATGTTCCTCGGTGCGCTCGACCAGACCATCGTCGCCACGGCGCTGCCGACCATCGGCGTGCATTTCGGCAACCTTTCGGAACTGTCGTGGGTGGTGACGGCGTATCTCTTGACCGGCACGGCCGTGACGCCGCTCTACGGCAAGCTCTCCGACATTCACGGCCGACGCGTCATGATGATGATCGCGATCCTGCTGTTCGTCGCCGGCTCGATCGCCTGCGCGCTGGCGCCGTCGATGACGGCGCTGGTGCTCGGCCGCGCGCTTCAGGGGCTCGGCGGCGGCGGGCTGATGGCGCTGGCGCAGACGATCATCGGCGACGCCGTCGCCCCGCGCGAGCGCGGCCGCTACCAGGGCTATATCGGCGCGGTGTTCGCGGTGTCGTCGGTCGGCGGCCCGGTGCTCGGCGGCTTCCTCACCGAAAAACTCGACTGGTCGCTGATCTTCTGGATCAACCTGCCGCTCGGCATCGCCGCCATGGCGACGACCTGGAACGCGCTCAAGCTCGTGCCCTTCCACCCGCGCAAGCACGCGCTCGACATTGTCGGCGCGCTCCTCATGATCGGCGCGGCAGTGGCGCTTCTGCTGATGCTGTCCTGGGGCGGGCGCGATTATCCGTGGCTGTCCGCGCCGATGCTCGGACTGCTGGCGGCCTCGCTCGTCCTGTGGGTTCTGTTCGCCTGGCGGCTCGCGCGCGCCGAGGAGCCCTTCCTGCCGCTCGCCGTGCTCGGCAACAAGGTGGTGCGTTCCGCCGCGCTCGCCGGCGCCTGCAATATGGGCGCGCTCGTCGGCATGACCATCTACGTGCCGCTCTATTTCGAGACGGTGCTGCACATGTCGGCGAGCGAGTCCGGCATCGCGCTGATCCCGATGATGGGCGCGACGGTGCTGTGGTCCACCCTCACGGGCCAGCTCATGTCCCGGCTCGTCCACTACAAGCGCGTGCCGCTCATCGGCACCAGCATCGGCATTGCCTCGCTCGCCGTGCTGGCGGCGTTTCCGGCGACGCTGCCGCTCTGGGCCGTGCTGACGCTGCAATTCGTGATCGGCTCGTCCTTCGGCACCGTGTTTCCGATCTCGACCGTGTGCATGCAGAACGCGGTTCAGCGCTCGCAGATGGGGATCGCCACGGGCGCGGCCAATTTCTTCCGCGCGCTGTTCTCCTCGCTGATCGTCGCGGTGCTCGGCGCCATCGTGCTCGGCCATCTCGGCGGCGGCAAAGGCGGCGCGGTCGAGGCTTTGGCCCGCGCCGCCTCGAGCGACGTGCTCGTCCAGGCGTTCCGCTACGTGTTCGCGACCTGCGCATTGGTGCTGTGCGCCGGCCTCGCGCTCCTGATCTCGCTCGAGGAGCGGCCGTTGCGCGGTGCGCCGCCATCGCCGGAAGACGCCGTCGCGGGCTGATAAAAAAACCCCGGCGCAACCGCCGGGGTTTTTCGTCTCGATGGCGGCCGCGTCAGCGGTCGAGCACGGACGGATAGTCCTTCTGCAGTTGCAGGCGAACGTTCGCGTCCGGATCGGCGCCCGCGAAATGGCCGTCGACGTAAACGGCGCCGCTCTGAAGCGTCGGCGCGGCCTGCGCGCGGATGTTGTCGAGGCGGGTGGCGCGGTGCGGCGCATAAGCGCCCTGCGCGAAGACCGGCGAGGCGGCCATCGCCGCCAGCGCGGCACCGAGAATGAGCTTCTTCATCTGGTATCTCCATTCGTCATGTCGCGGCGGTCATCGCCACCGCTGACGTGGCAGATAGCGTTCGATGCCGCGCGCCGCTTGTTCGAAATTGCTGCAATCGTCGGCGCGATGCGCGCGGTATCGGGAGAGCGTGCGGGGCTCCCATGCATGTACGCCATGCGCTCACACGCCGCTCACGTCAGCTTGAGTTGCGCGCCTCACGCACTTACATGCACAGTCCATTCCCGTGCGATGCGGCGCGTCGAATCGCGGGACATAAAAAATCATAAAAATCGAGGGAGGGTGACGCATGCAGGAGGTGCCATTGAGGACACGAATGCATGCAGATACCCGCTTCGCCGGCACGGCGGCACGCCGTCCGGCCTTCGGCGCCTTCGACTGAATCCGGGCTTGTTTCGACCGTCGCCGACGATGCGCCCGTGCTGTTCCCGCGCGGCATAGTCTGGTGCATGCGCGGCGACGGTGATGCGGTCGACGCGCCGCTGTGCCACTGGTTGCCGCCGCCGCCACGCGCCGCGCGCGGGGGATTGAGCGGCTG
>DASTGR010000148.1:0-5725 GCA_035718885.1 Pseudolabrys sp. | reverse complement strand
GAGCGGTACTCCTCGTTGATCGACTGCAATTCTTCGTTGGCGGCGCGAAGCTCCTCGTTGGCCGCCTCCGATTCCTCGCGCACCGCCCGCAGCCGTGCCTGTGTCAGTTCCAGCTCCTGGGTAAGCCGGCGCACCGTCTCGTCCGACGCCTGCCGCTCCGTGGCCACCAGACCTTCAGGAAGCTCCTCGCCTTCAATGAACATGACGACCGCGGTCCGCGTGCCGGACACCTCGGAATTCTCGACTGCCTGAACCAGCAGCAGCACGCGATGCGCGCCGCCGTTGAACCGCACCGCAATCGGCAGACTGAGCGAGCCGGCGTTCTGCTCGAACAACCGGTGCAGCGCCGACCGCAACTCAAAGCGCAACTCTGGTCGGACGAGGTCGACGATGTCGCCGCTGAGCGGCCCACCCGACGGCATTAGGAAGCGGCCGGCGTGATCGGACAGATGGACAACGCGATGCGTCTCATCGACCAGGATGCTCGGCGGGGCGACCTGCTCAATGGCGCGGCGATGCGCGGCGGCGTCGGTCAGCGCGGCGGACGGGCTCAAGCCGCGCGCCAATTGCGCCACCTGTTCGCGCACGCGCACCGGGCCTAGGAGCCGCGGCAGCGAACGCGGTTTGTCGCCGGGATGCGCGGTCGACTGATACAGCCGCGCCGTACGCTCGATCGAGCGGAACAAGCCGGGCGGGTTGTCGGCCGTCTCGGACGAGCCGAGCAGCAGGAAGCCGCCGGGGTTCAGCGCATAGTGGAACGTGCTGCACACCTGCTCCTGAAGCTCGCGGTCGAGATAGATGAGCACGTTCCGGCAGGAAATCAGGTCGACGCGCGAAAACGGCGGGTCTTTGAGCAGATCGTGAAGCGCGAACAGCACCATGTCGCGCAGTTCCTGGCGCACGCGGTAGCCGTCTCCTTCGCGGGTGAAGAAGCGGCGCAGCCGCTCTTCATTGACGTCGGCTTCGATCGTCGCCGGATAGCGGCCCTCCCGCGCCACGGTCAAGGCGCGCGCGTCGAGATCAGAGCCGAACACCTGGATCGGCGGACGGAGATCGTGCTTGCTGCCCTCTTCCATGAACAGCATGGCGAGCGTGTAGGCCTCCTCGCCGGTCGCGCATCCCGACACCCAGACCCGGATGGGCTCGGTCGGCTCGTGCTCGAACAGTTGCGGCAGCACGTCCTTGCGCAATGCCTCGAACGCTTCGCCATCGCGGAAGAACGTGGTCACCGAGATGAGCAGGTCGGAGAGCAGCGCCTGCGCCTCGTCGGCGTTCTCGCGCATGTGATCATAATAGTTTTGCAGGTCGTCGCTGCGCGTCACTTGCATGCGCCGCGCGATCCGGCGCAGCACGGTCGAGCGTTTGTATTTCGAGAAGTCATGGCCGGTGCGTACACGCAAATGCGCGAGCACGCGCCGCAGCAGCTCCTCGTCGATCTTGGGAATCGTGCCTCCATTGCTCTGCTTGAGGCGGATCAGATCGCCCAAGCGCACGGCCAGATCGACAACGGGCAAGACGACATCGGCGATGCCGCTGGCGATGGCGCTGCGCGGCATGGATGGATATTCGGCTTCGGTCGGCTCCTGCACCAGGATGATGCCGCCGGCCTCCTTGACAGCGCGCACGCCGAGCGCGCCGTCAGACCCGGCGCCGCTCAGGACGACGGCGAAACCGTCACCAAGGCGATCGGCAAGCGAACGGAACAGATGATCGATCGGAGAGCGCTGGCCGCGCGGCTCGTGGAACGGGGCGGCGGTAAGCTGATGATCGGTGATCTGCAACGTTCGGCCGGGCGGGATGACATAAACATGGTCCGCCTCGAGCTTGGCCCGGTCCTGCACCTGCACGACCGACATCCGGGTCTTCGCCCTGAGAATGGGGACGAGTTCGCTGGGGCGATCCGGGTCGAGATGCACCACCACGACATAGGCGGCGCCGGTTCGGTCCGGAATGTTGGCGAAAAAACGTTGCAGCGCACCCACGCCACCGGCGGAGGCGCCGATCGCGACGACGATGGGCCGCTCGGCCGCGCTCTTGTCGTCCATCCCGCGTTTGGGCTTGGCCATGTGATTCCCTTGGGCGGCGATAATATCGACCTGCTCCAGCCGCCACAATGTGCAGTGTCTGGCATAGAGCCGGCCGAAACTTCATCAAAAGAGGCTTCGCTAGCGTGCCGGTACAACACCGGAGCCGCGCTTATGAGCAATCGGGACGTCTTGGCCATCGGCGCATCGGCCGGCGGGGTCGAAGCGCTGATGTGTCTGGCGCGGCACTTTCCGCCCGATTTCGCGGCAGCAGTCCTGGCGACGATCCATCTCAGTCCCTATTACAGTTCGTCCCTGAGCACGATCCTCAGCAATGCCGGCCCGCTGCCCGCAAAATTTGCGGCTGACGGCACTCCCGTCGAGCGAGGGACGATCCATCTCGCGCCGCCTGATCGGTGAACTCGGCGGTTGCACCGTGGTCCAAGACCCCGACGATGCCGCCTTCATCGAAATGCCGATCAATGCGCTGAAGCTGACGCAACCGGACCACGTTGTCGCGCTTGACGATATGCCGGCGCTATTGACGCGGTTGGCGCATCAGCAGGCCGGCGACCCGAAGCCGATATCGAACAGGTTGTCGATGGAGCTGAAAATCGCGCGCGGCAGCAATGTCGGGTTTGGCAACATGGACCGCATCGGACGGCGATCCGTATTCACCTGCCCGGACTGCGGCGGCGCCATGTGGGAAATCGACGAGGGCAATGTAAGCCGGTTCCGCTGCCACGTCGGTCATGCCTATACCAACGAACTCATGGGGCTGGCGCTTGACGAAAATCTATATCGGGCCTTGGCCACTGCCCTGCGCACATTGGAGGACCGGGCGGAGCTCGCCACCAAGCTGCAACGCGAAGCGGAAGATCGGCGGCAGCAGCATGCGGCAGCCACATGGGCAGCCAAGAGCAACGAGTTCCGACGCGAAGTGGCGGTGATCGACGGCGCGCTGCACCGGATGGACGAGATTGCCGCCATGCGGAATGGCCGGGGCCGGCCATTGCCGGAGTGAGCGAGCCGCTTTTCAAGACCAAAGCGGATTGCTAAATTAAAGGACAAGAGGACGGGTCCCATGACGACCTATTATTTCAATCTGAAGGACGGTCGGACCGTCATTCCGGACATCGACGGCACCGAATTCGCCGATGAGCCGGCGGCGCGCACGCATGCTGTGATCGTCGCGCGCGAAGCGATGCGCAACAACGAGGTGCGCACGCGGAATTGGCGCATCCAGGTCTGCGGCTCCGACCGCACGCCGCTGTTCGAGATCCTCTTCGCGTCTGTCGATGAGACAATGGACCAATTTCCCGGTGACCTGCGGAATTCGGTCGAGAACGTCTCGACCAAATTCGCATCGCTCTCCGACACGATCCATGATGTCCGGATGAGCATGCTCGAGCTGCGCACGACGCTCGCGCGATCCGAGGGCACGCCGCACCTTGCAACGCTCAACGGTTTGCGCCTGTGGAAAGACCGCTGAGCGGCGCGCGCGAGCGACCCGCCTCGACGAGATTGCCTGCGGCCCCTATCCTCGAATCCTGACCTGGCATTTCGATCGGGTCGAAGCGGATAGGGAGAACCATGCGGGTCATTGCCGTTGAAGAACATTTCGTCACGCCGGCCTTCGTCGAGGGGCCCGGCAAGGGCTTCCTCGACCGCTTCAAGAATTCCGGACCGCGCGGCGCTCTGATCGCCGACCGGCTGTTCGAGATGGGCGACAAGCGCGTCGCCGAGATGGACGCCGCCGGCATCGACATGATGGTGCTGTCGCTCAATTCGCCGGGCGTCGAGCAGATGGATGCCGCCGACGCCGTCCCCTGCGCCCACGACGCCAACGACTTCCTCGCCGCAGCGATCAAGCGACATCCGACGCGCTATGCCGGCTTTGCAGCTCTGCCGATCCAGGCGCCGGACGAGGCCGCCAAGGAATTCGAGCGCTGCGTCAAGACGCTCGGCTTCAAGGGCACGAACATCAACGGCCACACGCGCGGGCGCTATCTCGACGACCCGTATTTCACACCGATCCTCGCCTGCGCCGACCAGCTCGGCGTGCCTATCTACCTACACCCGACCGTGCCGCATAAGCCGGTCGCCGACGCTCTCTATGGCGGCTTCTCACCCACGGTGAGCGGCGTGCTCGCGAGCTCCGCCTGGGGCTGGCACATCGAGACTGCCATCCACGTGCTGCGCCTGATCCTCGGCGGCGTGTTCGACAAATATCCGAAGCTCCAGGTCGCAATCGGCCACATGGGCGAAGCGATCCCGTTCATGCTGCCGCGCATGAATCGCAACCTGTCGACGCAGATTACCGGGCTCAAGCGTCCGTTCGGCGACTATTTGCGGCAGAACGTGCACTACACTTTCGGCGGCTTCAATTTTGCGCCGACCTTCCTGAACCTGCTGCTCGAGGTGGGCGTCGACCGCATTATGTTCTCGGTCGATTATCCGTACGGCTCGATGGAGGAGGCGCGCAGCTTCCTTCAGCACCTGCCGGTCAGCGAGGCCCATCGCGAGCGCATCGCGCACGGCAATGCCGAGCGGCTGCTGAAGGTTTGACTGCCCGGGCGCGGTCTACCAGTGATAGTTGATGCCGGCACGGACAATGTCGTCCTTCGCCGGCGTCGACACTGGCGTGTTGCTGGCTGCGCCCATGAAGGTCGCCGTGCCGAGGTCGAGATGCAGCCACTCGACCTTTGCGCTCCAGTTTTTCGACAATGAATATTCGACGCCGGCACCGGCCGCCCAGCCGAGCCGCGTGGTCGAGTCGGTCCGACCGGCCTCGTCCATCCTGATGTCGCCATAGGCTGCGCCGCCGGTCACGTAAGGCAGCAAGGATCCGAACGCATAGCCGACCCGGCCGCGCGTCGTGCCGAGCCAGGTCTGCCGCGTGCGGCATTCACCGCCGCCGTTCGTCGCGCACGCGCCGCCGTCGTTACGGCTGCCGGACAGGTTCGCCCAGTCGAGGTCAGACTCCAGCCCGAGGACGAAGGGGCCGGTCTGCCAGTTGTAGCCGAGCTGTCCACCGACGATCCCACCCGAGACATCGAAGCCGCGCCGCGTCGGGTCGGTCGCTGGATCGCTCCAGTTGGAGCGGCCCCAACCGTAGCCGCCGTTTATGCCGACATAGAAGCCGCTCCAGGTGAATGGAATCGGCGCCGCGGCATGTGGCACCATTTGCGGCCGCGCAATATCGGCCGCGCGCGCGCCTGAAAGGCTCCCGATCAGGGCCGCCGAGGCCAGCAACGCTGCAAACGTCTGTTTCATGCCGATCCGGAAATCGTGACTACGGACACGCCTCTCCCTCGCCTGCCTTCGCGGCGTAAGATTGGCGCAATAACGGCGGAACAGCCGGTCATGTTCCGGCGGCAGCGCGGCTCCGCCGCGGCGGACGGTTTTATACGCCGCCGTCGACCACCAGTGTCCGCCCCGTGATCCAGCCGCCCTCGGGCGAGGCCAGGAACAGCACGACGCCGGCGACGTCGTCCGGCTGGCCGATGCGCGCCAGTGGTGTCATCGCACGGATGCTGTCCCCGCGCTCGATGAGCGTTTTTGCTGTCATGTCTGTCTCGATCACTCCGGGCGCGACGGCGTTGACGGTGATGCCGCGCGGGCCGAGTTCCTTGGCCAGCGCATGCGACAGCGTCTGCACCGCGGCCTTTGAGGCGGCGTAGATCGACGATTTCGGGATC
>DASTGR010000147.1:0-13658 GCA_035718885.1 Pseudolabrys sp. | reverse complement strand
CTCGCAATGGCGTCGTCGCGGCGCATGCCGTTAATATAGGCGCGATTGCGTCTCCCGCCAACGTCGGACACTCAAGCCAGAGCCTCACGCCTCATCCATGCCCCCGAAATCCAAGAAACCCGCCGGCCATTCGTGGGATGTCTTCTTCGTCTACTTCGACGGCGATGATGACAGCCTGCACGTCACCGGCTGCTGGACGCCGGAAGAGGCGATCGCCAAGGCGCGCGACGAGCTCAATGCCTTCGCCAAGAGCGACGACGACAAGGACCAATTCGAGATCGTCGCGGTGATCCGTACGGATGCGGAGATTTGAGCGGGCTGCCGTCCCCGCGAGGCTTCCTTCACCTCTCCCCGCATTGCGGGGAGAGGTCGACGCGCTTTAGCGCGTCGGGTGAGGGGCTGTGCACGGCCCCTCACCCGGCTCGGACCTGCCGGTCCTCGCCACCCTCTCCCCGCAGCGCGGGGAGAGGGAAGAAGCACCCCAGCACAAATTCTCTTAACAGGACTATTGACCGGTCCTAGTATCATGTGCATATAGTCCCTTCGTCCTGCTCTTCGAGGGGCGTCGCCGGAGACGTGCCGAGGACGGAGCAGCGGTGAGGGGCAAGGCCGGAGATGCGGCCTTGTCGTCTCATCGGATGAATCGGGGAAACCCGGTTCGTTGATGCGGCGCCCGCGGTCCGGCCTCGTAAGCCGAGCCCCGGGAGGCCCTGGCCAGCCGTCCGCCGGCATTAGGACCGGCCGCCCCATGTCAGGGGCTGCACGTGGCGGCGACGAAGGAGCGGTGGCCACCGCTCCGGATCGAGGTCCCACTGACGGGATCTGTCGTCGTTCGGAAGCGCGGCTCAAGGGGACAGAAAACGCCGCACAGCAGAGCGCCGGGAGGCGCCTCGTCCCGATCGCAAGGGATGAGGAGACGCCTCGCAAGCGTCTCGGGCGGCCTCGCCAGCCGCTCAGGAGGACTCGCAATCCTCCGCGTCTGCCGGCGCTCCGCTCCCCTCATTCTGGAGCGAAGAATTGGACTTCCGCGAGGGCCTGCCCGGGGCCGACATCAAGAATACGGGCGATGAGTCATGCGTGGCGCGAAGCGGGCAAGCCCACCGCGCACGTGCTGTTTGAAAATTGAATCGGTGATGCGAAGGCGCAACCCCAATTTCGGCGTCATGCGCGGACTTGATCCGCGCATCCATGATGAAGCTCCGCAATTGACAATCGTTCTGCCGTGCTGACGGGCCAGCCTCATGGATTGCCGGGTCAAGCCCGGCAATGACAGCGCGGAGAGAATGACCAGACGTAGAGCACGTGCTCGGCGGCTCTCGCCGTTACGACATCGCCTCGAGCTCGTCGTCGCTCAGGTGCCCGGGCACGATGGCGACGGTGATCGGAAACGTGCCCGACGTCTTGGCGACGCTGGTGACGAGTGGGCCGGGGCCTTCCTTGCCGGAGTCGGCGGCGAGCACGAGGATGCCGATGTCGTCATCCTCTTCGATCAATTTGAGCATCTCTTCCGCCGGCTCGCCTTCGCGCACGATGCGCTCGGGCGCGATCTTCGCCACTTCGCGGATGCGCTTGGTGAACTTGTCGAGCGCGGCGTTCGCCGCCTCGGTCTGCTCGGCCTTCATGATGTCGGCGACGCCGAGCCATTGCTGGTTACGCTCGCCCGGCTCGATGACGCGCAGCATGACGATCTGGGATTGCGTGCGCGCGGCGCGCTTGGCGGCCCAGAACACGGCACGGTCGCATTCCTCGGTGTCATCGATGACGACGAGGTATTTGCGCTTGTGGCCGGCTTCGTTGCTGCGCCGCTTGCTCATTCTCGCCCCTGCCGTGCGCGCGGGAGCACGGCGCACGACGCCAAGGGTGCCACGACAGGCGCCGCGCTTACAAGCGGCGTTACCGCCGCACGAAGCCGACGATGTCCTTGACCGCCTTCATGGTGTCGGCGGCGATGACGCGGGCGCGGTCGGAACCTTCGGCAAGGATGCCGTCGATGTAGACCGGATCCTTGACCAGTTTCTTCATCTCCGCGCCGATAGGCCCAAGCTTGGCGACCGAGAGATCGACCAGCGCGGATTTGAAAGTCGAGAATTGCGCGCCGCCGAACTCGCCGAGCACGGTCGCCTTGGTCGTGCCGTTGAGCGCAGCGTAGATGCCGACGAGATTGTCGGCTTCCGGGCGCGCGTCGAGACCCTTCTCCTCGCTCGGCAGCGGCTCGGGATCGGTCTTGGCCTTGCGGATCTTCTGCGCGATCGCGTCGGCGTCGTCGGTCAGGTTGATACGCGAATAATCGGACGGGTCCGATTTGGACATCTTCTTGGCGCCGTCGCGCAAGGACATCACGCGGGTCGCCGGGCCCTGGATCAGCGGCTCCGGCAGTGGAAAGAAGCCGTCGCCATAGCCATGCGCGGCGACCGACGCGCCGAAGTCGTTGTTGAACTTCACCGCGATGTCGCGGGCGAGCTCGACGTGCTGCTTCTGGTCTTCGCCCACGGGCACGTGCGTCGCGCGGTAGACGAGGATGTCGGCGGCCATCAGCGTCGGATAGGCGTAGAGACCGACCGAAACGTTCTCGCGGTCCTTGCCGACCTTCTCCTTGAATTGGGTCATGCGGTTGAGCCAGCCGAGGCGGGCGACGCAGTTGAGCACCCAGGCGAGCTCGGAGTGCTCGGCGACCTGGCTCTGGTTGAAGACGATGTTTTTCTTCGGGTCGATGCCGCAGGCGAGGTAGGCCGCGGTGACCTCGCGCGTCGCATGCATGAGCTCGGCCGGTTCCTGCCAGACGGTGATGGCGTGCATGTCGACGACGCAGTAGATGCAGTCGTAGCTGTCCTGGAGCGCCACGAACTTGGTGATCGCGCCGAGGTAATTGCCGAGATGCAGGTTGCCTGTCGGCTGCACGCCGGAAAACACGCGTTCCTTGAACGCCATCGCCTTAACTCCCAGGAGATTGTGGCGGGCCACATCGCATGGCCGCGTGGACCGCGCAACCCCGGATGCACTATAGGAGGTCCGAAACCATCCGAAACGCGGCAGAAGGCGGAATTTCGATGAGCAAAGACGAACTCGTCATCCAATTGATCAAGGTGGCCATCGGCATTCTGATCGGCGGTTACTTCCTGTGGTGGAGCCTCGAAGTGCTCAAGCGGCTGCCGCCGGTTCACTAGGGCCGCGAAGGCCCGCCGGCGTGGGCTTTTGCCCGTCCTGACGATGCCGCGCCCAACATTGCCTCGCAAAGGCCAATGGCTATAGTGCCGCGCGCTTTGAGCGCCCGCGCCTCGCAAAAGGACCTTCCATGACCGCTTCCCGCTACGACGTGCTCGGCATCGGCAACGCCATCGTCGACGTCATCGCCCGCGCCGAGGACGATTTCCTGGTGGCGCAGGGCATGAACAAGGGCGCCATGGCGCTGATCGATGAGGTGCGCGCGAAGGCGATCTACGACGCCATGGGTCCGGCGACGGAATCCTCCGGCGGCTCGGCGGCGAACACGATCGCCGGGGTGGCGAGCTTCGGCGCGCGCGCGGCCTTCGTCGGCAAGGTCAGGGACGACGAGCTTGGACGCGCCTTCGCGCACGACATCCGTTCGATCAACGTTGCCTTCGACACGAAGCCGGCGACGAGCGGGCCGTCGACGGCACGCTGCTACATCATGGTGACGCCGGACGGCGAGCGCACCATGAACACCTATCTCGGCGCCGCGCAGGACCTGCGGCCCGCCGACATCGAAGAGGCGCAGGTCGCCGCCGCCGAGGTCGTCTACCTCGAGGGCTATCTGTGGGACCCGCCGCAGGCGAAGGAGGCCTTCGTCAAGGCTGCCGGCATCGCGCACAAGAACGGCCGCCGCGTCGCGCTGACCTTGTCGGACTCGTTTTGCGTCGACCGCTATCGCGCCGAATTCCTCGACCTCATCCGCAAGGGCACGGTCGACATCGTGTTCGCCAACGAGCACGAGCTGCGCAGCCTTTACGAGACGGCGGATTTCGCGGTCGCCTCGATGGCACTGCAAAAGGACGCCAAGCTCGCCGTGGTCACGCGCAGCGAGAAGGGCTGCGTCGTCATCGACAAGGACGTCATGACGGCCGTGCCGGCCGCGCCGATCGCGCAGGTGGCCGACGTCACCGGCGCGGGCGATCTGTTTGCCGCCGGCTTCCTGGTCGGCCTGGCGCGCGGCAAGGATGTGAAGACCGCCGCCCGCCTCGGCGGGCTCGCGGCGGCGGAAGTGATCCAGCACATTGGTGCGCGCCCGATGGTGTCCTTGAAAGCGCTCGCCGCGCAGAGCGGCCTCGCCGTCTGATTTTGACGGTCCACTGGCCGACGCGCCCGTAGTGGTAACGAGTTGGTAACCGAAGCTGGTTACCGCTTGGTAAGAACCAGGACGGGGGACAGGCCAATGGCCGACCGCGAAGACACCCAGAAATCCACCAGCGAACAGCCGGCCGACACGCCCGCCGTAAAGGCCGAGGCGCTGCCGTCGGTCGAATCGGCCTCGATCTCGCCGGCGAAGGACGACGAGCCCGCCGAAACCGAGGCGGCCACGGCTAAGGCCGAACCGGTCGCCGCGAGCGACTCGCCGATCGCACCCACGACGAACGTCATCCCGCTGCGGCTGGCGCTGCGCCGCCGCCGCATGGCGCTGCTCGCCGCCTCGGTCACCGTCGCCATCGCGCTCGGCGCGGTAATCGGCGCGGTCACCGCCAATTCGCTGTCGAACTCGAACGACCAGGTCTCGAGCCTGCAAGAACGCAAGGTCATGCAGCAGACGATCGCGCGCCTCGGCGACGAACTGTCGACGCTGAAGACGAGCCTCGACGCGGCGTCGAAGTCGGCGCACGCGCAAACGGCGCAACTGGCCAAACTCAGCCAGACCATGAACGAGAAGCTCGCCGCCGCGACCACCAAGGGCAATGCCGCGCTGGCGCAGGCGAGCGCCGAGGTGACCGGCTCGATCTCCGCGCCGCAGACCGTCGCGGCGCAAGCCCCCGCGCTCGCCGAGCAGACGCCTTTGCCGCAGCCGCGGCCGCAGCAAATCGCCGCGGTCGAGAGCCTGCCGCGGCCGCTGGTCGTGCCCGACTGGCATGTGCGCGGCGCCGCCCGCGGTGCCGTGCTGGTCGAAAGCCGCGGCGAAATCTACGAGGTCGTTCCGGGCGCGAGCCTTCCCGGCCTCGGCCGCGTCGAATCGATCCGCCGCATCGACGGCCGCTGGATCGTCCAGACCCCGAAGGGCCTGATCGTCTCGGCGGTGGCGCACCGGGCGCGCTACTTCGACTGAAGCCGCTTAAGGGCCGTCCGCGCAACTCCGCGTGAAGGGAGTGGCGCGGCGGCCTCGAGCCGTGCCAGATTCGCTCCGCCGATGATGTGCGGGGTGATCTCATGCGCGGCATTGCGGTGAAATCGTTTTTCGCGGCGCTCGCTTTTGCCGCCGGTGCGACGCAAGCATTCGCACAGGGCGCCGCGCCGGCGCCTTCAAAGCCCGAAATGACGGAAATCAGTTGTCCGGGCTACATCGCCGGGCGCTCGCCCGTCTTCCAGCCCGCCGCCATGCGGCTCGCCGCGCTCGCGCGCAACGAGCTGCGTTTCACCTTCGTCGGCCACGCCACCTTCGTGATCGAGACGCCCGAGGGCGTGCGGATCGCCACCGACTACAACGACTGGGTCCGGCCGCCCGCGCTGCCCGACATCGTGACGATGAACCACGCGCATTCGTCGCACTACACGATGCATCCCGAGCCGGGCATCAAATACGTGCTGCACGGCTGGGCCGAGGACGAGAAGCCCGCGCGCATCGACATGACCTACAAGGACGTGCGCGTGCGCAACGTGCCGACCAACATCCGCACCTATGACGGCGGCACCGAGCGGCACGGCAATTCCATCTTCATCTTCGAGGCGGCGAACCTGTGCATCGCCCATCTCGGCCATCTGCATCACACGCTGACGCAGCAGCAGTTGAACGAGATCGGCAAGATCGACGTCGTGTTCGTTCCGGTCGACGGCAACTACACGCTCGACCTCGAAGGCATGATGGACGTCTTGAAGTCGCTGAAGGCGCCGCTGATGATCCCGATGCACTATTTCAGCAGCTACACATTGGAACGCTTCCTGTCGCGCGCGCGCCAGGAATGGGACGTCGCCTTCAACGAAGTGCCGACCATGGTTGTGTCGAAGGCCACGCTGCCGGCCAAGCCGAAGGTGCTGGTCCTGCCGGGGCATTGATAGCGGCCGGCCATCGAATCGATAGAGGGCCGCGGCTACCACCTGACAAACGGCAAGGCTAGATAAGGCTAGATGTTGCGCCACGTCAAACCGGCGCGGCCGCGCATGGCTGATTATTCACACCGGCCATTGACCGTCCGGAACGAATAAGGGCCTGTCGCGTTGGGCATGGCCTGAACACGAGACCGAGAGATTCCGTATGCAGATCTGGAGCAGCTGGAAGCGTTTCCCTGACGCGCAGAGCGGCGGCACGGTCGAGGCCCCGATCGGCCCGGGCGTGTACGAGGTCCGTCATACGATGACCGGGCGCGTCGTCGCTTTCGGCCATGCGAAAAACGTCGCCAGCGCCTTGACCGAGCTCAAGCTCAACGGCGGCGTCGGCACCTTCGCCCGGCTCTTCCGCAAGCAGCCGCTGATGTCGCGTGTCTCCGATCTCGAGTACCGCACCTGCTCCGCCTCGACCCGCGCCGAAGCGCGCACGACCGCGCAGCGGCTCCTCGGTCTGCGCCAGACGGCCTGGCGCCGCCGGATCGATAGCGGCTGGGGCGCGCGATTGGCGGGCTGAATTTTCTCTGCCAAGTTACAGAACGATGTCATGGCCGGGCTTGTCCCGGCCATCTCGTTTTAGGAGGGCACCGTGCCCGCCTTATCGGGATCACCGGGTCACGCGCCTTCGGCGCGGCCCTGTGATGACCAGAGAGAAGACGGCCGGCCTTAGCGCCGGCCGTTTTCGTTTGCGCCGGCATTCGACGGCGGGCCGATTGCGAATTAATCTGGTGTCCGACTTTCGGTCAGGAAAGCGTCGGAGCCCTCATGCTGAGCCAGGAGCAGAACGACCTCATCACGCGCACGAGCGCGGGCACGCCCGCCGGCGATCTGATGCGGCGCTACTGGCAGCCGGCGGCGCTGGTCGCGGAGCTCGACGGCAACCGCCCGATCAAGGCAATCCGCCTGTTCGGCGAGAACCTCGTGATCTTCAAGGACGAGCGCGGCCGCTACGGCCTCGTCGGGCGCCACTGCCCGCATCGCGGCACCGACCTCGCCTATGGACGTCTCGAGGATGGCGGTCTGCGCTGCCCGTTCCACGGCTGGCTGTTCGACGTGAACGGCAAATGCCTGGAGACGCCGGCCGAGCCGCGCGACAGCAACCTCTGCGCCAACATCCAGCAGAAATCCTATCCGGTGGTCGAGAAGAGCGGCATCCTGTTCGCCTATATGGGCCCGGGCGCGCCGCCGGCGCTGCCGGCGTTCGACTGCTTCGTCGCGCCCGACAGCCACACCTTTGCGTTCAAAGGCCTGATCGACTGCAATTGGCTGCAATCGCTCGAAGTCGGCATCGACCCGGTGCACACCTCGTTCCTGCACCGCTTCTTCCACGACGACGATCCGACGAAGAGCTACGGCAAGGTGTTCCGCGACGTCACGCGCGACTCGGACATGCCGATGTCGCGGATCATGCGCGAGTTCACGCGCCCGCGCATCGACGTCGAGCCGACGGATTACGGTTTCCGTCTCGTCACGACGCGCGCGATCAGCGACACCAGTACGCATGTGCGCGTCACGAACCTGATGTTCCCGAACGCCTTCGTCATCCCGATGAGCCGCGAGATGACGATCACGCAGTGGCACGTGCCGGTCGACGACACCAAGCACTACTGGTACGCGATCTTCACCTCGTTCGGCGAGCCGGTCGACAAGGACGAGATGCGCCGGCAGCGGCTCCAGCTTTATTCGCTGCCGGACTACGTGCCGAACCGCAACAAGAGCAACGATTACGGTTTCGATCCGCACGAGCAGGAGCACGACACGTTCACGGGCATGGGCGCCGACATCAATGTGCACGACCAGTGGGCGTGCGAGTCGATGGGCGAGATCCAGGATCGCACGCAGGAGCACCTCGGCACGTCGGACAAGGCGATCGTCGCCTATCGGAAATTGCTGCGGCAGGCGATCGAGGATGCGGGCAAGGGCGAGAAGCCGATCATGGTGCTCGACGAGGCGTCCGCGGCCGCCATCACCGGTCCGCTCGCGGTCGACGGCATCGGCCCGACTGCCGATTTGCAGGGCTACCGCGAGCGCTCGGAAGCCGACAAGCGCCAGGGCGCGAGCTGGATCGCCTGACGGTGTTGAATGCCCGCGCGTAAACCCGCCAAGTCCTCAGCGTCCTTCGTCGAACGCCACGGCCTGTGGTCGGCCGAGCAGGCGCGGATGGCGCGCGAGGTCGAGCGCGCGATCAAGGCGAACAAGCTCGAGCTGGTGCGCTTCTCCTTCGCCGACCAGCACGGCGTGCTGCGCGGCAAGACGCTGCTCGCCGCCGACGCGATCGGCGCGCTGCGCACCGGCGTCGGTATGACGACGACGCTGCTCGCCAAGGACACAGCGCACAAGAGCGTGTTTCCGGTGTTCTCCGCCGGCGGCGGCTTCGACATGCCGGAGATGCAGGGCGGCGCCGATTTCATGATGGTCGCCGATCCCGGCACCTTCCGTGTCCTGCCATGGGCGGAGAAGACCGGCTGGATTCTCTGCGACATCTACTTCACCAACGGCAAGCCGGTGCCGTTCTCGACGCGCGCGCTCTACCGCGACGCGCTGAAGAGGCTTGCTGAGCGCGGCTACGATTATCTCGCCGGGCTCGAGGTCGAATTCCATCTGTTCAGGATCGAGAACCCGCGCCTCGCGCCGGCCGACGCCACCTGGCCGCCGGAGGCGCCTGAAGTGAGCCTGCTGACGCAAGGCTATCAGTATCTCACCGAGACGCGTTTCGACATGCTCGACGAGGCGATCGCGCCCTTGCGCCGCGGCGTCGTCGCGCTCGACCTGCCGCTGCGCTCGGTCGAGATCGAATTGGGCCCGAGCCAATGCGAGTTCACCTTTCGGCCGCAGCCGGGGCTGGCCGCAGCCGACACGATGATCCTGTTCCGCGCCGCGGTGAAGCAGATCGCGCGGCGTCACGGTCTGCTCGTGAGTTTCATGTGCCGGCCGGCGCTGCCGCACGTCATGTCGAGCGGCTGGCACCTGCATCAGTCGCTGATCGATAAGAAGACGAAGCGCAACGCCTTCGTCGCCGCCGACGGGCTCTCGACTGTCGGGCAACACTTCCTCGGCGGCCTGCTCGCGCATGCGCGCGCGGCGGCCGCGTTCACCACGCCGACCGTGAACGGATACAAGCGCTACCGCGCCTATTCGCTGGCGCCCGACCGCGCCATCTGGGGCCGCGACAATCGCGGCGTCATGCTGCGCTTGCTCGGCCAGCCGGGCGACGCGGCGACGCATCTGGAAAACCGCGTCGGCGAGCCGGCCGCGAACCCGTATCTCTACATGGCGTCG
This sequence comes from Pseudolabrys sp., assembly GCA_035718885.1. Classification (GTDB taxonomy): domain Bacteria; phylum Pseudomonadota; class Alphaproteobacteria; order Rhizobiales; family Xanthobacteraceae; genus Pseudolabrys. Next base: position 4,118 of record DASTGR010000147.1, on the reverse strand, counting down.
CAGATCCACGCCGGGCTCGACGGCCTTGCGCGCAAGCTCGATCCCGGTCCGTCCGCCGATACACCCTACGACACCGACGCGCCGCTCTTGCCGAAGTCGTTGGGAGAGGCTTGCGCGGCGCTGGGCGCCGACGACTGCTTCCGCGCCGGTTTCGGCGGGGGCTTCATCGACTATTATGCGCATATCAAGGAGGCGGAGGCCGCCCGCTTCGCCAAGGAAGCGCCCGATACGCCCGACGTGACGCCGTGGGAGCAGAAAGAGTATCTGGATTTGTTTTGACTCTCTCCGTCACCCTGAGGTGCTCGGCGCATGGCGCCGAGCCTCGAAGGGCGACGGCCCCGACTTTTCCGCCGTCATCCTTCGAGGCTCGCTACGCTCGCACCTCAGGATGACGGTGAGAAGCTGTGCCGATATTGAAGGAGATTCGTCGATGCCCTACTTAACGACGCCCGATAAGGTGAAGCTCTATTACGAAGAGGTCGGGCAGGGCACGCCGATCCTGTTCATCCACGAGTTCGCCTCCGACTGGCGCGGCTGGGAGCCGCAGCTGCGCGAGTTCGGCAAGCGCCATCGCTGCATCACATACTCCGCGCGCGGCTACACGCCGTCCGACGTGCCGGCCGATGCGAACGCCTACAGCTACGAGCATGTCATGCGCGACGCCGTCGCCGTGCTCGATCACCTCAAGATCGACAAGGTGCATCTCATCGGCCTGTCGATGGGCGGTTACACCGCGCTCCAGGTCGCGCTCAATCATCCGGCGCGCGTGCGCTCGATGGTCCTCGCCGGCGCCGGTTCGGGCAGCGAACGCTGGTACACGGAGAATTTCCGCAAGCACTCACGCACGATCGGCGACACCTTCGCGCAGAAAGGCTCGGCCGAAATCGCGCGCACCTATGGCGCCAGCGCGAGCCGCATCCCGTTCCTGGTCAAGGACCCGCGCGGCTATGCGGAGTTTGTCGCGCGGCTGGCCGAGCACGACGCCATGGGCTCGGCGCACATGTCGCGCGGGTTCCAGGGCGGGCGGCCGTCGGTCTACGATTTCGAGTCCGAAATACGCAAGCTTGCGACGCCGGCGCTGATCGTGGTCGGCGACGAGGACGATCGCTGCATCGAGCCGGGCCTGTTCATGAAGCAGACGCTCGCCGCCTCGGGGCTGGTCATGTTTCCCAAAACCGGCCACGTCGTGAACCTCGAGGAGCCCGACCTGTTCAACCGCGTCGTCGGCGAATTCCTGGCGCAGGTGGAGGCCGGCCGCTGGGGCCCGCGCGATCCGCGTGCGATGTCGGCGGAAGGGGTCGTGCCGTTGCTCAAGCGCTGATGGAACCCGGCGGCGGGGTCGCTCGTTCTTCAGCCGACCGAGGGAACTCCTGCCATGCTGAGATGGGCTTTCATCTTCCTGATCATTGCGATCGTCGCCGCGATCTTCGGCTTCACCGACATCTCCGCTGCGGCGTCGACGATTGCGCAATGGCTGTTCGGCATCTTCCTCGTTCTGTTCCTGGGCGCGCTCGCGATAGGGCTCTGGATCGGCAAGAAGGTCGTGTCCTAGCGGGCCGCGAGCGGGCTATTTCGTTCTGCATATCAGGGACTTGCGACGATGGCGCCGGGCCTGCTGTACGGGGCCGTTCGTACTCGCCTGGAGGTTGCTTAAAATTTTAATCAACTCGTTCGCGATCTGTTTGCCTCAGATCGCGTCGCCCCAGTCGAGCCGCTTGGCCGCCCGGTAGGCATCCTTGTCGCCGCGCGCGACGCGGCGCTGCTCCGGCACATCCGGCGTGCACACAGTGAGCGTCACGGCGCTCTTGTCGACCTTCGGCGTCGCCAGGATGCGTCGGCCGCGGTCGAGCGGCGGGAAGCCTTTGCCGGCGACGAGGTATGAGAACTTCTCGTCCTCGAAGGGCACGTTCGCATCCTTGACCAGCAAGTGGTCGCGGCTGCGCGGCACGCGGGCGCTGAAATGGCACCAGCGTGGGCCGTCGGCGAGAGGGCAGCCGCCTTCGTGCGAGCAGGGCGCGACGATCTGTGCGCCGCGGGCGATCAACGCGTCGCGGCAGGCGAGAATGCGCTTGAACCCGTCCGGCGTGCCGGGCTCGACGATGACGAGCAGGCGTTCGGCCTTGTCCCAGAGGCGATCGAGCGTCGCGCGCAATGACGCATCCGGCAGTTCGGTGAGGACGTAGCTTGCCAGCACGACGTCGGCGCTCGCGGCATCGGGGAGCGCGGCAGCCATCGCGCTGCGCTGCGCCGAGATGTCCAATGAGGCCTGCATCGCCTGCGCCAAGGCCAGCAGATGCGGATTGTCGTCGATGAGCGTCGCCCGCTCGAGCGACGGCCACGCATCGCATGCTGCCCAGGTCGCGGTGCCGGGGCCGGCGCCGACATCGAGCAGCGTCCGCGGCCCGAAGTCGGGGACGATCTGCGCCGTCTGCGCCAGCGCCGCGCGCACGGCGACGTAAGTCGCCGGCATGCGCACGATGGCGTAGGCGAGCGCGTCGAGGTCGGAGCGGATCACGGCGCTCGTGCCGCCGCCCCGGTAGCTGTCGGACATGCGCTGCGCGCGCGCCTTGAGATCGGTGCGGGAGACGTTTTCGAGCTTCGCATGAAGCGCGCCGCTCACGAAGCCGGGGAGAGCGGACATCAGCCCCACATGCGGCGCATCTTGCCGCGCACGTCGGCCGCGCCGGCGGCCGGCTTCGCGGCGCCTTTGTCGCTCGCAGCGATCGGCCAGGCGCACACTTCGAACAGCTTCAGCAGCGCCGGCGGAATGAAGCGCGTGCGCTGCGCATAGACGTGGCGGTCGCCCATTCCGCGCTGCTGGTGCACGAAGAATCGCTGCGGCACCATCATGTGCAGCTGATCCTTGGCGCGCGTCATCGCGACATAGAGAAGCCTGCGCTCTTCCTCGATCTCCGGCGCGGTGCGCACCGAAAGGTCGGACGGGATGCAGCCATCGACGGCGTTGAGCACGAACACCGCCTTCCACTCCTGACCCTTGGCCGAATGAATGGTCGAGAGGATCAAGTAGTCCTCGTCGAGCAAGGGCGGCCCCGCCTCGTCGCTGGTGGCGTCGGGCGGGTCGAGCTTCATCTCGGTGAGGAAGCGTTCGCGGCTCTGATAGCTGGCGGCGATCTGCGTCAGTAGCGCGAGATCGGCTTCGCGTAAAGTCGCGTCGTCATAGGCGCGCGCGAGATGCGGCGCGTACCAGCGGCAGATCGCTTCCAATTCCGAGGGCCAGCCGGCGTCGCCGCGGCGCACGCCCTCGATCGTGTCGGCGAAATCCGGCCAGGCCGCGGCGGCTGCCGCCGGCGCGTTGAAGTCGCGGAGTTCGCCGCCGGCCAGATGGTCGAGGACGCGCGCCGCTGTCGCCGGCCCGATGCCGGGCAGCAATTGCAGCACGCGGAAGCCGGCGACGCGGTCGCGCGGGTTCTGCGCCCAGTGCAGCACGGCGAGCACGTCCTTGACGTGCGCGGCTTCGAGGAATTTCAGGCCGCCGAACTTCACGAAGGGGATGTTACGCCGCGTCAGCTCGACTTCGAGCGCGCCGGAATGGCTCGACGTGCGGAACAGCACCGCCTGCGCTTTCAGCGGAATGCCGGACTCGCGGTTCTCCAGGATGGTGTCGACGATGTAACCCACCTGGGCGACGTCGTCCGCGACATTGACGATCCGCGGCTTGTCGGCTGCTTCGCGGTGCGACCACAGGTTCTTCGAGTAGCGTTCGGCGGCAAGCGAGATCACCGCGTTCGAGGCGGCGAGGATCGGCTGCGTCGACCGGTAATTTTGCTCCAGCGTGACGACGGTCGCCTTCGGCCGGAAGTGCCCCGGGAAATCAAGAATGTTGCGCACCGTCGCGGCGCGGAACGAGTAGATCGACTGCGCGTCGTCGCCGACCACGGTGAGGCCGCGGCCATCGGGCTTGAGCCCGAGCAGGATGCGCGCCTGGAGCCGGTTGGTGTCCTGATATTCGTCGACCAGTACGTGGTCGAAGCGTTCGCCGACGTGGTCCGCGATTGCCCGCTCGGCCATCATCATGGCCCAGCACAAGAGCAGGTCGTCATAGTCGAGCACGTTCTGCCGCTGCTTGGCCTCGACATAGGCGGCGAAGAGCTGGCGCA
>DASTGR010000146.1:0-2724 GCA_035718885.1 Pseudolabrys sp. | reverse complement strand
CAATGGAACGCGCGGTGCTCGTGTATACGACCTGGGCCTCCGTTGTCGAGGCGGAGTGCTCCGGCCGCGCCCTGGTCGAGCGCCGGCTGGCCGCCTGCGTCAACATCGTGCCCGGCATGGTTTCGCACTATTGGTGGCAGGGAAAGCTGGAGCGGGCCGAGGAGGCGGTGGCGATCTTCAAGACGCGCGCGAGCCTCGCCGAACCGCTGCGGCAGGCGGTGAAGGAGGCGCACCCCTATGAGACGCCCTCGATCATGGTCGTGCCGGTCGAGAGCGTCGACGCCGACTATTACGCCTGGATCCTGAAGGAGACGGAGCGCTAGCCGCGACGTCGCCGCAAGCACTGAGCGCTCCCTCTCCCCCTTCGGGAGAGGGTCGGGGTGAGGGGGCTCCTGACTCTCGGATGCTGTAACCCCTCACCCGGCGCACTGCGTGCGCCGACCTATGGGAGAGGTGAAGCGAGTGTGACTGCTGCTCACGTCACAACCAGCCCGCCCATCGGCTTCACGCCGGCGCTGCCGGGGAAGACCTGGTCGTCGAGCGCCCGCGCATCGACGCGGACGTGGTCGCGCAACACGCCTTTGAGGACCGCGCGCAGGTCGGTCGTGGGCTTGAGATCGCGGCTCTCGTAGAGCTTCGCCTCGGCGACGCCCGGCCAGTCGGCGACGACGCGGCCGCCCTTGAGCGCGCCGCCGGCAAGCAGCGCAACGGTCGCGGTGCCGTGGTCGGTGCCCTCGGTGCCGTTGATGCGCGCGGTACGGCCGAACTCGGTGACGACTGCGACGACCGTCTCGTTCCACGCGGGGCCCATGCCGGTCTCGATCGCCGCCAGCGCGCCGTCGAGTGCGCCAAGCAGAAGCGCGAGGCGGCCGTTCGCCGCGCCTTCATTGGCGTGCGTATCCCAGCCGTCGAAGGCGAGGGCGCCGATGCGTGGGCCGTCGTCGCGCGCGAGAAATTTCGCGGCCGCGCCGGCCGAGTCGGCGAAGTAGGTCTTGATGGCGGCGCCAGGCACGCCTTGCTGCGGCTTGCCGGCCTTCTGCGGGCGCATGTCCATGCCGCCAGCGCGCGCGATCGCGGCAATATCGACGCGCTCCTCGAGCGCGCGAGCGAGCGTCGGATCGGTGTGGCGATAAAGCGCGAGAAGCCGCATCACGGTATCGTCGGTCGCGGGCGGCAGTTTCGGCGGCGTCCACGACATGACCGGCGCGGGTCCGCGCGCGACGAGCGGCGTCACCGGTCCGACGGCGAAGGCTTCCTTGCCGCGGCGGGCGCGTTCGGCTGGCGCCAAAGTGGCCAAGGCCCTGTTGAGCCAGCCAGTATCGGCAGCGCCCGGCTTGGTGAGGCCGCTTTCGAGCACATCCTGGCCGTCGAAATGCGACCGCTCGCGATAGGGCGAGGCGACGGCGTGGACGATGGTTGCGTGGCCGGCGCCATACATGCGCGCCAGATTGGGCATCGCCGGATTGAGCGCGAAGAAATTATCGAGCGGCAAGGCTCTTGCAGCGCCATCGAGCGTCAGCGCGTCTTCGCCGCGCAGCCGCACCCAATCCGGATCGCCGACCGGCGCCACCGTGGCAAGGCCGTCGAGCGCGCCGCGCAGCACGATCGTCAGGAAGCGCGGGTCGCGGCCCTCGGCGCGCGCGGCGCGGGGCATATGCGCCCAGGCGAACAGGACACCGGAGGCGAGCAGAAGTTCGCGGCGGGACGGGGCATGGAAGATGTTGCGCATGGATTTTACCGTCTCTGGAATTCGGGCGACATCAGGAGGAGCGCGAGCGCCTGCGGCCGGCTCTCGGCGCGGCGCACGGTTTCGCGCGTCTCCGGCGAGGCGAGGGCCCCGAGGGCTGCGTCGATCATCGCGTCCGGCTCGGCGCCGGCGTTGCCAACGAGACGCCCGATCTGGTTGGCGACGTCGAGGCGTTCGGCAAGTCCGTCGACCCAGGCGGCGCTGTCGTCGGAGAAGCCTTTCGGCGCGGGCGGCCGCCACAGCGGCTCACCCAGCATGTTCTGCGTATTGATGACGCGGCGCACGTCACGGATTTGCAGGCCGCTCGCGCGCATGGCGGCGACGGTCCACTCGCCAGGCTTCTTGAGTTTGGTACGCGCCGCCGCCCACGCCTCCGGCGCCGTGACGAGTGCTTCGGTCACCTGGGCGAGGTCGCCGCCGCTGTCGCGGAACCGTTTGGCCAGCCGGTCGACGAGCGCGGCCGGCGGCTCGTCGGCGACGAAATGTTTGACGAGCTTGGTGGCGATATGTGTCGCCGTCGCCGGATGATGCGCCAGCATGTCGAGCACGGCGCGGCCCTGCGTGAATCCGTCCTGCGCGAAGCTTCTGCCGAGCACGGTCTGCGCGCCCGGTTCGTGCATGCGTTGATTGAACCAGAATTCGCCGCCGCGTTCGGGAAAGCGTTTCGGCGGATACATGCTCCAGCCGGTGATGACCTTGGCGAAACTCGTTACGTCGGCCTGCGTATAGCCTGAGCGTACGCCGAGCGTATGCAACTCCATGATCTCGCGCGCGAGGTTCTCGTTGAGGCCTTTATGCTGACGCTCCCCGGCGATCGAGGCGGGGCCGAACGAGCGCGCATTGTCGAGGTAGAGGAGCATTGCCGGATGGGTCTCGGCGGCGACGAGCATGTCGGAGAACCTGCCGAGCACGTGCGGGCGGATCGCTTCGCGCTCATAGGCCCCGCACAACGAGCGGACGAGGCCGTTCTTGTCCGC
>DASTGR010000145.1:0-4688 GCA_035718885.1 Pseudolabrys sp. | reverse complement strand
GGAGAGGGATGGGGTGAGGGGGTTCCTGACTCTCGATTTCCCTAACCCCTCACCCGCCGCGCTTCGCGCGTCGACCTCTCCCTATGGGAGAGGTGAAGAGAGCGAGCGGCGCGCGCGGCTACAATCTCACCGCGCCGTCAGGCCGCCATCGACCGGCACATCGGCGCCGGTGATGAACGCCGACGCATCCGACAACAGATAGACCGCGGCGGACGCGACCTCTTCCGGCGCGCCGAGGCGGCCGAGCGGAATGTCGAGCGCGAGCTTCTGCTTCACGGCATCGGGATTCTTCGTGCCGCCGGCGATCTCGTCGACCATCGGACCGGCGATGAAGGCCGGGCACAGGGCGTTCGCCCGCACCGCGGGCTTATAGCGCGCGCCATAGAGCGCGACCGATTTCGTCAGGAGCGAGACGCCGCCCTTCGAGGCGCTGTAGGCGGCGAGGTTCGGCCCGCCGATCAGGCCGAGCACCGACGACATGTTGACGATCGCGCCGCCCTTCTTGCGCAGAAGCGGAAACGCGTATTTGCAGCCGAGGAAGGTGCCGTCGAGATTAACGGAGATGACGCGCTTCCATGTGGCGAAGTCGGTCTTCTCGATGTTCGCGACGACGGCGATACCGGCGGCGTTGACGAGGCCGTCGAGCCGGCCGTGCGACGCCTCGACCTTGGCCGCGACTGCCTGCCAGCTCTGCTCGCTTGTGACGTCGAGCGCGTGATCGACGCCGTTACCCGCCTTGAGGTCCGTGGCGATCGCGGTACCGCCGGCCTCACGAATGGCGGCGGCGATGGCTGCGCCGATGGCGCCGGCCGCGCCGGTCACCAGAACGATTTTTCCCTCGAGATCGGCCACGCGCCCTTCCCTCATTGCCCTGACCGCGAATATCGAGCATTCATCGCCTTATGTCACCCGCGTCGGACCACCTATGCCTGATCACCGGCGCCTCGTCGGGCATCGGCGCGGCGCTGGCGCGCGAATTCGCCCGGCGTGGTCATCCGCTGGTGCTGACCGCGCGGCGGGAGGCCGAGCTCGCCGCACTGGCCGACTCGATCGCCGGTTCGGGACGGCCGCGGCCCGCCGTGATCGCCGCCGACATCGGCTCGGGCGACGGCGTCGCCGGCCTCGCGGCGGAGCTGCGAGCGCGCGGCCTGTCCATATCGATCCTCGTCAACAATGCCGGCTTCGGCCTCCTCGGCGACGCCGCCAGGCTCGACCTCGCGCAGCAGCTCGCCATGGTGGATCTCAACACCCGCGCCCTGACCGATCTGACGCTGCGGTTCATCCCCGACATCGTCCGCAACAAAGGCGGCATCCTCAACGTCGCCTCGATCGCCGGCTTCCTGCCCGGGCCCGGCATGGCCGTCTACCATGCGAGCAAGGCCTTCGCCGTGTCGTTCAGCGAGGCCATGCACCAGGAGCTGAAGGAGGACGGCGTGCGCGTCTGCGCGCTGTGCCCGGGTCCGGTGCCGACGCAGTTCTTCGCCCGCGCCGGCATTCCGCGCGGCTATTTCCCGTCGTTCCTGGCGCGCTCGGCCGAGCGGGTCGCGCGCGAGGGCTATGAAGGCTTCCTGGGCGGCCACCGCATTGTCGTGCCGGGCTTCGGCAACCGCGTCGTCACCTTGCTGCCGCGGCTGTTGCCGCGCGGGCTGATCGCGGGTTACTCGGCCTGGCGCTGGCGGCGCTCCGGCGCCCGGTAACCGCCCTATCCTGCCTGCGCGCCACCCCCTAAACTGCACCCTGAGCTGAATCGCCGGATGAGAGAGATGGCCGAAAAGACCAATACCGACGTCAAGACCATGCCCTTCGAGACGGCGATCGCGGAGCTCGAGCAGATCGTGCGCGAACTCGAGGGCGGCAAGGTGCCGCTCGAACAGTCGGTCGCCATGTACGAGCGCGGCGAAACGCTGAAGGCGCGCTGCGAAGAGCTCCTGAAGCAGGCCGAAGCGCGCGTTGAGAAGATCACGCTCAATGCCGGCGGCAAGCCGACCGGCAGCGAGCCGCTCGACGTGGACTGATGCCGTGACGGTACGGCGCCGTCTCGTCGTTTACGTCCAAGGTTACGATCCGCGCGGCCTGCCGGAATACTACCGGATGTTCCGGCAGGAGTTCCGCAAGACGCTCGCGCTCTACGGCCTGACCGGCACGGTCGGCAAGCCGGCGCACGACCCGGATCGTTACATCACCAATTGGACCGCCGACACGCACGGGCCCGGCTGGGACGTGGCGACGCGCTACATGTTCCTGCGCTGGGAGGACATCATCCGCGCGGACTTTGCGCGGCCGTGGTGGTGGAAGATCGCGGCGATGTATGGCGCGATGGTGCATGCGATCGCACACGGTGTGATCTGGCGCCTCATCAAGGCACACTGGCGCTTCGGCCTGTTCGTGCTCTATCCGATGGTGCTGATGACCCTGTGGCTGATGTTCGGCGCCATCGTCGGCGCCGGGGCCGCGAAGCTGGCCGCGTGGTACGTCCCGAGATGGATCGCGAACGCTCTCGGCGCCGCGCTCGGCCTCATCGCCTTCGCCGGTGCGCTCAGGATCACCGAGAGGCACACCTACCTTCTCTATCTTTGCGACGACATTGCCTCGACCTGGCAGTTCGCGCATCGCAAGCGCCCGGACTGGGAGGCGCGGCTCGACCTGTTCGCTCGCTATCTTGTCGACGCGGTCAAAACGAGCGATGCCGACGAGGTTGTCGTGGTCGGCCACTCCTCCGGCTCGTTCCTTGCCGTCGATGTCCTCGACCGCGCGCTCGCCTCCGATCCCGGGCTCGGCGGCCATGGGCCCAAGCTCCGGCTCCTGACGATCGGCGCGAACCTGCCGATCATCGGCTTCCACGCCCGCGCCCAGTGGTTTCGCGAGCGCCTCATGCGCCTTGCCGTCTCGGATCAGATCGTCTGGGTCGACTTCCAGTCGCGCCACGACATCATGAACCTGTGGCCGTTCGACCCGATCGCCGATCACGGCCTTGATTGCGGGCCGCGCCGGCGCAACCCCTTGGTGGTGCCGGTGAGTTTTCGCGACCTTTGGCATCCGGAAGGGTTCGGACGGCGCCGTTGGCGCTTCTTTCGGGCCCATTTCCAGTTCTTGATGGCCAATGAGCGGGCCGGAGCGGCATATGACTACTACCTGATCTGCTGCGGCCCCGACGCTCTGCCCCAGCGGGCGGAAGCAGGTCCGAAAGCTTAATCCCAGCCGCCGAATTGCCCGAAAGCGCCGATTTGGTGTAAGTCTTGCCCAATTGGAACCGACCGCGCAGGGCTAAGAGACGCGGCCCGACCCCTTGTCCGGAGTGAAGTTTTGTCAGACGTGTCCAAGACCCCGCTGCTCGACCGCGTCCGTTTTCCCAGCGACCTGAAGAACCTGTCCGCCGAGCAATTGCGGCAGCTGGCCGATGAACTGCGCAGCGAGATGGTCGATGCCGTCGCCGCCACCGGCGGCCACCTCGGCGCGGGCCTCGGCGTCGTGGAACTCACGGTCGCGCTGCACTACGTGTTCGACACGCCCGACGACAAGCTGATCTGGGACGTCGGCCATCAGGCCTACCCGCACAAGATCCTGACCGGCCGGCGCGACCGCATCCGCACGCTGCGCCAGGGCGGCGGCCTGTCCGGCTTCACCAAGCGCGCCGAGAGCGAATACGACCCGTTCGGCGCGGCGCATTCCTCGACCTCGATCTCCGCCGCGCTCGGCATGGCCGTTGCGCGCGACATGACCGGCAACAAGAACAATGTGATTGCCGTGATCGGCGACGGCGCGATGTCCGCCGGCATGGCCTACGAGGCCATGAACAATGCCGGCGCGCGCAACGAGCGCCTGATCGTGATCCTCAACGACAACGAGATGTCGATCGCGCCGCCGGTCGGCGCCATGTCGGCCTATCTCGCGCGTCTCGCCTCCGGCCGCACCTATTTGAAACTTCGCGACGTCGGCAAGCAGCTCACGCACCACCTGCCGAAGGCGCTCGACCGCGCCATCACCCGCGCCGTCGAGCACGCGCGCGGCTACGTCACCGGCGGCACTTTGTTCGAGGAGCTCGGCTTCTATTACGTCGGCCCGATCGACGGCCATAACCTCGATCATCTCCTGCCGGTGCTGCGCAACGTGCGCGACGCCGATTTCGGCCCGATCCTGATCCATGTCGTGACGCAGAAGGGCAAAGGCTACGGCCCGGCCGAGAACTCCGCCGACAAGTATCATGGCGTGGTCAAGTTCGACGTCGCGACCGGCGCGCAGGCGAAGTCGAAGCCCGGCGCGCCGCAATACACGAAAGTGTTCGGCGAGAGCCTGATCAAGGAAGCGAAGAAGGACGACAAGATCGTCGCCATCACCGCGGCCATGCCGTCGGGCACCGGCGTCGACCTGTTCGAGAAGGCTTTCCCCGAGCGCACCTTCGACGTCGGCATTGCCGAGCAGCACGCGGTGACCTTCGCCGCCGGCCTCGCGACCGAAGGCATCAAGCCGTTCTGCGCCATCTACTCGACGTTCCTCCAGCGCGCCTACGACCAGGTCGTGCTCGACGTCGCCATCCAGAAGCTGCCGGTGCGTTTTGCCATCGACCGCGCCGGCCTCGTCGGCGCCGACGGCCCGACGCATGCAGGCTCCTTCGACATCGCCTATCTCGGCTGCCTGCCGAACTTCGTCGTCATGGCGGCGGCGGACGAGGCCGAGCTCGTGCACATGGT
>DASTGR010000144.1:0-11299 GCA_035718885.1 Pseudolabrys sp. | reverse complement strand
CGGCGCCGCCTGCAAGCTCCGGGCAAACCCGGGGCTTCGCATGCGCAGTCTTCTCCTCTTTGCAGCCGTGCTGCTGATCGGCGGCGGGTATGCCGCCAAATACGTCGACAAGATCGCCGCCGCGTCGCCACATGCGGCGGTCGCGTCCGCGGCCACGCAATCCCCGCGCGAGCCCGTCTCCTCCGGCCGCAGCCTGACGGTCGAGGCCGGCCGCAGCGGCCACTTCGCCGTCCAGTCGCGGGTCAACGGCGTCTTCACCGACTTCATGGTCGACACCGGCGCCTCGGTGGTCGTGCTGCGCGAGACCGACGCGTCCAATGCCGGCCTGCATCCGACGCCGGCGGACTATACCGCCGTCGTCTCGACCGCGAACGGCAAGGTCAAGGCGGCGCCGGTCAAGGTCGACCGCATCGAGGTCGGCGGCATCACGGTCCACGACGTACGCGCCATGGTGCTGCCGGACGAGATCCTCGGCAGCAACCTGCTCGGCATGGCCTTTCTCTCTCGCCTCAAGCGCTACGAGGTCGCCGGCGGCCGGCTGGTGATGGAGCAATAGCGCCGCTTCGCCTTGGAATGACCGTCTTCGGGAACCACTTTGCCGGGGTGCCGCGTTAGGCTATCTGACCCCCGCCAGCGTTTACCGCTCCTTCCCCGAGGACCTGATGTTTCCGACGCCCAAGCCCGCGCTCAAGCCGAACACCTATGCCTACGAGTCGACGCCGCTCGTTAAGCCGACCGGCTTCCGTGAATATGACGCGCGCTGGCTGCTGGAGAAAGAAATCAACCTGATGGGCCTGCAGGCCCTCGGCATGGGCCTCGGCACGCTGATCGGCGAGATGGGCGTGAAGAAGGAGATCGTCACCGGCCACGATTTCCGCGGCTATTCCGCCTCGGTGAAGATGGCGCTGATCTCCGGCCTGCTCGCGTCCGGCTGCAAGGTGCACGACATCGGCCTCTGCATGACGCCGATGGCCTATTTCGCGCAGTTCGCGCTCGACGTGCCCTGCGTCGCCATGGTCACGGCCTCGCACAACGACAATGGCTGGACCGGCGTGAAGATGGGCGCCAACCGCCCGCTCACCTTCGGTCCCGACGAGATGACGCGGCTGAAGGAGATCGTGCTCGGCGCCAAGTTCGACCTGAAGGGCGGCGGCTCCTACGTCTTTGTCGAGAACTTCCCCGAGCGCTACATCGCCGATCTCACCAACCGGCCGAAGATCAAGCGCAAATTGAAGGTCGTCGCCGCCTGCGGCAACGGCACCGCGGGCGCCTTCGCCCCGCGGATCCTCGAGGCGGTCGGCTGCGAGGTGATCCCGCTCGACTGCGAGCTCGATCACACCTTCCCGAACTACAATCCGAACACCGAAGACATGAAGATGCTGCACGCGATGCGCGATGCGGTGCTCAAGCACAAGGCCGACGTCGCGCTCGGCTTCGACGGCGACGGCGACCGCTGCGGTGTCGTCGACAATGAGGGCGAAGAGATCTTCTCGGACAAGGTCGGCGTGATGCTGGCGCGCTGGATGTCGGAGACGCACAAGGGCGCGACCTTCGTCGTCGACGTAAAGTCCACCGGCCTGTTCAACACCGATCCGGTGCTGAAGGCGAACGGCGTCAAGGCCGACTACTGGAAGACCGGCCACTCCTACATCAAGCGGCGCGTCAACGAGCTCGGCGCGCTCGCCGGCTTCGAGAAGTCGGGCCATTTCTTCTTCAACAAGCCGTTCGGCCGCGGCTATGACGACGGCGCGATCTTCGGCCTGGCGGTGTGCGACATGCTCGACCGCAACCCGGACAAGACCATGGCCGACCTGCGCAAGGCGCTGCCGAAGACCTGGGGCTCGCCGACCATGTCGCCGCACTGCGACGACGAAAAGAAATACGGCATCGTCGACGCGGTGGTGAAGCACTTCGTCGAAGCAAAGGCGAAGGGCGACAAGGTCGCGGGCCAGGCGATCCGCGACGTCGTCACGGTCAACGGCGTGCGCGTCACCGTCGAGGACGGCACCTGGGGCCTGGTGCGCGCGTCGTCGAACAAGCCGGAGCTGGTCGTGGTGGTCGAGAGCCCGGCGTCCGAGCAGCGCATGCGCGACATGTTCAAGGCGGTCGACGGCGTGCTGCGCACGCATCCGGAAGTCGGCGAATACAATCAGACGATTTGAGCTCGCTTCACCTCTCCCCGCAAGCGGGGAGAGGGAAGAAGCTACCCCCAATACCGTCCCGTGCCGCCGACGATCACGACGATCAGGCCTAGCGGCAAATTGATCGCGATGATCTGCCGGATGCGGTTCAACTGCGGCGCGGCGCTTGCCCAGTCGCCCGCATCGACCGCGCGCTTGAACTTCAGCCACGGCCCGTGGAACAGCCAGGCGTAGAGCGCGACCATCACGAGGCCGAGCGCCATCATGATGTTGATGTACATCGGCGCGTGCGCGAAGCCGCCGAAAAACGACAGGATCATCCACACGCCGGTGACGAGCAGCAGCACCACGCTCGCCCACACCCACGGGAAGAACTTGGCGAAGAAGCGCCGCCACAGGGAAAGCCGCTGCGGCGGCTCGAGCGGACCGGCCGCCGGCCGCAGGCACACGTAAGCGGCGAACATGCCGCCGACCCAGATCACGGCCGAGAGCAGGTGGAGCGTGAGGGCGAGGCTGAGCATGGGGCGGGCTCCTGTGTGTCGTTCGGGGCTGACGATACGCCTTCTTCACGGCGCTTGTCGCTGTGCCCTCTCCCCTCTGTGGGAGAGGGCATTGAGAGATTTGCTGCGGATGATGATGGGTGAGGGGGCTGGGCTCCTCCCCCTCACCCATCCTTTATGATTGCAGTGCTGCGGCTGCCCTCTCCCACGGAGGGGAGAGGGCACGTGCGGTCGTGCTTTCGGTCGCTGCACGGCCGGGCATGACGGACGCGCGCGCCTTCGGTAACAATGGACGCATGCGCATCGCCATTCTCGGCGCCGGTCCGGCCGGCCTCTATCTCGGCTATCTGATCAAACGACGCGATCCTCGCGCCGACGTCACGATCATCGAGCAGAACCCGGCCGACGCGACCTTCGGCTTCGGGGTGGTGTTCTCCGACCGCGCGCTCGATTTCCTGCGCGCGGACGACGAGGAGACCTATGCGGCGATCGTGCCGCAGATGGAATCCTGGCAGGACATCACGCTGGACATTCGCGGCGAGCGCGTCGTCATCGACGGCGTCGGCTTCGCTGCGGTCGGGCGGCTCAAGCTGCTGCAACTTTTGCAAGCAAGGGCGCGCGCCGCCGGCGCCGTGCCGGCCTATAACCGCGCGATCAAGTCGCTCGACGAACTCGCCGGCCACGATCTCGTCGTCGGCGCCGACGGCGTCAATTCGCTGGTGCGTCGAACGCACGCCGAGGCCTTGGGCGCGAATGTGCGGCTTCTCACCAACCGCTTCGCCTGGTTCGGCACGACGCGGCGGTTCGAGACGTTGACGCAAACTTTCGTCGACTCGGAGTTCGGGCCATTCAACGCGCATCATTATCGCTACGCGCCGGACCTGAGCACCTTCATCGTCGAGGTCGGCGCCGAAACCTTCGCACGTGCTGGCTTCGCAGCGATGGACGAGACGGCGACGCGCGCTCTGTGCGAACGCGTCTTCGCCGGTGCGCTCGGCGGACAACCGCTCGTCTCCAACAATTCGATCTGGCGGCAGTTTCCGGTCGTGCACGCTGCGCGCTGGTCGCACGGCAACACGGTGCTGCTCGGCGACGCGCTGCACACCGCGCATTTCTCGATCGGCTCGGGCACGCGTCTTGCGCTGGAGGACGCCATCGCGCTCGACAAGGCGCTCGCCGCGCACCGCGAAGTGCCGGACGCGCTCGCGGCCTACGAAGCCGCGCGCCGCCCGATCCTCGAAAAGCTCGTCGCCGGCGCCAATGGCAGCGCCGACTGGTACGAGCATTTCGGCGAGCACATGAAACTTGCGCCGCTCGATTTCGCCATGAGCTACATCACGCGCTCCGGCCGGGTCGATCTCGATCGCCTGCGCAAGGCCTCGCCCCGCTTCGTCGCGCGGTATGAGCGGGAACGCACCTAGCTGTTTATCCCTCCCCCGCTTGCGGGGGAGGGTGGCGAGCGAAAGCGAGCCGGGTGGGGGTTCTACTCAATTTCGACCCCACCCGTCTCCGCGCTGCGCGCGGAGCCACCCTCCCCTTTCAGGGGAGGGATAAAGGCCGCCTTGCCTGCATCCCGCCTTTGCGGGAGACTTGGCGTATCCAAAGAAGACCGTGGGAGTGCGCCGATGCAGATCGTCCCCGTGGGTCCCGGTTTCGCCGCCGAAGTGCGCGGCGTCACGCTCGCCGATGTCGCGAGCAATGACGGCGTCTATGCGCAGGTGCGCGCCGCCTTCGAAGAGCACTCGGTGCTGGTGTTCCGCGGCCAGGAGGTGACGGACGAGGGCCAGCTTGCCTTCTCGCGGCGCTTCGGGCCGCCGGAGGTCACCAAGGTCGGCTCGCTCGGCACCGGCACGCATTTCATCACGCTCACCACCATCGGCCCGGACGGCAAGGTCGTGCCGCCGGATCACCGCTACGCCATGCGCAACAAGGCGAACCAGCTCTGGCACACCGACTCCTCGTTCAAGAGCGTGCCGGCGCTGACCTCGATCCTGTCGGCGCGCATCATTCCGGAGAATGGCGGCGAGACGGAGTTCGTCTCGACACGGCTCGCTTTCGAGAAGCTTGGTCCGGACCTTCAGAAGAAACTGGAGAGCGCGTTCGTCTGGCACAGCTACGCGCATTCGCGCGCGAAGATCGCGTCCGGCCTCGCCACGGCGGAGGAGCAGTCGGCGCTGCCGCCGCAATGCTGGCGCATGGTCTGGCGCAATCCGGTGAACGGCCGCGGCGCGCTCTATCTCGCCTCGCATGCCTACGCCGTCGAAGGCATGGACGAAACCGAAGGGCGCGCACTGATCGAGGACCTCACCGCGCGCGCCACCGCGCCGGGCGTCGGCTATATGCACAAATGGAAGCAGGGCGACGTCGTCATGTGGGACAACCGCGCCACGATGCATCGCGGCCGGCCCTGGCCTGCGCACGAGGCGCGGCTGATGGTGCGCACGACGATTTCGGCAACGGCCGCCGACGGCGTCGAGAGCATGCGGCCGCCGCCGCGGCAGGCCGCCGAGTAGGGCGGCGGGATCATGCGCTAGATCAAGGACCGGTGCGGCGAGCCGGGCCACGATGCACCGATGCCGGGCGCCGCCGCCCGTTCAGCAAGGACATGCAGCATGAGCCACTATCACGCCGTCGTCTGGATCGATCATCGCGAGGCGCGCGTCTTTCACTTCAATCCGGCCGACGCCGAGAAGCTCGTGATCCATCCGGATCATCCGGCGAAGCACCTGCATCACAAGGCGATGTCGATCGGCAGCGGCAACGCGCCGGAGGACCACGCCTTCCTGCATGCCGTCGCGCAAGCCTTCGCCGATGCGGGCGAGGTGCTGATCACCGGACCGGGCAGCGCCAAGACCGAGCTCGTCCGGCACATCGAGAAGCATGATCCGACGCTGAAGAAGAAAGTCGTCGGCGTCGAGACGATCGACCATCCGAGCGACAGCCAGCTCGTGGCGCACGCGCGCAAATACTTCGGCGCTGCGGACCGGATGCGGTCCTAGCCGTTCTTCATCTCGGCACGCAGGGTCGGCAGGCCGATGCCGGTCGAGTCGAAGCCGCCGTCCACGCATAGCACCTGGCCCGTGATGTAGCTCGCCCGGTCGCTGGCGAGGAAGTAGATGGCCTCGGCCAGCTCCTCCTCGAAGCCGTAGCGGTTGAGCGGCATGTGGTCGTGATAGTCCTTGCGGATTTCCGGCGTGTGCACGGCTTTCGCCATGGCCGTGTCGACCGGCCCGGGTGCGATCGCGTTGACGCGGATGCCGATCGAGGCGAGCTCGGCCGCCTGCTGCTTGGTCAAGTGCGCGAGCCCCGCCTTGCTGGTGCCGTAGGCGGTGCGCAGCGTCGAGGCGCGCAGGCCCGAGATCGAGGTGATGTTGACGATTGATCCCCCGCCATTGTCGCGCATCACCGGCGCCGCCGCCTGCGTGCACAGGAACGGGCCGGTGAGGTTCACCGCCATGACGCGCGACCAGTCCTCATAGGTGACGTCGAGGATCGGCTTGAAGATGGCGATGCCGGCATTGTTGATGAGCGCGTCGAGCCGGCCGAAGCGGTCCTTCACCGATGAAATCGCGCGCGCAACGCCGGACGGTTCGGCGACGTCGCAGGTGATGGCCATGGTGGTGTCGGGTTTGCCGAGCGCGGCGAAGGTACGGGCGAGGTTGTCGCCGTCAATGTCGAGCAGCGCCACGCGCCAGTCGTCGGTGAGAAACCGCTTCGCCGCCGCGAGCCCGATGCCGCGCGCCGCGCCGGTGACCAATACAACCTTTGCCATGCTGCCTCCCGATTTTGCTGGCTACGGGAGCATGCCGGCGCCGCGGAAGGCAAGCGGCGCGTTCGCGGCGCGCTTCGTGTACAGTCGCGGAATGCAACGCATCCTCATTGCCGCCGCCATCCTCGCCGCAACCGCCGCCGCGCAGGCCCAGGACATCCGCGGCCTCGAAGTCTGCACCGCCGAGAAGGCGATGGAGCGCCGCACGAGTTGCCTCCAGAGCAACGTCGAGTTCCTTCAGCAGGCTTTGACCAAGCAGGCGCGTGAAACGAAAGCGCGGCTCGACGCCGCCGACCGCGAGGCGGCTGCGCGCACGCGCGAGATCGCGGCGCTGAAGGCCGAGCTGGCATCGCTGCGGGCGGAAATCGCCGCGCTGAAGAAGCCCGAGCCGGCAAAGGACAAGAAATGACTTAAGAGGTCTGCGTGCGCCCTTTCATCTTGTCATCGCCGGGCTTGTCCCGGCGATCCCGCTTAGGGGGCGCAGTGCTTCCTGAATCGAGATGGCCGGGACAAGCCCGGCCATGACAGGAGAGAGGTTCGGCGTCGGCCGCCTCAGTCCTTCGCTTCCTTGAACGTGTCGCGATAGGGGTGCGCCGGATAGACGCCGAGGATGTCGAACTCCTTCGAAAAGAAGTTCAGCTCCTCCAGTGCGAACACCAGCGAGCGGTCGTCCGGATGGCCCTCGACGTCGGCGTAGAACTGCGTGGCGAAGAAGTTGCCGCCGACCATGTAGCTTTCCAGCTTGGTCATGTTGACGCCGTTGGTCGCGAAGCCGCCCATCGCCTTGTAGAGCGCGGCCGGCACGTTTCGCACGCGGAACACGAAGGTCGTGATGGTCTTGCCGTTGCCGGGCTTGGCCCAGGCCTTCTCGCGCGACAGCACGATGAAGCGCGTCGTCGAATTGGCTTCGTCCTCGACGTTCTCCTTGAGAATGTCGAGGCCGTAGATTTCGGCGGCGAGCCGCGACGCAATGGCCGCGCGCGAGATGTCCTTGCGCTCGGAGACTTCGCGCGCCGAGCCGGCGGTGTCGGCGGCGACGATCGGCTTGAGCTTGAGTTGCCGGATCACGTTGCGGCACTGGCCGAGCGCCATGACGTGGCTCTCGACCGTCTTGATCGTCTTGAGCGACGCACCTTTCGGCGCCATGAGCTGGTTGCGGATCGGCAGGAACCACTCGGCGATGATGTGCAGCTTCGACGTCGGCATCAGATGATGGATGTCGGCGACGCGGCCGGCGACCGAGTTCTCGATCGGGATCATGCCGAGGTCGACGTCGCCCGCGGTCATCGCCGAGAAGCAGTCCTCGAAGGTCGGGCAGGGGATCGGCTCGTAGTCCGGATAGGCTTCGCGGCAGGCGATGTGCGAATTCGCCCCGAGTTCGCCCTGGAAAATGATCTTCTTCTTCGCCATACGCAGTCCCCTGACGCCACGCGCAAACCCGTACGCAGACGGCGTCCCTTTCGTCAACCGGCGAGCATCGCCCGCGCCTTTTCCAGGTCTTCCGGCGTGTCGACGCCGAGCGGCACGGTGTCGACCACGGCGAAGTCGATGCGCATGCCGTTATCGAGCGCACGCAACTGCTCGAGCCGCTCGCGCTGTTCGTTCGCGGACGGCGGCAGCTTGACGAAACGCGCGAGCGCGGCGCGGCGATAGGCGTACAGCCCGATGTGGTGATAGTGCGGGCCGGCGCCCTGCGCGTCGGCGCGCGTGAAGGTGGTGGCCCGGAAGCGGCCCGGCGAAACCTTCTCGCCATGGGCCTTCACCACGCTCGGATTGGTCAGTTCGTGCGGGTCGCGGATCACCGCGGCGAGCGTCGCGATGTCGACCGCCTGGTCCTTCAGGAGGTCGCGGGCGGCGTGGATATCGGCGGGCGGCACGGTCGGCAGGTCGCCCTGGACATTGACGACAATGCCGATGCGATGCTCGGGGTCGACCGCCTCCAGCGCCTCGAAGATGCGGTCGGAGCCGGACGGATGGTCGCCCCGCGTCATGACCGCGCGCCCACCGGCCTTCTCGACGGCGGCCGCGACGGGCTCGGAATCGGTCGCCACCACCACCTCGCCGATCTGCGCCTCCATGCCGCGCCGCCAGACGTGCACGATCATCGGCTCGCCGTGGATGTCGGCGAGCGGCTTGCCCGGCAGGCGCGTGGAGGCCATGCGGGCCGGGATGAGGACGATCGTCTTGGACATCGCCGCTAGCCGTTACCGCCTGAAAATGCGGTAGAAAAGGAGAGGTGGACCGGGCGCTTATACGGGTTGCCAGAGGCCAGGCAAACCGGTATCTGTCCGCCGCCGCCCACCCCGTGGCGGCTATCCGTCCACTACAGCGATCGCCCCGCTTCCGGGAGCCCGATTTCCAATGAATTCCTTCGAGCTCAATAAAGTCCTCGGCGCCGTGCTCGGCACCTGCCTTATTCTTCTGGCGCTCAACATCGGCGCCGGTGCGCTGTTCGCGGAGCACAAGCCCGCCAAGCCCGGCTACATGATCGCGGTGAAGACCGAAAACGAAGGCGGCAAGCCGGCCGCCAAGGCGCCGGAGAAGCCGATCGGCGTGCTGCTCGCCTCGGCCAATATTGAGAAGGGCCAGTCGATCGCCAAGCAGTGCCAGTCCTGCCACACCTTCGAGAAGGGCGGCCCGAACCGCGTCGGCCCGAACCTCTACAACATCGTCGAGGACGAGCGCGGCAAGGATCGCGGCGGCTTCAACTTCTCGGCGGCCATGAAGGCCAAGGGCGGCGAGTGGACCTATGAGGAGCTGAACAAGTTCCTGACCAATCCGCGCGGCTACATCCCGGGCACGGCGATGACCTTCGCCGGCATTTCCAACGACCAGCAGCGTGCCGACGTGATCGCCTATCTGCGCACGCTGTCCGACAGCCCGAAGCCGCTGCCCAAGGCGGAAGCCGCGGCCGCTCCGGCCGAGGGCGCCAAGGAAGGCGCGAAGCCGGCAGAGGGGGCCAAGCCCGCTGCTGCTCCCGCGCCGGCCAAGGCACCCGCCGCCGCGCCTCCGCCGGCTGCTGCTCCGGCTCCGGCCCCGGCAAAGTAGCCGCGAGCACCATCCTGACGTTTCACGGCCGGGCCTTGCGCCCGGCCGTTTCGTTTTGCCGGGAACCCCGCCGCCGCGCCGCCGGTTTGTCCGGGATGAACGGGCCGGCGCGGCGCTCCGCCGCTGGCGATGGAACCAAAAACCGACATAATCGGCCGTGATTTCCGACCGGTCGCAGCAATCGAATGCGGAGCCCCGACATGAAGCTGACCCGCCGGTCCATTCTCCGCGCCTCCGCCTGCGCCGCCGCGCTGCCGGCCATGTCGCGCCTGCCCGCGCTTGCCCAGAACGTCCCCGCTGCCCCCGGCGGCGCTGACAGCGCATGGCGGCACGGTCTGTCTCTGTTCGGCGACATCAAATACCCGGCCGACTTCAAGCACTTCGAGTACGTCAACCCGCAGGCGCCGCAGGGCGGAATGGTGCGGCGTGTCGCCATCGGGACCTTCGACAATTTCAACACCGTCATCGCCGGCGTGAAAGGCTCGCTCGCATCCGGCCTGGAGCTCGTCACCGAGACGCTGATGACGCAGGCCATGGACGAGGTCTCGACCGTCTACGGCCTCCTCGCCGAAGCGGTGCGCTATCCGGAAGACCGCTCCTCCGTGACGTATCGCCTGCGCGCCAATGCGCGGTGGCATGACGGCCAGCCGGTGACGCCGGACGACGTGATGTTTTCGTTCGAGACGTTCAAGGCGAACAGCCCGTTCTACGGCGCCTATTACCGGCACGTGACCAAGGTCGAGAAGACCGGGGAGCGCGAGATCACCTTCACGTTCGACGGCACCGGCAACCGCGAGCTTCCGCAGATCGTCGGCGAATTGCCGGTGCTGCCGAAGCACTGGTGGACCGGCGCCGACAAGAACGGCAACAAGCGCGATGTGACGCAGACGACGCTGGAGCCGCCGCTCGGGTCCGGACCGTACAAGGTGAAGGAGGCGTCGCCCGGCCGCACCATCGTCTACGAGAAGGTCGCCGACTATTGGGGCAAGGACCTCAACGTCAATATCGGCACCAATAACTTCGCGCTGATGCGCTTCGACTACTACCGCGACTCCACGGTCGCGCTCGAAGCCTTCAAGGGCGACCAGATCGACTTCCGTACCGAGAACCGTGCGAAGGACTGGGCGACCGCCTACGATTTCCCGGCCGTGCGAGAAAAGAAGGTGATCAAGGAGGAATTCCCGATCCGCAGCACGGGAATCATGCAGGCCTTCGCGTTCAACATCCGGCGCGACAAGTTCAAGGACCCGCGCGTGCGCCGCGCCTTCAACTTCGCCTTCAATTTCGAGGAGATGAACCGGCAACTCTTCTACGGGGCGTATCAGCGCATCGGCAGCTACTTCCAGGGCACCGAGCTTGCCGCGACCGGCATCCCGCAGGGGCTCGAACTCGAGATCTTGCAGGCGGTCAAGGACAAGGTGCCGGCCGATCTGTTCACCAAGCCCTATACCAATCCGGTGAACGGCGATCCGAATTCCGTGCGCGACAATCTGCGCCAGGCGCTCACCTTGTTGCGCGAGGCCGGCTACGAGGTGAAGAACACGAAGCTCGTCAACGCCAAGGGCGAGCCGATGCAGGTCGAACTGCTGGTCGAGCAGCCGGCCTTCGAGACGATCGTATTGTTCTACAAGCCGTCGCTGGAACGGCTCGGCATCGGGGTCTCGGTGCGCACGGTCGATTCCTCGCAATACGAGAACCGCCTGCGGCAGTGGGAATTCGACATCATCATCGCCTCATGGGGCGAGTCGCTGTCGCCCGGCAACGAGCAGCGCGGCTTCTGGGGCTCCCAGGCGGCCGACATTCCCGGCTCGCGCAATCTCATCGGCATCAAGAACCCGGCG
>DASTGR010000143.1:0-3556 GCA_035718885.1 Pseudolabrys sp. | reverse complement strand
ACATAGACGACGATCAGGATCATCGCCAGGAACTCGGCACCCATCATCATGAACAGGGCGGCCGCGTTGACGAAGGCGAGGATCAGGAACAGGACCGAGTGCACCGGGTTGCGCGAGGCAATGACCATCACCGCGCTGGCGACGCAGACGCAGGCAAAGAGATAGAAGAACAGGGCGGCGATCATCGTGATATCACCTGTACGGCGCGTCGAGCGCGATGTTCTTCGCGATCTCGCGTTCCCAGCGGTCGCCATTGGCGAGCAGACGATCCTTGTCGAAGTAAAGTTCTTCGCGCGTTTCGGTGGCGAACTCGAAGTTCGGGCCCTCGACGATGGCGTCGACCGGGCAAGCCTCCTGGCAAAGCCCGCAATAGATGCACTTCACCATGTCGATGTCGTAGCGGGTCGTGCGGCGCGTGCCGTCGTTGCGGCGGGGACCTGCCTCGATGGTGATGGCCTGCGCCGGGCAAATCGCCTCGCACAATTTGCAGGCGATGCAGCGCTCCTCGCCGTTCGGATAGCGGCGCAGCGCGTGCTCGCCGCGGAAGCGCGGCGAGATCGGGTTCTTCTCGAACGGGTAGTTGATGGTCGGCTTCGGCTTGAAGAAATAGCGCATGGCCAGCACGAAGCCGGTCAGGAATTCCCACAAGAAGATCTGCTTGGCCGCGCGATCCAGTCTCATCGCATCCTCACTTCATCGCGGCGGTCGCCACGCCGCCATACTGGATGACGGCGGCGACGACCACGACCATGGCCAGGGAAAGAGGCAGAAACACCTTCCAGCCGAGCCGCATCAGTTGGTCGTAGCGATAACGCGGCACCATCGCCTTGGCCATGGCGAACAGGAAGAACATGAAGAACGCCTTGAGCACGAACCAGATGATGCCCGGCACCCAAGTGAACGGCGCATACGGGATCGGCGACAGCCAGCCGCCAAGGAACAGGATCGCGCCCATGGCGCACATCGTGGCGATGGCCACGTACTCGCCGAGCATGAACATCATGTACGGCGTCGAGCCGTATTCGACCATGAAGCCGGCGACGAGCTCGGATTCCGCCTCGACCAAGTCGAAAGGCGGCCGGTTGGTCTCCGCCAGCGCCGAGACGAAGAAGACGACGAACATCGGCAGGAGCGGCAGCCAGTACCAGCCGAGCAGGCCCCACTTCGTGTTCTGCGCCTCGACGATCTGCGACAGGTTCAACGAGCCGGCGCAAAGCAGCACGGTGATGATGACGAAGCCGATCGAGACTTCATACGACACCATCTGCGCGGCCGAGCGCAGCGCCGCAAGGAACGGGTATTTCGAGTTCGACGCCCAGCCCGCCATGATCACGCCGTACACCATCAGCGACGAGATCGCGAAAATGTAGAGCACGCCGACATTGATGTTGGCGATGACCCAGCCGGCATTGACCGGCATCACCGCCCAGGCGGCCAGTGCCAGCACGCAAGTGACGAGCGGCGCCAAGAGGAACACGCCCTTGTTGGCGCCGGCTGGGATCACCGGCTCCTTGAGCATGAACTTGAGCAGGTCGGCGAAGGACTGGAACAGACCCCAGGGGCCGACCACGTTCGGGCCGCGGCGGATCTGCACGGCCGCCCAAATCTTGCGGTCGGCGAGCAGGATGTAGGCGATCGCGACCAGCAGCACGACCAGCATGAGCACGGATTCGGCGATCGTGATGATCAGCGGCCAGAGATAGGTCCAGAAGAAATTCATGTCCCCTACTCCGCCGCCGTCTTGTGCGCTGCGTTCGCCAGCGCCGAACATTCGGCCATGATGGCGGAGGCCCGCGCGATCGGATTGGTGAAGTAGAAGTCGGCGACGCCGGACTTCAGCGGCGCCTTGTCCAGCGTGCCGCCAAGCTTCGCGAGCTTGCCGATGTCGGCGGCGTCGCCAGCGGCGATCTGGTCGAAGCGCATCATGTGCGGATGTGCGGCGAACATGGCCTGGCGCAGGCCGCTCAGCGAGTCATAGGGAAGCTTTTGCCCGAGCGCGTCCGACAGCGCGCGCAGGATCGCCCAGTCCTCGCGCGCGTCACCCGGCGGGAACGCGGCGCGGTTGGCGAGCTGAACGCGGCCTTCGGTGTTGACGTAGATCGCCGACTTCTCCGCGTAGGCCGCCGCCGGCAGGATGACGTCGGCGCGGTGCGCGCCGCGATCGCCATGCGTGCCGATGTAGACGATGAACGGCCCTTGCGCGACGTCGATCTCGTCGGCGCCGAGCAGGAAGAGGACGTCGAGGCCGCCCGCGGCCATCTCGGCCGCAGATTTGCCGCCTGCGCCCGGCACGAGGCCCAGGTCGAGCGCGGCGACGCGTGAGGCCGCAGTATGCAGCACCGAGAAACCGTTCCAGCCCTCGGTGACGACGCCGAATTCGGCCGCGGCCTTCGCTGCGAGCGCAGCGAGCGCACCGCCATCCTTGCGCGCGAACACGCCGGCGCCGAGGATGATCAGCGGTTTCTTCGCCGCCCTGAAGGCGTCGGCGAACTTCGACTTGCCGAGATCGGCGAGCGTCTCGGCGCCCGCGCCGAGATAATCGTAGGTGTAGGTGAGATCGGCCTTCTCGCCGATCAGCGCCACGGGGAAGTTGCCGTGCCGCCAGCGCTTGCGGATGCGCGCGTTTAGCACCGCTGCCTCGCGGCGCGGATTGGCGCCGATGATGAGCAGCGCGTCCGCCTGTTCGATGCCGGCGATCGTGGCGTTGAAGAGATAAGACGCGCGGCCCCAGGCAGGGTCGAACACCGCGCCGTCCTGACGCGCATCCACGTTCGGCGAGACGAGCCGGGTCATCAGGTCCTTCAGCGCGAACATCTCCTCCGCACCGCAAAGATCACCGGCGATCGCGCCGATCTTGTTGCCGCTCGTCGACTTCACGCGACCCGCGATAACGGCAAAAGCCTCGCTCCACGAGGCCGGCGTCAGCCGGCCGTTGACGCGCACGTAAGGCTGGTCGAGACGCTGCGTGCGCAGGCCGTCGACCACGTGGCGCGTCTTGTCGGAAATCCATTCCTCGTTCACGTCGTCATTGTTGCGCGGCAGGATGCGCATAACCTCGCGGCCGCGCGTATCGACGCGGATGGCCGAGCCGAGCGCGTCCATGACGTCGATCGACTGCGTCTTCGACAATTCCCACGGCCGCGCCGTGAAGGCATAAGGCTTCGAGGTCAGCGCGCCGACCGGACACAGGTCGACGACGTTGGACTGCAATTCCGACGTCATCGCGTGCTCGAGATACGTCGTGATCTCCATGTCCTCACCGCGGCCGATGGCGCCGAGCTCAGATACGCCGGCCACTTCCGTCGTGAATCGGATGCACCGCGTGCAGTGGATGCAGCGGTTCATGATCGTCTTGACCAGCGGGCCGATGTATTTGTCCTCGACCGCGCGTTTGTTTTCGACATAGCGCGAGGAATCCACGCCATAGGCCATGGCCTGGTCCTGCAAGTCGCATTCGCCGCCCTGATCGCAGATCGGGCAATCGAGCGGATGGTTGATCAGCAGGAACTCCATCACGCCTTCGCGCGCCTTCTTCACCATCGGCGTCTTGGTGTTG
>DASTGR010000142.1:0-4677 GCA_035718885.1 Pseudolabrys sp. | reverse complement strand
AAGGTCTTGATCACGGCCAGGATGTC
Organism: Pseudolabrys sp.; assembly: GCA_035718885.1. GTDB lineage: Bacteria > Pseudomonadota > Alphaproteobacteria > Rhizobiales > Xanthobacteraceae > Pseudolabrys. Next base: position 4,651 of record DASTGR010000142.1, on the reverse strand, counting down.
GTCCTTGCGCAGGACGCGCATCGTGTCCGGCGCGTCGAGGTCGAGGCGCATGTTCATCTTGACGCGGCCGACCGCGGAGAGATCGTAGCGCTCGCTGTCGAAGAACAGCGAATTGAACATCGCTTCCGCGGTGTCCACCGTCGGCGGCTCACCCGGACGCATGACGCGGTAGATATCGAACAGCGCATCCTCGCGCGTCATGTTCTTGTCGACCGACAGCGTGTTGCGGATGTAGGCGCCGACATTGACATGATCGATGTCGAGGAGCGGCAGCTCCTTGTAGCCAGCCTCGATGAGAACCTTGAGGTTCTTCTCCGATATCTCCTCGCCGGCTTCCATGTAGATCTCGCCGGTCTTCGGATTGACGAGGTCCTCGGCGACGTAATTGCCGATGAGCTCCTCGTCGGTCATGCGCAGGGCCTTGAGGCCCTTTTCCGAAAGCTGTCGCGCCTGACGCACGGTCAGCTTCTTGCCGGCTTCGACCACCACCTTGCCGGTGTCGGCGTCGACGAGGTCGTTGATCGCCTTGTAGCCGCGCAGGCGGTTGGCGTCGAACGGCACGCGCCAGCCTTCCTTCGCACGCTTGTACGTAACGTGCTTGAAGAAGGTGCGAAGGATCTCTTCGCCATCGAGGCCGAGGGCGTAGAGCAGCGACGTCACCGGAATCTTCCGGCGGCGGTCGATGCGCGCATAGACGATGTCCTTGGCGTCGAATTCGATGTCGAGCCAGGAGCCGCGATAGGGAATGATGCGGGCGGCGAACAGGAGCTTGCCCGACGAGTGCGTCTTGCCCTTGTCGTGATCGAAGAACACGCCGGGCGACCTGTGCATCTGCGAGACGATGACGCGCTCGGTGCCGTTGACGATGAACGTACCGTTATTGGTCATGAGCGGAATGTCGCCCATGTAGACATCCTGCTCCTTGATGTCCTTGACCGAACGGGCGCCCGTCTCTTCGTCCACATCGAACACGATGAGACGCAGCTTCACCTTCAGCGGCGCGGCGAAGGTCATGCCGCGCTGGCGGCACTCGTCGACGTCATACTTCGGCGGGTCGAATTCGTACGCGACGAAATCGAGCTGTGAGGTGTTCGAGAAATCCTTGATCGGGAAGACCGACTTGAACACGGCCTGCAAGCCCTCGTCGGGACGGCCGCCTTGCGGCTCGTCGACGAGCAGGAATTGATCGTAGGACGCCTTCTGAACCTCGATGAGGTTCGGCATCTCCGCGACTTCTTTGATTGAGCCAAAAAACTTCCGTACGCGCTTGCGACCGGTAAACGTCTGCGCCATCGTTTCTCTCTCGATTCTATAATTAGGCGGGAAGCGCGGGCGCCTCTCCGAACGGCCGCATCTATCGCGACCATCAGGACAGGCGTCGGGGCTGCCCGGTTCTATGTGATTCGGGTGGAACCCGAACCGCCGCACTCTTCACTTCTCATCGGGCCGGCTAACCGGCCGATGGCCTCGCGAGACGAGTGGCCGAAACCACCCTCTCCTGTCCGAAAGCCGGGGAGCCTCTCCCCCTTGGCCTTCACTCGAAATCCGCGTCCGGCCCCGTCCGGGCTCTTGCTTCCTTGGGTCCCTTTTGGACCGGTCTTCGGCCGAAGCCCCCGGGCGCAAGCGCCCGAGGGTTCCGGTAGCTATTGGCGATCCCCGAGTCTCGCAAGCGCTCGCCCGGGGATTTCGCTCACGTAAGCATCCGCTTACTTGAGCTCAACCTTGGCGCCGACCTTCTCGAGCGTGGCCTTGATCTTGTCGGCCTCGTCCTTGGCAACGCCTTCCTTGACGGTCTTCGGCGCGCCCTCGACCAGGTCCTTGGCTTCCTTGAGGCCGAGGCCGGTGAGCGCACGCACTTCCTTGATCACCTCGATCTTCTTGTCGCCGGCCGAGGCCAGGACAACGGTGAACTCGGTCTTCTCTTCCGCAGCAGCCGCGCCGCCGCCGCCCGCCGGGCCAGCCGCAACCGCAACCGCGGCAGCAGCCGAGACGCCCCACTTCTCTTCGAGCATCTTGGCGAGGTCGGCCGCCTCGAGGACGGTCAGCTTCGAAAGGTCGTCAACGATCTTCTGCAAGTCAGCCATTTTCAGTTCCTATCAGGTTCGAACCAGAGATTGTGTGAGTGAGCCGTCAGGCCGCTTGACCCTTGGACGCATAGGCCTGGACCACGCGCGCGACCTTGGCCGCGGGAGCGTTGGTGAGCTGAGCGATCTTGGTCGCCGGCGCCACGAGGAGGCCGACGATCTTTGCGCGCAGTTCGTCCAGAGACGGCAGCGAGGCGAGCGCCTTGACGCCGTTCGGATCCAGAGCCGTTTTGCCCATCGCCCCGCCGAGGATGACGAACTGTTCGTTCGCCTTGGCGAAATCGATGGCAACCTTCGGTGCCGCGACCGGATCGCCGGAATAGGCGAGCACGGTCGGCCCCTTCAGCAGGGGCGCAATCGAGGCAGCGTCGGTGTCCTTGAGCGCGATCTTGGCCAGACGGTTTTTTGCGACCTTCACGCGCGCTCCCGCAGCCCGCATCTGCTGACGCAGGACTTGCATTTGCGCGACGGTAAGGCCGGCATAGTGAGCCACCACGACGACCTCCGAGGCCTTGAAGACCCCGGACAGCTCGTTGATGGACTCCTGTTTGGCCGCTCGATCCACTGCAAGCTCTTTCGGTTTTGACGGCCTGTCCGCTCTCGCGGGGGCCGCCGGGTTGGACACGCCGTCCGACCCCTGTCACATGGACGAGCTGGGGCAGACGACCAGTTCAGCCTGCCCGCCCGATTCCTGACCTACGGTCATGAATCCGGCTCTCCGAGGTTCGAACCAAACCGGCGCAGCCTTGTGGGCTGCGCAAATTCGGGTCTCGACCCCATCTATGCAGGCCCCGGAACGGGATTAAGCGTCGGACCCGAAGGCCCTCGGCGCCGGCAGTCTTGGACAGGTTGGCCTTGCCTTTTCAGGGGCTTGGCCTTGCACGCTCACGCTTTGCGACAGCTTCGGAGCCTCCTTTTAGATGTCCCGCCGGGATGTCCAAAAGGAAAGTCGTCCGATCACCGTTGTTTTGCTGAGACGCGCAAAGGCGTGCTGACAAACTAGGGCCAGCACGCCCAATAGGCCCCATCTAGACCCTATCGGCCGGTTTGCCAAGGGGAATTTTGGGCCGTTCAAATGAAAACCCCGCCGGCGCGTTTTTCGCCCGGCGGGGTTCCCGATCGTTGCGCGCTTACTGCGCCTGCGTGCCGAACAATGTCGGAATGTCGATCTTCACGCCCGGGCCCATGGTCGAGGAGATCGCGACCTTGTTGATGTAGTGACCCTTGGCGCCCGCGGGCTTGGCCTTCTGCACCGCATCGGCGAACGCCTTGATGTTCTCGACGAGCTTGTCTTCCGAGAACGACGCCTTGCCGACGCCGGCCTGCACGATGCCGGCCTTCTCGACGCGGAACTCGACCGAGCCACCCTTGGCGCCCTTGACGGCGTTGGTGATGTCCATGGTCACCGTGCCGACCTTCGGGTTCGGCATGATGCCGCGCGGGCCGAGCACCTTACCGAGGCGGCCGACGAGCGGCATCATGTCCGGGGTCGCGATGCAGCGGTCGAAATCGACCTTGCCGCCATTCACGATCTCGAACAGGTCCTCCGCGCCGACCACGTCGGCGCCGGCGGCCTTGGCCTCCTCCGCCTTGGCGCCGCGCGCGAACACGCCGACCCGAACCGTGCGGCCGGAGCCGTTCGGAAGGGTGCACACGCCGCGCACCATCTGGTCGGCGTGCTTGGGATCGACGCCGAGATTCATTGCGATCTCGATCGTCTCGTCGAACTTCGCCTTGGCGCGCTCCTTCACGAGCTTGACCGCTTCGGTGAGGCCGTAAGCCTTCTCGCGGTCGACGCCTTCACGGATTGATTTCGTGCGCTTTCCGATTGCCATGACCGATTACTCCTTCACCGACAGGCCCATCGAGCGGGCGGAGCCCTCGATCATCTTCATGGCTGCTTCGATGTTGTTGGCGTTGAGGTCCTTCATCTTCTGCTCGGCGATCTCTTTGATCTGCGCCTTGGTGACCGAGCCGGCGCCGGCGAGGCCCGGGGTCTTCGAGCCGCTCTCGATCTTGGCCGCCTTCTTGAGGAAGAACGACACCGGCGGAGTCTTCATTTCGAAGGTGAAGGAACGGTCCTGGTAGGTCGTGATGACCACCGGGATCGGCGTGTTCTTTTCCATCTTCTGGGTCTGCGCGTTGAACGCCTTGCAGAACTCCATGATGTTGAGACCACGCTGGCCCAGCGCCGGGCCGATCGGCGGCGACGGGTTCGCGGCGCCCGCGGGCACCTGCAATTTCAGGAATCCAGTGACTTTCTTTGCCATCTCTCACTCCGTTAGTGGTGCGGATCTTGACGGTTGGCTTGACCGCCTCACCTCCCACGTTCTGGCTCTGTCGCGAGCGGGATGGTCCCGCCCGCCTCGCTAGACGATCAGACCTTCTCGACCTGACCGAATTCCAGTTCGACCGGCGTTGCACGACCGAAGATCGATACCGCGACCTTCACGCGCGAGCGGCCTTCGTCGACTTCCTCGACCACGCCGTTGAACGACGCGAACGGGCCGTCGGAGACGCGAACGTTCTCGCCGATCTCGAACGAGATCGAGGGCTTGGGGCGCTCA
>DASTGR010000141.1:0-20163 GCA_035718885.1 Pseudolabrys sp. | reverse complement strand
TGAGCGGCTGGCAGCGCAAGGCGGTGGCCGATCACATCGAGACCAATCTCGGTGCGGCGCTCCGCCTGGTCGCTCTCGCGCAGATCGTGCGGTTGAGCCCCTATCATTTTGCGCGGGGCTTCAAGCAGAGTTTCGGGGTGCCTCCGCACCGCTATCATGTCGGGCGCCGGATCGCGCGCGCGAAAGATTTGCTTGTCGATCCAGCGAACAGCGTCACGGCCATCGCGCGTGAATTGGGATTTGCAGAGACGAGCTCGTTCTCGTCGACGTTCCGGCGCATGACGGGGTCTTCGCCGAGCAGTTTCAGGCGTGACCGGCGCCCGCAGCCATGATCTTGCGCCATCGATCGATGGCAGGTCCCGGCCGGGCGGCCGGGACCTGTCGTCGCCGGCTCGATCAGCGATCGAGGTTGCCGGCGCTGCGCAGCAATTGCAGGCGCACCTGCGGATCGGGATCGCTGCCGAGATTACGGCCGAACGCGGTCACAGTGCCCGCATAGGCCGGGGACATTGCCTGCGCATCGGCGCCGCGCATTGCGTCGTTGCCGCGCGCGGCGTGCATCGGGTGCGCCATCGCAGCCGAAGTGAGGGCGGCGAGGGCGGCGAGGGTGAGAATGGTCTTCTTCATTGTCGTCTCCATGGTGGTGTCGAGCAGCCTTCAAAAGCTGTCAGCAAGCACGATCACGGATGGCGATTGTTTATTCCGGCGGCGCGCTGGCGCGGCGCGCCGCCGGATAAAGAAAGCGTGAGCGCGGCGTGTTCGGGGGCCGCGTCAGGCCTTGATGAACGTGCCGTTGCGCAATTCGTTAACGGCGTCGCGCAGTTCGGCCTGCGTGTTCATGACGATCGGCCCGTGCCACGCGACCGGCTCCTTGATCGGCTTTCCGGAGACGAGCAGGAAGCGCACGCCGTGTTCGCCCGCCTGCACGACGACCTCGTCACCGCGGTCGAACATGACGAGCGAGCGGTCGCCTGCCGGCTCGCGGAACAGGATCTCCTCGCCGTCCACCTGCTTCTCGATCAGGACGCCGAACGGCTTCGAGGCATAGGCGAAGGCGCCGTCGCCTTCGAACACATAAGCGAAGGCATGGCGCTCGACTTCGACGGGCAGCGTCTTGCGCACGCCGGCGGGCACGAAGACATCGAGATAGCGCGGGTCGGCGGCGACGCCGTCGATCGGCCCGCGCTTGCCCCAGAACTCGCCGCAGATCACGCGGACGCGCGTTCCATCGTCGTCGACGACCTCCGGGATCGCGGCGGAGGCGACGTCCTGGTAGCGCGGCGCCGTCATCTTCAGCGACGAGGGCAGGTTCGCCCACAACTGGAATCCGTGCATGCGCCCCTGCGCGTCGCCCTGCGGCATCTCCTGATGCATGATCCCACGGCCCGCGGTCATCCATTGCACATCGCCGGCGCGCAACGTGCCGCGGTTGCCGAGCGAGTCGCCGTGCTCGACCGTACCGGCGAGCGTGTAGGTGATCGTCTCGATGCCGCGGTGCGGATGCCAGGGGAAGCCGGCGATGTAGTCATCGGGCCGATCATTGCGGAAATCGTCAAACAGCAGAAATGGATCGGTCGCGGTCGTCTCGCCGAAACCGAAGGCGCGGCGCAAGCGAACGCCTGCGCCCTCGATGGTCGGCTTGGACTGCACGACGCTTCTGACGGGTCGGATGGACATGGGAGTGGTCCTTTGTTTTCCCTCCCCCCGCACAGCGGCGGGGAGGGTCGCCTTGCATCGCGTCAGCGACTGCAAGCCGGGTGGGGGTCGTGTCGAAACAGAAATCTCAATTCATGCGGTGGTAGGGGCGAAGAATGCGCCCCCACCCCCGACCCCTCCCCGCCACGCGGACGAGCGCGCGGGGGGAGAGGGGAGATTAAGCCGCCGCCTGTTTGCGCGCCGGCGCGAGCTTGCCGGCGAAGTCGGTGAAACGGTCGACGAAGCCTTTGAGGAAGCCGCGCACCGTTTCGTCCGGCACGCCCGCATCCGCGTCGATCATCTCCGGCTTGAACTGTACATAGGCTTCGCCGCCGATGAGGTTGAGCCCTTGCGTGTTGAGCACGGCCTTGAGGTGCTGCTGCGCCACGGCGGTCGAGATGACGCCGCCGGACGTGCCGATCACGGCCGCCGGCTTGCCGGGCCACGAGGTCTTGCCCCAGGGCCGCGCCCCCCAGTCGATGGCGTTCTTGAGCACAGCGGGGATCGAGCGGCTGTGCTCGGGCGTCACGAACAGAAGCGCATCCGAGCCCTCGACCTCGCTCTTGAAGCGCGCGACGGCCGACGGCACCGGCTGCTCGTTGTCCTGGTTGTACATGGGCAGGTCGTCGATCTGGATGAAATTCGCGTCGAAAGCGGCGCTGCCGAGCTTGACCAGCGCCTCCGCCAGCTTGCGGTTGATGCTGTCGCGGCGGTTCGATCCGACGATGACGCCGAGCTTGAGTTTGGCCATGGGAGTCCCTATTTCTTGGTAACTAATCTATACCAGGGCTAGATAGATGACCGGACGAAAGCCGCAAGAAGGCACACCGCGTATACCGGGTAACCTGCATGAGCCCGGCGACTGCCGCGCCATCAGCGAAGTGCTCTCGCGCGTCGGCGACAAGTGGACCGTGCTGGTGGTCGAAACGCTCGGGTCGGGCCCGAAGCGGTTCAACGAGTTGCGCCGCGCCCTCGGCTCGATCTCGCAGCGGATGTTGACGCTGACCCTGCGCGCCTTGGAACGCGACGGCCTCGTCACGCGCACCGTGTTCCCGACCATTCCGCCGCGCGTCGATTACGAGCTCACCAAGCTCGGCCGCTCGCTGCTCGTCCCGGTGAACGGCCTCTCCGCCTGGGCGCGCGCAAACCGCCCGGCGATGGACGCGGCGCGCGCCAAGTTCGATAGGGCGGATGCCGCGACAGCGCGATGAGGCCCGCGCCGCCATGGTTCCGCCACTGAACTTCTGGCACTATCCGAGTAGGGGCGACGAAGACGGCTGGCCTGTGCAGGCGCTCAGCCGTCAAGCGTCGAGGACTTGTCCATGATCCGTCATATCGCGCGGTTCGGCCTGGCCGGACTGACGGCTTTCGTATGCCTGACGCCGCTCGCCGTGAGCGCGGCCGAGCCGGCATCGGTCAAGGTCACATTGTGGGAGAAGGATGGCAGCGACGGCATCACGCTCAGCACGCATAAGGTCAAAGCGGGCGCAGTCGAGTTCGAAATCAAGAACACCTCGAAGCAGAACGTTCATGAGTTTCTCATCACCCCTTGGAAGGGCTCGAGCAAGGCGCTCCCGTACAACGACACCAAGGGCGAGGTGCGCGAGGGCAAACTGGATCGGCTCGCGGGAGTCGAGGATATGAAGCCCGAAGCCGAGGCGACGCTGCGCCTGCCGATGAAGCCCGGGCACTATGCCGTGTTTTGCAACCAGGCGGGCCATTACAAGATGGGCATGGTCGCCGATTTTGTTGTCGATCGGTGATCGGCTGTACAACCTGACGATTGGACGGGCCGCAGACGACGCGGCCCGTTTTCGTCACGCGCGATCACGCGCATGCGACGCGCGCCGGTACTCCGCAGCCTCCGTCGCGCGGCCGGGCGCCGTTATGATGGCGTTAAGCGTCATCGCCGGTGATGGATGAGCCCGGCTTTGCATGTGCTGTAACCTGACGCGGGTCACGAATTGCCGGGATTTCGCCACGGTGCCGTCACGCGGCGGCATTAAGAGGGCGGATCACCACGACGGGGTGGACGGGTGCCGCGTTTTTATTTCCATTTCACCGACGGCGAACGGCAATTCAGCGATGACGAGGGCCGCGACCTCGCCGGGCTGGGTGACGCGCGCGCGCATGCGACCAATCACGTGCGCGAACTCAAGGCGGCGATGTCCGAGCCGGCCATCCAGGATCTGTCCGGCTGGAGCATGACTGTTACGGATGGGCGGGGCCGCACCGTCTTCGTGCTCGGCTTCGATCTCAAGCCGCGGCCGGTCGTGCCGCTCACGCCCGAGGCGCCGCGGCCGCGGTCGACCGGCACGCGGAGCCCCCAGCCCGCAGCAAAATCGGCGCGCGCGCACGCGGATGCGCATTCCGGCCGCCCGACGGTCAAGGCGAAGGGGCTCGACCAGCCGGGATAAGCGGCGGCGCAACGCGCGCCGCCGGTTCGTTCCTAGACCGGCATTTGCGACAGGTTGTGCCGCAGCGGCATGTTCTTGGCGAGCTCTTCCTTCGGGATGCGCTTCTTGACTTCGAGCTTCCCGTTTTCCACGCGGCTGATGTAGCAGTCGATGATGCCGACGTGGTCCTCCTTGCGGATGAACTTGTCGCCCTGCGGGTGCGCCAGCGAATTCTTCATCTGCATGCCTTCGAGCGCCTTGATCACGCCTTCGACGTCCTTGCGCGTCTTGTAGCCGGACGTCTCGACCGCCTGTTTGATGGCGAAGATGTCTTCCCAGGCCTGCCAGCCATGGCTCTTGTCCATCACACGGGTGCCGCCGATCTCGCGCGCGTTTTCGTCGTCGATGCCGACGCGCTTGAGGAATTCCTTGTGGTATTCGTCGTTCTTCGCTTTCAGCATGCGCGGGAAGTTTTCGAAGAAGTAGACGCCTTCCGCCGCGCCCTTGAGATCGTCCGGCGCGATCGACTCGATGCTCGCCGACGACGAATACATCTTCACCTTCTTGTCGAGGCCCATGTTCTTGGCCTGCGGGTAGAAAGCGACCGACAGGGCGCCGATGAAGGCCGGCAGCAGAACCTCGGTGTCGCCCGGGATCTGCGACAGATATGGCACGAAGTCCTTGGCATCAAGCGGAACCGGAATGCTGTTGAGCACCTTGCCGCCGGACTTCTCGATGTAGTGCTTCGATTCCTGGTTGGTGCTCTGACCCCACGCATAATCCGCGTAGATGATCGTCCACTTCTTGCCGAAGTTCTCGACGCACCAGGGCAGGCTGGCGGCGGCGATCGAGTACGTGTCGGTGCCGGTGCGGAAGGAATAGCGGGTGCCCTTCGCGCCGGTCGCTTCGGTCGCCTCGCCGGTCGAGAAGTAGATGGTCTTGAGCTCGGAGGCGACCGGGATGGCCGCCAGCATCACGCCGGAATGCACCGAGCCGACGATGAACTCGGCGTTGAGCCGCTGCACCAGATTGCGCAGCTTGCGCGCCCCACTCGCGGGATTGGACTCGGTGTCTTCGGTCGCAAGTTCGACCTTGCGGCCGGCGATGCCGCCGCCGGCATTGATGATATCGACCGCGGCTTTGGCCGCCTTGTCGTGCCACACACCCCACGACGAGATCGCGCCGGTGAGATCGCAGTGATGCCCGATCACGATCGGGCCGGACGCCTGCGCATAGGCGTCGCGCATCAACGTCAGATTGGCCGTGCCGAGTGCGCCGCCCGCCAGGGCGACTTCGAGGAAACTGCGGCGGGATAGCTTCTTTGCCATGGTACTCTCCCCAGTAATATTGGTGTGTCTAGTGAGACAAACCGAGATAGCGATTGACGATCTCGGGCCGCGACTTGAGTTCGAGCGAAGTGCCGGAGTAGACGACCGTGCCCTTTTCCATGAGGAAGACGCGCGGGCAGAGTTTCAGCGCCGTTTCGACGTTCTGTTCGACCAGCAGGATCGAAACGCCGGACTGATTGATGCGGTGGATCTCGCGCCGGATCTGCGACACCAGCCGCGGCATGATGCCTTCGGTCGGCTCGTCGAGGATGATCAGCTTCGGCCGCATCATGAGGCAGCGGCCGATCGCGAGCATCTGCTGCTCGCCGCCGGACAGCGTGCCGCCGCTCTGCTTCAGCCGCTCCTTGAGCCGCGGGAAGCACGTCAGAACGTAGTCTTCGCGCTCGCTGTCGCGCTTGCCGGGCAGGCCGATATTGAGGTTTTCGAGCACGGACAGGCTCGGGAAGATGCCACGCCCCTGGGGCACATAGCCGATGCCATGTCTCGGCACGCGGTGCGGCGGAATCTTCGAGAGGTCCTGACCGTCGAACTCGACCTGACCCGCGCTGCGGGCGACCAGGCCCATGATGCTGCGCAGGGTCGTCGTCTTGCCGACCCCGTTGCGGCCGAGCAGGGCGGCGCATTCGCCCGGCTTCACCTCGAGGTCGACGCCCTGGAGGATATGCAGCTTGGCGATGTGAACATGGACGTTGCGGAGGCTAAGCATCGGCGGCCTCCTCGACATAGTCCTCGTCCTCGGGGCGGCCGAGATAGGCCTCGCGTACGCGCTCGTCGGCGGCAATTTCCTTCGCATTGCCCGATGCCAGAATCGCGCCCTGCGCCATCACGGTGATGGCGTCGGCAATGTCGAACACGACCGGCATGTCATGCTCGATGATGACGATGTCGATCGTGCGCGCCATTTCACGGATGCGCACGACGGCGCGCTCGGTTTCAGCCGGGCTCATGCCGCAGGTCGGCTCGTCGAGCAGCAGCAATTGCGGATCGGAGATCAGCGCCATCCCGATTTCGAGGAGCGCCACGTCGCCGTAGGAGAGGGTGCCCGCGTCCCGCCGCGCCAGCGCGGTGAGCCCGATCTGTTCGAGTGTGCGATCGACGCGCTCGCGCGCGCTCATATCGTCGGCTGCGGCGCGGAAGGGATGCAGGAAACGCTTCGACCCTTCGAGCGTGATCCAGAGATTGTCCGCCACGCTCAGCCGCGCGAACACGCTCTTGACCTGCAATGTCCGCTTGATGCCGAGGCGGCTGATCTGGTGGGCCGACAGGCCGGTGATGTTGCGGCCGCGGAAGTAGACTTCGCCGGACGACGGATGCAGCAGGCCGGAAATCAGGTTGAAGAAGGTCGTCTTGCCGGCGCCGTTGGGGCCGATGATGGCATGAAGCTGGCCGCCGGGCAGCGACAGCGACAGGTCGTCGACGGCAGTCAGGCCGCCGAAGCGCTTGGTCAGGCCGCGCGTCTCGAGGGTGGGGATGGTCATGGCGCGAGCGCCCGCGATTGCTGCGGCTCGGCCGGCGCGGCCTCTTTAGCGTCGAGCCGATCGAGCAGGTCGCGCCACACGCCGACCACTCCGTTGGGCGCAAGGATCACCACCAGGATCGCGACCACGCCGACGATCAGGGAGTGATGCTCCCAATGCGTCGACACGACCTCCCGGATGATGATGAACAAGGTCGTGCCGATGAGCGGCCCGAACAGCGTGCCGGCCCCGCCGACGATGGCCCAGACCACGCCTTCGCCGGACACCTGATAGAACATGTAGCTGGCTGAGGCGTAGCGGCCGAAGAATGCGAACAGTGCGCCCGCGACCCCGGCGAGAAAGCCCGCCATGACGAAGGCCGTCAGCCGCACCAGATAGACGTTGATGCCGATCAGCGAGGCGCGGACGTCATTGTCGCGGATCGCGAGAAACGCCTTGCCGAGCGGGCTGCGGATCACCCTGTGCATCAGGTAGAAGCACAGCGCGACGGTGACGAGGATGAAGAAGTACTGGAAGGTCGCGTCGGTGAAGCTGAAGACATGGCCGCCGATCGTGAATGTCGGCGGCATGCTGAAATTGATGCCGTCGTCGCCGCCAGTCAGCGGCTTGAGGCGCACGGCGAGGAAATAGAAGATCAGCGAGAAGACGACGGTGATGATGGCGAAGTAGTGCCAGGTCAGCCGTACGGCGAAGATACCGGAGACGAGGGCCATCGCCATCGCAGCGACGATGCCCAGTGCGAACACCGGCCAGAAGCCGAGATGCAAGAGGTCGATGCCGATGCCGACACCGTACATGCCGAAGCCGAAATAGAGCGCCTGTCCGAACGACAGGAGGCCGACATAGCCGAGCAGCAGATTGACGCTCGCCGCGAACAGCGACCAGATGAGAATCTCGGTGATGATGCTGACCCAGAAATTGCTGACGACGGCCGGCACCGACCAGGGCACGGACAGCATGAACGCCGCGAAAAGGGCGAACAGCGCGCGCTCGATCGTCGCTCGCCGGCTCATCGCACATGCCCCCTGAAGAGGCCCTGCGGGCGGAGCAGCAGCACCGCGCTCATCAGGACCAGCGAGGAAATGCGCGCCACGGTCGGATCGGCGACGCTTTGGATCACGCCCTCGAAGAATGAGAGCAGCACCGCGGCGGCGGCGGTGCCGGGCAGGTTGCCGAGGCCGCCGATGATGACGGCCATGAAACAGACCGGCAGGATATCGACGCCGCCGCGGAAATCGACGGTGGCAATGGGTGCGGCGACGGCGCCGCCGAAAGCCGCGAGCGCGAAGCCGATGCCGAAGGTGAAGATGTAGACGCGCTGGGCGGGGATGCCCATCGCGATCGCCGTGTCGCGGTCATGCCGCACGGCGCGCATCCACGTTCCGATCCTGGTGTGTTGGAGGAACAGGAAGAACCCGATCAGCGCCGCAAGGGACACCAGCGCGGCGAAGATGCGGTACACGTCGTAGTCGATGCCGAAGATAGGGATGGTCGAATTGATCGGCGGCAGGATGCGGCGCGGCGTCGGGCCGAAGACGATGCGGACGGTTTCCTGGAGGATCAGCGACAGACCGAAGGTCGCGACGATCGTCAGCGCGGCCGCGCCGCGCACCGGCTGGATGACCAGACGCTGGATGATGGCGCCGAGCAGGAAGCCGATAAGCGGCGCGACGATGAAGCCGATCCAGAAATTCCCGGTCGCCTCCAGTGTGAACCACGCGACCACCGTGCCGACCATGAAGAAGTCGCCGTGCGCAATGTTGATCACGTCGAGCAGGCCGAAAATGACGGAAAGGCCGAGCGCGATGAGAGCGATGATCAGCCCCCAGATCAATCCGTTCAGGGCGAGCAGCAGAAGCGTGTCAGTCATGATTGCCCGGGCCGGCATGTTTCAAAACGTGCCGACGGAACTGTCGGATGCGTTTCGAGTGGTTGCAACCATCCATCGCGCGAACTTTCATATTTGTCCTGCGGCATAAGCCCCCACCAATTCAGCGGGGATCATGTGCCGGTCGATATTGAGTTCTTCCGGTGTGAGGCCGAGCGCGAGGCCGACGAGCTGCGGCAGATGCAGGATCGGCATATCGAGTTTCTGCTCCAGGTCGTCTTCAATCTCACGTTGAAATCCGTCGAGGACCGTGTGGCAGAGCGGGCACGGCGTGACCATCGTCTGCGCGCCGCCTGTCTTCGCCGCGAGGATGTGCTGTCCGGTGAGCTTGATCGCCACGCGCTCGTCCGCCGCGGCGGTGTGAAAGCCGCAGCATTCGGTGCGGCCGGAATAATCGATGGGCAGGCAGCCGAGAATTCGGGCGATTGTCTCGAGCGCCGTGTTGTTGCGGGAATCGACGAAGCCGTATCGTCCCGGCGGCCGCGTGATGTGGCAGCCATAGAACGCCGCAACCGAGAGGCCGGTGAGCGGATTGGTGACCATCCGGCGCAGGCGCTGCTCGCCGATGTCTTCGTGCAGCACCCAGAGGAAGTGACTGATCCTGGTGCGGCCGCTGTAATGCAGGCCTTCCTCGGCGAGCCGTGCATTGACGCTGTCGGCGATCTCGCGATCGCTGACGAAGGCAGCGTGCGCGTCGAGCACGTTCAGCGTGCAGGTGTTGCAGATCGTCATCAGCGGCAGGCGCTCGCGTTCGGCCAGCGCGAGGATGCGCACATTGAGTGCGTAGAAGGCGGCCGGGTCGATTGCGCGCAGTTCGCGCGCGCCGGTGCAGGTCGCCGACTCCAGCTGCACCAGTTCGAGACCGAGCCTCGCCGCCACGCGGTGCGTCGCGACGTTGAGCTCGGCGCAGGTGCTGCGCGCAGAGCAGCCGGGGTAGTAAGCGAATTTCATCGTTGCACCCGTCCGAGGATTCGCCGTGCGGGAGCGGCGGCGGCGGTCCTGATGGCGAGGACGGTCCGCAGTGGCGAGATCTTGCCGCGGACCAGGAGGCGGAGTATCCGGCGCAGGCGCGACAGCGCGCCGAGTCCCTGCACGCGCAGCACCAGCGCGCCGGGATCGACACGGCCGCGCGCGGCGACGATGGCGCGCAGGGCCAGCGCATGATGCGCCATAGACGGGACGAGCGCGGCGGCCTTGGCCTTGAGCGGCTCGATAATCTGGCTGACGATCGGTATGCCGGCCGGGCACACTTCCTCGCACTTGTAGCAGGATACGCAATTGAAAATGCCGGTCTGCACCAGCGCGCCGGCGACCTTCGTCTGATCGTTGCGGGGATCGAGTGCGGTCTGGCCGAGCTGGACGAGGGGCGCTGGACCGGCAAAGTCGGTGAGGTCGCCGAGGCGGATCACGGGGCAGGCCGAGTAACAGCACATGCAGCTGATGCAATCGAGCGCCTTTGAGGCGTTCTTCATCTGCTTGTGCGACAGCGGCTCTGGAAAGCCGGGATAGTCGCTGCCGCGCCGAAGCCACGGTTCGAAGCTCGCGACCTTTTGCTCGTAGCGGCCGCGGTCGACGACGAGATCGCGAACGACCGGCAGATTGCGCAACGGCTCGATCGTCATCTCCGGCTCGACCGCCTCCCAGCAGGCGAGAACCTCCCGGCCATTCATGCGCACGGCGCAGGTGCCGCACATCTTCGAGCCGCAGAACCAGCGGAAGGCGAGATCGGTGGCCGCGTTCTCCGCGATCCAGTTGAGCGCGTCGAGCACGCGCATCCATTTCTGATACGGCACGGCGAATTCCTGGTGCCGCGTCGCATTTTCAGCGCCATCGGACCGCTTGATCCTGACCGTGACGGTCTCGCCGGGCGACAGCCGCGCGTTACGCAGTGCCAGCGTGTCGGCGCGCTCGATCTGGCCCTGGCGACTCGCCGGCGAAAGGGTGGTGGAGGCCGTCACCATGCGACCTCCAGGTTCGCCTTGCGCTCGAAGCCGGGCTGGAAGAACGGCAGTTCGTAGGGACGGCGTTCGAATTTGATGCCGTTGCCGGACTTCTTCAGCACGTTTGCAACGAGCCAGTCGCGATTGTCCATGTCGGGAAAATCGCTGCGGAAGAACGGCCCGCGGCTCTCCTTGCGCTCGAGCGAGGACTGGACGATCAGCTCGCAGACGTCGACCATGTTGGCGACGTCGATCGCGTCGAGCCATTCGTAATTGGCGCGCAGGCCGGAATTCGACAGCCGCATTTCAGGCAGCAGGTCCGAGCGGATGCGGCTCAACTCCTCGAGCGCCTGGTCGAGGCCGGCCGCGTCCTTTTCGACGCCGGCCTTGTCCCACATGATGTCGCGGAGGATCTCCTTGACCGCGACCGGTGCGGGGCCGTGACCGGCGGAGCCGCGCAGGCCGTCAAGCCGCCGGCGTTCGAATTCGATCTCGCTCTCGATCGGCGCCTTGGCCGCCAGCGCGGGGAAATCGGACAGGATGCCGTCCGCCACGACCTTGCCGTCGAATGTCGCCAGCGCGATCAGGCCGTTGCTGTGGCCGCCCACGCCGCCGGCGACGTAGAGGCCGGGAACGGTCGACCGCATCGTCGCCGTGTCGACGTCGATGCCGCCCTGGCGGTAGTGCGAGGTCACGGCGGTCTCGATCAGCGCTGTCGGAAAATCGAGCCCGAGCTGACGATAGATCTTTCCGTAGGTCGTATAGCGGTCGACTTCTTCGGCGTCGCAGTGATCGAAGCCGGCGAAGTAGCCGCCGTCATAGCGCGCCTTGCCGGCGTGCACTTCTTTCGCCAGCGCCTTGAGCTGTACCGTATAGGGCCCGAAGGCGAGGGGATCGTCCTGCTGCTGATTGAAGAACTCCTCGCCGGCCGAATTGACCATCCGTGCCGACTTCTCCGAACCGAGCATCGGGTTCGGATAGATCTGCATGCGCTGCCAGGACGGCGGATGGGCGATGTCGTTGGTGTGCCACCATTGCATCTCCATATTCACGAGTGCCGCGCCGGCGCGCCACGCCATGGCGATGCCGTCGGCAGACATCTCGCGCGTGCCTGTCGAGCGCTTGTGCAATCGGTCGGAGTAGCCGGTGGCGATGATCACGGCTTTGGCTTCGACGACGATGTATTCGCCGGTCATCACGTCGACGCAAAACACGCCGGCGACCGCGCCGTCGGCATTGCGCAGCAGGGCGGTGGCGACGGTCTCCTCGAGCCGCGGAATGCCGGCGCGGATCACCTGCTTGCGCCGCAGATCCATGAACGGCACGCCGGAATTGCCCTGCATGTTCGCGGCGACGCTGCGGATCTTGCCCGGGCTGGTGACGATATTGCCGGCGTCGTCACGCCGGAAATAGAGCCCGGCTTCCTCGAGCTCTGGATAATAGACGCTCTCGATCCACTCGCCGCATCGGCGTGCCCAGCGCTGATCGATCAGGAATTGATTGTGATATTTGATGAGGAATTCGGCGGTGTTGCGCGCCTGCTCGTCGGTGTTTCCGAGCAGCTTGCCGGAGATGACGAGGTTGCCTGCGAAGAGCGACGCGCCGCTTTTCCCCACGAGGCCCTTGCAGATGATGAGCGGCGTGATGCCTTCGCGCTCAAGGCACAGGGCGGCGTAACAGCCGGCCGCGCCGCCGCCAATGATCGCGACGTCCGTATTGATTGCCCGTATCGACACGCCATGTCCCCTCTGGCGCCGCTAGGTAAGCATGCATTTTCACCAGCACCATTGAGTAATTTTGCACCACCTAGTGCCGGTTTCGATGTAGCGTGGCTTTATGAACATCAGACCGAACAAGCTCATTCCTGGGCCGGCAGCCAAGTGGGACGACCTGAGGGTGTTTCTCGAGGTCGCTCGGCACGGCAGCGTTCATGCTGCGGCGCGGCATCTCCGGCTCGACCACTCCACTGTGTGCCGGCGCATCGGCCGCCTCGAAGCGTTGCTCGCGACGAAACTGCTCGACCGCAATCGCAAGGGTGTGTTCGTCCGCCCCGAAGCCCAGGGGTTGCTTCAGCACATCGAGCAGATGGACCAGCACGCGAGTTCGCTCGACGAAATGATCGTGGAGGGCGCCTCGAAGCTCGTGCGCATCGCCACGATGGAAGGGCTTGCCAGCGGCTATATCGCGCGCCGCGTGGCGGCGCTTGCGCGCTTCGACCCCGGCATCAAGCTTGAGCTCGTCAGCAATCCGCAGGTGGTCGATCTCAATCGCAAAGAGGCCGACGTCTTCCTGAGCTTCTTCAATCCGGCCACTCGCGGCCTGCGCAGCACGCTGGTGGGCAACTTCTCGCTCTTTCTCTACTGCTCCAAGGACTACCTCAAGCGTCACGGCCGCCCGCGGCGCAAGGCCGATTTGGTCAAACATATCTTCGTTGGCTACGTCGACGATCTGTTGGCGATCGATGCCGTCCGGTGGCTCGACGAGGTCATCATGACGCCGCGCTTCAGCTTTCAGAGCAACAGTGTGTTCGCGCAGCGCAATGCGGCGTTGCAGGGCATGGGGATCGTGCTGCTGCCAACCTTCGTTGCGTCCGGCGTTCCCGGCCTGGAGCGCATTCTCGACCATGAAATTTCGATTCGCCGCGATGTCTGGGTTTCGGCGAGGACGGAACACGGCCACCTGGCGCGCATCAAGGCCGTGATGGCGTTCTTGAAGGACATATTCGCGCGGGACGTCGATTTCCTGACCGGCAAAAAGGACCGGTTATCGAACGACTAGAATGGAAAACGCAGGGCGCGCGTGCGGTTAACGCGGCGCGGCTGTCGGCTTGATTACATATCGTGCGGCAAATTGCGGCCCGAAGCCGATGCACGCCACGGCGCTCTGGGCTCCACGATTGCGATTTACCACGCCCTGTACGCTATGATGCAGCCCGCCGGTGCGATGAGCTAGAGATCGATCGAGTGGCTTGGGGAGCGGGAATGCGAAGGTCCTGGTGGCTCGGCATCGTCGCGGTGAGCCTGGCATGCGCGGCGGCGTATTGGCACGTCAATCAGCCGTCGCTGCCCCCCGAGCCGGTCGCTCCATCCGGGCAGGCCGAGCAGCCTCCGGCCGTGCAGGAACAGGCGCTGCCGCAGGCCACAGCGAAAGACGAGCGGCCCGAAGAAAAGCGGGTGGAAGACATCGTCCCGGCTTCTGCCGCTGTGGAGCCCGCTCAACCGGCAAGTCCGCAGAAAGAAGCGCGGCACGAGGATGCGACCGCGCCCGTAAAGGTCGAGGCCGCGCCCGTAACGGTCGAGACGGCTCCCGTTACAGTCGAGGCCGCGCCCGTTGCGGTCGCGACTGCTTCCGTGCCCGCCGAGCATGCCGCCGAAGGCGACGTAAAGCCGGACCTGTCGTACCTGCATTTTTATGCTTATTCGGAGATTCCGCCCGCGACGAAGCCGGCGGACACCGTTCTCGATTTCTTGAAAGGCATCCCGCCAGGAACGCCGGTCGATGAAATCAAGCGGGTCTCGGATCTTCTCAAAATCGACTTCACATTCATGAAGACGGTGGCGAAGATCGAATCCGGCTTCGACCCCAAGCAGCGCACCGGGTCATATATCGGCCTGTTCCAACTGAGCAAAAAAGAATTCGAGATGTATGGCTCAGGCGACATTCTCGACGCGCGAGACAACACGGTCGCCGCCGCGCTGAAGTTCATGATGGAAAACGTCATGTTCGAGATGTTCACGCAGAAGACACCGACCTTCAACGACATCTATCTCATTCACCAACAAGGCGTTGAAGGCGCAGTGGAGCATTTGAGCCAGCCGCGCCGGCTTGCCTGGCGGTCGATGTGCGCGACCTACGAAGGCAAGGAAAAGGGCGAGAAATGGTGCAAACGCGCGATCTGGGGCAATACGCTGCCGGCCGTCAAACGCGTCTGGAAGAACGTCAACAGGGTCACTTCGGCCGACTTCGTCGGCATGTGGCGCCAGCGCGTCGCCGAATTCTACGCGCAGTATTCCAAATCGGCCGCGAAATGACAGGCCGGGATCAGAACGGCCAGGTCCAGCCCCGCCGCGGCCGATAATAATAGCCGCCGCGCCGGTACGAATTGCTGTCCCAGTTGTCGCGGAAATACGGAAAGCTGCCGCCGCTCCGGTAATCCTCGTCGCCCGCAATATCGACATTGTTGCTCGGCTGGCGCGTGATGAATCCGCCCTGGGGCTGGTTGCTGAGCACCGCGACGAATTCGGTGCGATAATTGGTCTCGCTGCTCAGCGGCTCGTCCGAAATGATGATCGAGGATCGCGGCGCAGCGGTCGGCGCAACGCGGTCGAGCACATCCTGAGGGATGGTGATGCGGTCGAGCGCGTCCTTGGCGTCGTCGCCACCGTCGACCGTCACCGCGGTCCAGCGCAGGCCCGTCTCGGTGCGCGCCATCGCGGTGAACACATGCGTGCCGATCGGCTTGTCGGGATCGCGGATGGTGACCGGAACCTCGATCGATGAGTCGAAGACCTCGCCGCCGTCAGGCCATCGCTTGTGCGTATTGCGGCGGACGTAGAGCTTCTGCGTCGCCCGGCTGATGTAGATCGAGACCGGTTCGAGCTCGAGCTTGGCTTCTTTCGCCGCCTTGGCGGCCGCCGCCTTCCTGGTCTCGGCGGCCTTTGCGGCATCCCTGGCGGCCGCGCCGGCGTCCCGCGTCGTATCTGCATCGGCCGTGGCGGTATCGAGTCGCGTTCCGGCTTCCGCAGCCCTGGCGGCGGCCTTTTGCCGGCGCTCCTCGGCGCGCGCCTTGGCCTGATCGGTCTTTGCCGCGGCCAGCGCCTTCTCGGCAGAGGCCAGTTCAACGTCGGCGCGGGACTTGATCGATTTCAGCCTGCGCAGCGCCGCCGCGAGCGTTTTCGTTTCGCGTGTGGTGCGGAGCGCAGCCTTCTTGGCCTCGTCGGCGGAGGCCGCGGCCTCGGCAGCCTCGCGGACGAGCGTATCGGCATGCATCGGAGCCGCGGCAAGGGCCTCCGGCTTCGGCTGCAACAGCGCCGGGTGCGAAATGTCGACCGGGGCCGGATCGCCCGGCGCGATGATCACGCGCATGCCGATCCGCGTCTTGTCGAACAGCCTCTCCGCAAAACCGTAAGGCATGCGAATGCAGCCATGCGAGGCGGCATAACCGGGCAGGGGCCCGCCGTGCAGCGCGATGCCGTTCCACGTGATGCGCTGCATGTGCGGCATCCAGGCGTCGTCATACATCGTCGAGTGGTGGTCTCGGTCCTTCTCGAGGACGGCAAAGACGCCGGCCGGCGTCTCGCGCTCCGTCATTCCGGTCGATACCGGCGCCCGCAGGATCCAGCCGTCGGCATCGTAGAACGTGACCTGCTGGGCCTTGATGGACACGATCGCCATGATCGGTTCGCCTGCCACGCGCGGAGCGGTCGCCTCCGCGGCTTGCGCGGGACGCGCCGGTTTCGCGCGGGCAGGGGCTATCATGGCCGTCAGCGTGGCAATCGCTGTGAGCGCTGCGACGGCAGCAGGCCGCCAATGCCGCAACACTAAGGTCGGTCTCGCCGCCGCAAACCGATTGACCATCGCCAGCTCCGGTTATGCCGGTCCTTGGGTCTGCGTAGCCTAGCGCGGCCGGCCTGCTCAAAACAACATTTCTCGCAGCGGCGCGCAGCCATCCAATGCGTGAACCCGACGCCGTTCCGGGAATCGGGTGGTACCCCGCCGCGCCAACGGGCAAGACCTTCGCGCATGGTCGCAATGCGGACCGCGTCCGGACCCATTGCAAGCGATGCGATACTGCACCTTGGAGCGCAGACGATGCACAGGATCATCGAACCAGGCATTCTCTATTTTGGAACGCCGGTCGTTCTCATCAGCACCGTCAACGAAGACGGCACGTACAACCTCTCTCCGATGTCGTCGGCGTTCTGGCTGGGCTGGCGGTGCATTCTCGGTCTCGGCGCGAGTTCGAAGACGCCGCAAAACATGCAGCGCACCGGCGAATGCGTCCTGAATCTTCCTTCCGTCGACATCGTCGGCGCGGTGAACCGCCTCGCCTTGACCACCGGCTCGAACCCCGTGCCGGAGGTCAAGGTCCGGAGAGGCTATCGGCACGAGCGTGACAAATTTACAATTGCGGGGCTGACGCCGGTCGCGTCGGAAACCGTCGCGGCGCCTCGGGTCGCTGAATGCGCGGTGCAGCTCGAAGCGCGTGTCGAGGCCGTGCACGGCATGGCGGACGACGATGTGCATCAAAGGGGCTCTCGCCAGTGCATCGAAGTACGCGTGCAGAGGGTTCACGTCGACGAGAGCATCCTGATGGCCGGTCAAAGTGACCGGATCGATCCGGACAAATGGCGCCCACTCATCATGAGCTTTCAGCAGTTCTACGGGCTGGGTTCGAAAGTCCATGAATCGGCGCTCGGGACGGTGCCGGAATCCGCTTATCGCGGTCCCGACATCGCACGCGCGCGTCAGGCTCGCAGGTAGAGCTCAGTCGTTCGGACGTCGGGGAGGTGAGCGCATGTCACACACCGCTGAGAACAAGGCCATCGTTGCGCGCTGGTTCACGGAGTTCTGGGGCGGGACATGCAATCTTGGCATCGTCGACGAACTCGCGTCGCCGGACATGCTCCTGCAATACTCGCTGCACGAACCGCGCCGCGGTCGAGCCGACATCAAGGCCTTCATGGCGGATTTTCGCGGCGCCTTTCCGGATCTCGCGTTCCGCGCCACGGCCGATCTGATCGCCGAAGGCGACTACGTTGTCGGGCAGTGGGAAGGTGGCGGCACGCACACCGGCGCGGCGTTCGACGACTTCCTGATCGGCAGCCTGCCGCGCGCCACGGGTGCGAAGATGCACTTCACCGGTATTACGGTGCTGAAATTGGCCGACGGCAAGATTGTCGAGGAAATCGGGCTCGACGACGGCGTCACGGCGCTCATTCAACTCGGCATCATCGCGCATCCATTGATGCCATCGTGAGCGCTCGCGCGCGTCCCGCGCATCGCGACAAAGGCCGCGCCGGAGCCGTCTCAGCTGGACGGCTTCTTCTTGTTCCGCCGGTTGTGGTTGTCGATGCCGCAGTCCTGCTCGACCCGGCGCAGGTCGGCTTGCGTCAGACCGTAGTTCTCGGTCGCGTGCTTGCGGGCCGCCTGAAGACCGTATTGTGCGATGGCGGCGCGCACCTGCTCGCACTGACCGTCATCCGGACCGTCCTGTGCAAGACAAGGCGTCGAGAACACCGCGACCAAGGCTATGATTGAGAGACCACGCATGTCTTCAAGACCCATCGGTAAGACGCTTGGACCGTTAGCGCGCTCGCGCGGCGGGAGGCCTGTCGCGTGACGGCGAACGAGCGGGCGATTCAACGGAGGCTAGCACAGACCCGGATTATGTCGGCCATGGGGCCGCCGCGCAGACACGGCCCGCGCCAGCGGAGCACTTTGAAAGAGGCGAATTCGGCATAAGATGGAGTTCAGTTTTTCCGAAGACCGGAACCGGCGCCGTGTCCATTCGCGATCTCAAGACGTTCCTGGCGATCGCGGAGGGCGGTTCCTTTGCATCCGCCGCGCGCGCGGTGCGCCGGACGCAATCGGCCGTCAGTACGCAGATGAAGGCGTTGGAAGAGGAACTCGGCATCGATCTGTTCGACCGGTCCAAGCGGCCGCCTCAGTTGACCGAAGCCGGCAGGGCCTTCGTTCCGAAGATCGCGGACGTGGTGCAGGCGTACGAGCTGCTTTTTCAGCGAGCCGCCGGGACCGAGCTTGAAGGGCGCATCCGGCTCGGCTCGGTGCCGACTTTGATCACCGGCCGTCTACCGCAGGCTCTGATGGCGCTCAGAAGCAAGTACCCGCGGCTGCGTATCGAACTCACGATGGGACTGTCGGCGGACCTGGTCGAAAAGCTTCGGCGCGGCGCGCTCGACGCGGCGCTGATCAGCGAGTGGCAGGAAGGAAGCGCGGAGCTGCAATGGACCCCGTTCGCTTACGAGCCGCTCGTTTTGATCGCGCCGCCGGACGCGCCGCCCCGGCGGGCCGAGGAACTGGTCACCACGCTTCCTTTCATCCGCTACACCCGCGAGGCCTGGGTCGGACATCTCATCGATCTTTTCCTGAAGAAGCGACGGCTCAAGGTCGACGAGGTGATGACGCTCGATACGCTCGAGGCGATAACGACGATGGTGCATCATGGTCTGGGCGTGTCGATCGTGCCGCATCGCGGAACGTCGGACCCGTTCGCGCTGCCGGTTCAGAGACTGGCCTTCTCGGGCACGCCGGTTTATCGCACCATCGGCCTCGTGCAGCGGCCCGGCAATCCGAAATCGCAGATCGCCGAAAGCCTCCTGGCCGAGCTCAAGTTGCTGTGGGGCGCGCCGGATCGACCGGCACGGGGGCGGCGAGCCGCGGGGGCGAAAGGGCGGGGGCAACGGCGCAGCGCCCATCCCAAGAAAAAATGAAATCGATCTTCGTTCTTATTCATTTTTTCTGAACAGCGACCGGTGTTAGACAGGCTGTCACGGATAACCGGCGAAGGACGGACGAGGTTTCGGAATGCCGCTGCAACCAGCCGATCTCGAGGTCTCGCTCTGGCGCGGGTCCGAGAACGGAACCTACGAATCCTACCGCGTTCCGCTTCGCCCCAACCAGACCGTGCTGGACGTCGTCACCTGGATCCAGCGCAACGTCGACCCGTCCCTGAGCTATCGCTTCGCGTGCCGCGTCGGCGTGTGCGGTTCCTGCGCGATGTCGGTCAACGGTACGCCGCGGTGGACCTGCCGGACTCACGTCTCGAAGGTCATTCGCGACGGCGCTCTCACCATTGGTCCGCTCGAGAATCTGCCGGTGATCAAGGACCTGGCGACGGACATGGCCGTCTTCTTCGAGAAGTGGCAGCGCGCGCAGGGCGTGTTCGCCCCGTCGAAGGGCCGCCAAGACGCCGTGGAGCAGATCAGGCCGGACAATCCCGAACGGCAGGCGGTGGATGCGGCGATCGAATGCATCAATTGCGGCGTCTGCTATTCCGCCTGCGACACGGTGCGCTGGGACTCCGATTATCTCGGCCCGGCGGCGCTCAACCGCGCATGGTCGCTCGTCAACGACGCGCGCGACGCCGGCAAGAAGGATCGGCTCGCGGTGCTCGCGCGCGAGGGCGGCTGCTTCTCCTGCCACTCGCACCAGACCTGCCAGCAGCTCTGTCCGCAGTCGCTCAATCCGACCGCGTCGATCGCCGGCCTCAAGCGCCGCATCGCCCACGGACGCCTGAAGGGGGAGATCGGCTGATGAGCGTGCGCGCATATCTTTGGCAGCGAGGCACCGCGGTCGTGCTGGTCGCGCTGATCGCCGTGCACCTCGGCGTCATCTTCTATGCGAGCGGGCAGCACCTGTCGGCGGCGGACATTCTGGCGCGGACCAGGGGCAGCA
>DASTGR010000140.1:0-5027 GCA_035718885.1 Pseudolabrys sp. | reverse complement strand
CCGATGCCCTTCGCGCCGCCGGTGACGATCGCGGTCTTGCCTGCAAGCCTGCCCATGTCGACGCGCCCTTTTCACTGTCGTCACCGGGCTTGTCCCGGTGACCCCGCTTAGGTAGGCACATTGCTCGCCTAAGCGGGATCGCCGGGTCAAGCCCGGCGATGACAACCATTGAGCGCCATGCAAAGCGAAATCGCCGACCGCCTCACCATCCGCGACATCGTGGAGAACTGGGTTCTGTGGCGCGATGCGCGGCAGTGGGACCGCTTCCGCACGCTCTGGCACGCCGAGGGGCGAATGTGGGCAACCTGGTTTCAGGGCACATTCGAGGAGTTTATCGCCGTCAGCCAGCAGGGCTACGAGCGCGGCGCGCGCATCCACCACATGCTCGGCGGCACGACGATCGATTTCGCCGGCGCGCGGGCGATGGCCCGCACCAAGGTCGAGATCGCCCAGCGCGGCATGGTCGAGGGCGTGCTGTGCGACGTGACCTGCTGGGGGCGCGCCTATGACTTCCTCGAGAAACGCGACGGCCGCTGGGCAATCGTGCTGCGCCGGCATACTTACGAGAAGGACCGGCTCGATCCGGTTGCGCTCGGCGCGACCGTCACGCTCGATCCCGCGCTGCTCGCAGAATTTCCCGAAGGCTACCGCCACCTCGCATATCTACAATCCAAGGCCGGCTATCAGGTGAAGCGCGACCTGCCCGGGCTCGACGGACCGGCGCTCGCGGCAATCGATGCCGACGCCGCGCGCTGGCTCGAAGGCGGCAGCCTCTAGCCGCGCGCCACGAGACGTGCGATTTGAGTGCGCCGCGCACGCGGCCCGACTTTCCAAGGGGGAAACCTGCAAATGACTAGCGCGTTGTTCTCGCCGATCACCATGCGCGGCCTGACACTGCCCAACCGCGTCGTCGTCTCGCCGATGTGCCAGTACAACTCAACCGACGGCACCGCCAATGACTGGCACCTCATGCACCTTGGCCAGTTCTCGCTCGGCGCGGCGGCACTGGTGATGACGGAGATGACGAACGTCAATCCCGTCGGCCGCATCACCTACAAGTGCGCCGGCATGTACTCGGACGACAACGAGAAGGCGATGAAGCGCGTCATCGACTTCTGCAAGCAATACGGAGTCGCCAAGCATAGCCTCCAGATCGGCCACGCCGGCCGCAAGGGTTCGACCCAGCCGCCGGCGCTCGGAGCCAAGCCGCTGACCAAGGAAGAAAACGCCTGGGAGACTGTCGCGCCGTCGGCGATCCCGTTTGGCGAGGGCTGGCACACGCCGCGCGCGCTGACGCAGGCCGAGATGAAGGACCTGATCAAGGATTACGTCGCCAGCGTGCAGCGCGCCGAGCGCATCGGCTACGACGTCATCGAGATGCACGGCGGCCACGGCTACCTGATCCACCAGTTCCTGTCGCCGCTCGCCAACCAGCGCACCGACGAATACGGCGGCTCGGTCGCTAAGCGCATGCGCTACCCGCTCGAAGTCTTCGCGGCGATGCGGAAGGCGTGGCCCTCCGACAAGCCGCTCGGCATCCGCGTCTCGGCCGTCGACTGGGTCGATGGCGGCACCACGATCGAAGACACGATCGCGTTTGCGCACGAGCTCAAGGCGCTCGGCTGCGATTACATGGACGTGTCGTCGGGCCAGGTCGATGCGCGGCAGAAGATCCCGTTCGCGCCGGGCTTCAACGCTCCGTTCGCCGAAGCCGTGCGCAAGGCGACCGGTATGCCGACGATGTCGGTCGGATTGATCACCGGGGCGCAGCAGGCGGAAGACATCGTCGCGTCGGGCAAGGCCGACTTCATCAGCATCGGCCGCGGCGCGATGTGGGACCCGCGCTGGGCCTGGCACGCCGCGGAAGAACTCGGCGCCGAAGCGCCCTACGCGCCGCGCACCATGCCCTGCCATCCCAAGATGCGGCCGCAGATTTTCACGAAGCGGGCGCAGGCTTAAGCCACACAACACTGACGCCGTCATGGCCGGGCTTGTCCCGGCCATGACGCTTAGGCGGTCTGTGCCTTCCTAAGCGAGGTCACCGGGACAAGCCCGGTGACGACAAAACAACTACGCCTTCACCCGCGCGATGAACGTCGCAAATCCAGCAAGCTGCTGCTGGACGAACTTGCGCGTGGTCTCGTCGGTGAGCTTGAGGTCCTTGTCGAACTTGTTCTGCGCCACCGACACGATCACCTCGGGCGTGCCGAAGATGAAGGCGTTGAGGTAGGTGAACATCATGCGCATGTGATACTGCATGCGCGAGCCGCCGAGCGGGCCCATCGAACATGACTGGAGCGCCACCGGCTTCTCCTTGAACGGCTGGTCCTTCATCCGCGACACCCAGTCGATCGCGTTCTTGAGCGCGCCGGGGATCGTCCAGTTGTATTCGGGCGACACGACGATGACGCCGTCGGCGGCGCGGATCGCGGCCGCGAGAGCCTCCGCCGCCGGCGGGAAGCCCGACGCCTCCTGGACGTCGGAATTGTACATCGGCATCGCGTCATGGGGCGGCGCCGACACCAGCGTCATGCCTGGCGGGGCGAGCTCCGGCAGCGCGCGGGTCAATGCGGCGTTGTACGAGCCCTTGCGCAACGATCCGCAGATGACGAGCACTTTGACCTGATCAGCCATGTCTTCCTCATGTTCAGAGATCGAGGGCAACGTGCCCCCGCTTAGTTTGGTTCAAGCCCGGCGGTATCGCGGACCTTCCGCCACTTCGCGACTTCGTCGGCAAGATGCCGGCCGAAGTCGTCCGGACCGACGAGATTGACGACGGCGCCGACTTTCGCGAGTTGCTCGCGCACGGCGGGACGCGACAGCACGTCCTTGATCGCAGCATAGGTCTTGTCGACGATCGGCTTCGGCGTGCCAGCAGGATAGACCCAGCCGTACCAGCCGACCACCGCGTAACCGGGAACGCCGGATTCGGCGACGGTCGGCACGTCGGGAATCGTGGGCCAGCGCTCGGTCGAACCCACCGCGAGAATCTTCAGATTGCCGGCCTGGACCTGTCCCTGCACCGCGTGCACGAGATCGACGGCGTAGTCGACCTGGCCGGCAAGCAACGCCGTCATCAACGCTGGCGTGCCGCGGAACGGAATGTGCGTGACCTTGATGCCGGTCATCTGGGCAAGAAGCTCGCCGGCGAAATGCTGCGTCGAGCCGACGCCGACGCTGGCGAAGTTGAGCTTGCCCGGCGAGGCCTTGGCGAGCGCGACGAGGCCCTTGATGTCGTTGGCCGGGAAATCCTTGCGCGCGACGACGACGAAGCCGGAATTCGCGACCATGGCCACCGCCGCAAAATCCTTTACGGCGTCATAAGGCTGCGCCTTGAGCATCACGGCCGAGATCGTGTGGCCGGTGCTGATCATGGTCGCGGTGTAGCCGTCCTTCGCCGCCTTGGCGACGTCGTTGGACGCGATCGTTCCGCCGGCGCCGGGCTTGTTCTCGACCACGATCGACTGATGCAGCAGTTCGGACAAAGGCTGCGCGATGATGCGCGCGACGATGTCGGTGCCGCCGCCGGCGCCGAAGCCGACAAGCAGGCGGATGGGCCGGTCGTTCGGCCATTCGGCGTGCGCCGCCGCGAGCCCGGATGCAAAGACGGCGGCCGCCATGGCCGCCGCCAGCACGATCTTCTTCATGACGTCCTCCCTTTACCCTCGCGCGTGCACCGCGCTTGTTGTCGGTATCAGGGAACGTTGCGGCCCCGGCCCTGTCAAGCCGGGACGCGCTTACTTCTCGTCCTCGATCGGGTTGCGCAGCGTGCCGACGCCTTCAATCTCGACTTCGGCGACGTCGCCGGCCTTCATCCACACCGGCTCAGGCTTGCGCGCGTGGCCGACGCCGGATGGCGTGCCGGTGAAGAGAATGTCGCCCGGCTCCAGCGTGATGCCCTCGGTGAGATAGACCAGCGATTCCGCGACCGGGAACATGAACAGGTCGGTGTTCGACGACTGCATGGTATTGCCGTTGAGCCGCGTCTGGATCTTGAGGCCCTTGCCGCCCTTCGGCAGTTCGTCGGCGCTGACCATCCACGGGCCGACCGAGCCCGTGCGGTCGAAGTTCTTGCCCATGCCCCACTGGGTCGTATGGCGCTGGTACTCGCGGATCGAGCCTTCATTGCCGCAGGCATAGCCGGCGACGCAGTCGGTCGCATTCGCGAGCGTGAGGTGCTTGGCACGCTTGCCGATGATGACGACGAGCTCGCCTTCATAGTCGAACTGGATCGACTTCTTCGGCCGGATGAGCGGCTGCAAGTGGCCGGTCAGCGACGACGCCATGCGGAAGAAGATCGATTGGAATTTCGGGATGTTGTCGCGCTGCGGACCCTCTTTCACATGGTCGAGATAGTTCAGCCCGAGGCAGATGATCTTGCCCGGCTTCGCGACCGGCAGCGTGAACTTGAGGCTCGCCAGCGGCCGCCGCGCCGAAGCGGGCGCCTTCTTCGCCAGTTCGCCCAGCGACTTGAGGTCGCCATTGCTCGAACGCAGGTATTCGCCGAGGTCGGCCGGAATGGAGGCGTCGACCGCCTGAAGGTCGACGACGTCGTCACCTTCAACCACGCCGAGCCGCGCGCCGCCGCTTGTTTCAAAACCGACAATCTTCATTGCGTGTCCGCCTTCTCACAATCCGGCGCGTCGCGGCCGGGCGGCGGATGGCTTAGCGCAGGCGGGCCTCAAGGGAAAGGTCAGGGCGCCGGGCGCGGACGCGGCGGCTCGTCCGAGAAGGAAAAGGCCTGAACGGAGAAATAGTCCTTCGCATCCGTCCATACGCCATCGGGAAGCCAGCCGACGCCGCGGGCAAGCGCCCGCAGCGAGTCTACGGAATACTTGTAGCTGTTCTCGGTGTGGATGGTCTCGCCGGCGCGGAAGTCGAAGGTCTCGCCGGCCACCCTCACCTTCTGCCGCTTGAGGCTCGCCAGGTGCATCTCGATGCGGCTGCGCTCGCGGTTGAAGAAGGCGTGGTGCTCAAAGCACTCGAGACGGAAGTTCGCGCCGAGCTCGCGATTCATGCGCGAGAGC
>DASTGR010000139.1:0-5245 GCA_035718885.1 Pseudolabrys sp. | reverse complement strand
GAGCCGGCCGCGAGCGCGATCACGTTGAGGAGCGGGTTGGGCCGCGGCTTCGCCGCCGCGGCGGCGAGGCTCAAGCCCGTGGCGATGTAGGCCGCGCGCTCGCCGAGCGAGAGGTTCTTCGGCCCTTGCGAGAGCAAAGCGGGCATTCCCGACGGCATGTTTCGCGCTCCTTGCCTGTGGTGCGTCCGTGAACGCAGTCGCGCACGGCGTGTTCCCCGCCCCTGCCGTCGCCAGCAAATGGAACCGGCGCGAGCCGAGCCCGTTCTCAGGTCCAGCAGGAGGATGCAGCCGTGCACATCATCTGGACGATCATCATCGGCTTCGTCGCGGGCATCATCGCAAAGCTCTTGCACCCCGGGGACAACGAGCCCGCGGGTTTCGTCCTAACGACGATCCTCGGCATCATCGGCGCGTTCCTCGCGACCTATCTCGGACAGGCGATCGGCTGGTATCGCGCCGACGAAAGCGCCGGGCTGATCGGCGCCGTGGTCGGGGCCGTCATCGTGCTGGTGATCTGGGGCCTGATCGCGCCGCGCCGGAGCAGCACGCCTTAACGCGCGTCACATTTTTCGCTTCGCGAAAGAGCACAAGGGACCTGGCGCGCGACTCATCTTGCCGCCGTCGCCCCGCAGTGGTCCAATCCCGGCAACGATAAAAAATTTCGGGAAACGCCTTGGGGGAGTCCGCGTGATGCAGCGCCTGATCGCCTGCCTGTCTCTCGTCGTCACGATCGCGCTCGGTGCCCAGCCCGCGCGCGCCGACGACTATCCGAACCGCACCATCAAGATCATGACGTCGTCGAGCGCGGGCGGGTTGAGCGACATCTTCACGCGCGTGCTCGCCGACCGGCTGCGCGCGCGGCTCAATGAGACCGTCATCGTCGAGAACCGCCCGGGCGGCGCCGCCAACATCGCCATCGGCGCCTGCGCCGCAGCCAAGCCCGACGGCTATACGTTCTGCGTCATCGAAGGCGATGCGCTGTTCTACAACCAATATCTCTACAGGAATCTCACCTACGATCCGAACCACGCGCTCGAGCCGGTCGTGAACCTGTTCAGCATCATCCAGGCCCTGGTGGTGAATTCCGACTTGAAGGTGAAGTCGGTCGACGAACTCGTCGCGCTGTCGAAAGAGAAGAAGGGCACGCTCAGCTATCTGACCGCGTCGCTGCCGCTCGTCGTCTACATGGAGCATCTCAAGACGGACAAGGGCGCCGACTGGGTGCGCGTGCCGTTCCGCGGCGGCGGCGAAGCGACCAACGCCGTGCTCTCGGGCTCGACGCCGATCGCGCTGCTCGGCATCGGCAACGTCATGGGCCACATCAAGGCCGGCAAGATGACGGCGCTGGCGCTCGGCAACAACATCCGCACGCCGCAATTGCCGAACGTGCCGACGCTCGCCGACACCGGCTACACGGGTTCGCCCTCGCGAAGCTGGTACGGCCTGTTCGCGCCGGCCGGAACGCCGCCGGCGATCGCCGAAAAGATCAACGCCGAGGTGCGCGCGATCGTCTCCGACAAGGACTTCCAGGAGAAGAACCTGCTCAACCGCGGCTTGGTCCCGGCGGTCGGCACGGTCGATGCCTTCGCCGCCGAGATCAAGGCCGGCCGCGCGACCGCGCACGACATCGTCAAGGGCGCCGGCATGGAGGCGAAGTAGCGGCGCGGCTCACTTCACCATCACCCAGTCCGGCTGCATGATCGGAAACGCGATCAGGCCGATGACCCCGGCCACCGCGATCAGGAGCGGGTTGCTGACCTTCCAGCGGAACAGCACGGCGAGCGCGACGAGCCCGATCGCCGCGGTGAGGACGTCGCCAATGGCGATCTTCCCCAACAGCACGCAGGCGCCGAGGATCGTGCCGATGGCGGCGCCATAGGCACCCTTCACAAAGCCCTGCACGTTCGCATTGCCGCGATGCCGCTGTAGGAGCGGCGCGGCGATGAGGATGAACAGGAAGGACGGGAAGAAGATGCCGACCGTCGAAACCAGCGAGCCCCAGAAGCCGGCGACGAGATAGCCGACGAAGGTCGCAGTGATGACGACGGGGCCGGGGCTGATCATGCCGATGGCAACCGCAATGAGGAATTGCCGCTCGTCGAGCCAGTTGTATTCGCGCACCAGCCCCTGCTCGAGGAACGGCACGATGACGAGGCCGCTGCCGAAGGTCAACGCGCCCGCCTTCAGGAAGAACAGCGTGAGCTTGCCGAGCGTCGAGGCCGACGCCACCGGCGCGAGCTGCTGCGCGAAGACAGGCACTGCGATGGCCGGCAGCGCCGAGGAGCGGATGAGCGAACCGTACCAGAGCATGCCGATCGCGCCGGCGCCGAGGAAGAGAATGGCGACTTCGGCCTGCAACGCGACCGTGACGAGGAAGCAGACGGCGGCGATCGCCCATTGCAGCCAGTCGTCCATGCCGAGCTTCGCCAGCCGCCAGCAGGAGTGCAGGATCAGCGCGATCACCGCCGGGCTCACGCCGTAGAAGATCGCGGTCACCGGCTTCAAGTCGCCCAGATGCACGTAGAGCGCGCCGAGGCCGGCGACGATGACGAAATTCGGCAGAATGAACGACCAGCCGCCGGCCCAGGCGCCCCAGAACCCGGCGCGCACGTACGAAATGTAGATGCCGACCTGGATGGCGAGCGGCCCCGGCAGCGACTGACAGATCGCGATCGCCTCGCGCATCTCGTCCTTCGTCAGCCATTTCTTGTCGGCGACGAGATCGCGCTCCATCTGTCCGACCAGCGCCACCGGCCCGCCGAAGCCGAGCAGCCCGAGCCGCAGGAAATAAGCGACGAGTTCGCCGATCCTGCCGGACGGGCGAGAGGGTGAAGACGTCGAGATATTTTCTTCGTTCATCGCTGTCCTCACGCTCCCCGCTTCGGATTCGGCCAGTTATGCGTCTCCTCGGTCGCGTCGCGGCACCAGCGATAGAAGGCGTCATAGACGCTCATCGCAGCGTCGAGCTGCTCGAGGTCGTCGCGGAAATTGCGCGACAGGCCAAGCGAGACGGCGAGCAGGCCCGCCGCTTCGGGCGCGAGGTCGGGCCGCGCCGTGTCGGCCGCGCGCACGATAGTCGCGAGACGCCGCAGCGGCTCGGTGTCGAGATCGAACTCGTCGAGCATCGTGTCGAACGTGCAGCGCTCGCCGCGATGGCTGAAGAACACGTCCTCGATGTCGAAGGGCGTCGCCGAAAAGCGCTCCGCAACGCCGTTCACCTCGGACGCCTGGACGAACAGAATGACCGCGTCGGTGTCGACGAAACGCCTGATTAGCCACGGGCAAGCGATGCGGTCGATCTTCGGCCGCGCGCGCGTGACCCAGACGGTGCGCCCTTTCGGGTCGCGGCGCGGCAGCTTGCCGGTGCGGACCAGCGGGTGGCCGGCGGCGAGCCAGGCCTCGAAGCCGCCTTCGAGGTTCTCGGCGGCGATGCCTTCGTTGCGAAGCCATGCGGCGACGCCTTCGCTGAGCTTGGCGCCGCGCTGACAACTGACGACGACCTCTTTGCCGGCAAAATCGCCGGCCCATGCGGCGACCTTGGCGAAATCGCGCCGGATCGAGCCCGGGATGAGGCGCGGGTCGGCGGCGAAGTCCTCGTCATTGCGGACATCGATAATAGTTGGCGCGCCGGCAAGACCGACGAGGCGCGAAAGCTGGGCAGCATTGATCTGCGGATGAGATGGCATGCGCGTCCTTATCTTCTGACGTAGGAGCGTACGTAGAAGGCCGATGGACGCGAACGTTAGGCTGACGCCTCACGAGGTCGTCGCGATAACCCCTGTTGTCAGGGTGCCCCGATGCAATTTGGCTGTCAACTCGCGGCGCCGAATCGCGTGTGCACAGAGATTTTCTCGGGCAAGGCCGAGAAACCATGCGTTGCGGTCCTTCGCGGGGCGCACCTATTGCTTCGGTCCATGACCGAACAAAGCATCGCCATCGGCGCGGCAGCGCCCGCCGCCCCCGCAATCCCGGCGCGTCCGGCAGCCTCCGCTCGCACCCAAATGCTGCTCGAGGCGCCGATCTTTTCGACGCTGCTAAGGCTCGCCGCGCCGAACATTCTCAACCTGATCGCCTTCGTCGGCGTCATCACCTTCGACGGTTTCTTCCTCGGTCGCATCGGCACGGACGCGCTGGCGGGCGCCTCCCTCGCCTTCCCCTGGATCATGCTGATCCTGCAAACGACCAATAGCGGCATGGGGACCGGCGTCTCGTCTGCCGTCGCCCGCGCGGTCGGCGCAGGCAACCGGGAACGCGCCGATGCGCTGGTCTATCACGCGTTTCTCCTGGCGCTCGCACTCGCCGCGCTGTTCTCGACGGCGATGCTTCTCGCCGCGCCCTACATTTTCGGCTGGATGGGCGGGCGCGAGAAGATGCTCGCCGACGCGCTCTCCTACGCCGATGTCGCCTTCGGCGGCGCCGTCTGCATCACCGTACTCAATCTGCTCGGCAACGCGGTGCGCGGCACGGGCAATATGAGTCTGCACGCCGGCGTGCTGGTCGGCTGCGTCGTCGCGCACATCGCACTCTCGCCGCTTCTCATTTTCGGATACGGACCGATTCCGGCGCTCGGCCCCGCCGGTGCCGGCTGGGGGCTGGTCATTCCATTCGCGGCCGGCAGCCTCATCATGGTCGCCTACCTGCGCTCGTCACGCTCGATCGTTCGTTTGACGCTCGACAGGCCGGCGCCGCAATGGCCGCTGTTTGCCGACATCCTCAAGGTCGGCGTGCCGGGCCTGATCAACACCGCGATCACCAATTTCACCGTCGTCCTGCTGACCGGCATCGCCGGCCAGTTCGGCCCGGAAGCCGCCATCGGTTACGCCTTGGGCGCGCGACTTGAATACATCATGCAGCCTGTCGCCTTCGGTTTCGGCACGGCTCTGGTGCCGATGGTGGGAACGAACTGGGGCGCAAAGCAGTATGGCCGCGCACGGCGCATCGCCTGGGCGGGCGTGGCGACGATCGCCTCGCTGTGCGGGACGCTCGGGCTCATCGTCGCCGTGCAGCCCGCGCTCTGGCTCGGGCTGTTCAGCGCCGATGCCGAGGTGGCGCGCGTCGGGGCGACCCATTACTCAGCCAATAAAGTATCCATTCCTTGTATAACTGCAAAGGGGGTGAATGTTTCACAAATTTTAAGAGATCATGTAGTGACAGTCGAAAAGATCACCGTCAGCCAACCGCTATTGGATGTTGAGAGAAAGGAAGAGTTATTACCCCCTCCGACATTGCTATTTGGGATTCGTAA
>DASTGR010000138.1:0-2769 GCA_035718885.1 Pseudolabrys sp. | reverse complement strand
ATCCCGCTCGACCAGATGACCGTGTCGATGACCATGAACGGCGCAGTGCTGCCGATCATGGCACTCTACATCGTCGCCGCCGAAGAGCAGGGTGTGCCGCCAGAAAAGCTCGGCGGCACCATCCAGAACGACATCCTCAAGGAGTTCATGGTCCGGAACACCTACATCTA
Organism: Pseudolabrys sp.; assembly: GCA_035718885.1. Classification (GTDB taxonomy): domain Bacteria; phylum Pseudomonadota; class Alphaproteobacteria; order Rhizobiales; family Xanthobacteraceae; genus Pseudolabrys. The sequence continues at coordinate 2,599 of DASTGR010000138.1, read as the reverse complement.
TCCGCCCGGGCCGTCGCTGCGCATCATCTCCGATATCTTCGCCTATACCTCGGCGGAGATGCCGAAATTCAATTCGATCTCGGTCTCCGGCTATCACATGCAGGAAGCCGGCGCGACGCAGGACCTGGAGCTCGCCTATACGCTCGCCGACGGCGTCGAATACGTGCGCGCCGGCATGAAGGCGGGGCTGACCGTCGACCAGTTCGCGCCGCGCATCTCGTTCTTCTGGGCGATCGGCATGAACTACTTCATGGAGATCGCAAAGCTCCGCGCCGCGCGGATGATCTGGGCGAAGCTGTTGAAGCGGTTCAAGCCGGAGGATGCGCGCGCGCTGTCGCTGCGCACGCATTCGCAGACCTCGGGCTGGTCGCTCGCAGCGCAGGACGTGTTCAACAACGTGTCGCGCACCATGATCGAGGCCATGGCGGCGACGCAGGGGCACACCCAGTCGCTGCACACCAATTCGCTCGACGAGGCGCTGGCGCTGCCGACCGACTTCTCGGCGCGCATCGCGCGCAACACGCAAATCGTGTTGCAGCAGGAAAGCGGCACGACCCGTATCGTCGATCCGTGGGGCGGCTCGTATTACGTGGAGCGCCTCACCTATGAGCTGGCGAAGAAGGCCTGGGGCCACATCGAGGAGGTCGAAGGCCTCGGCGGCATGGCCAAGGCGATCGAGGCCGGCATCCCGAAGCTGCGCATCGAAGAAGCGGCCGCCAAGACACAGGCGCGGATCGACAGCGGTCATCAGTCGGTGATCGGCGTCAACAAGTACCAGCCGACCGACGAGGCGCCGATCGAGGTGCTCAAGGTCGACAATGCAGCGGTGCGTGCCAACCAGCTCGACAAGCTCGCGCGGCTGAAAGCGGAGCGCGATCCGACCGCCTTGCAGGAGGCGCTCGACGCGCTCACCCGCGCCGCCACCGGCAACGGCAACCTGCTGGCGCTCGCGGTCGACGCCGCGCGCGCCAAGGCGACCGTCGGCGAAATCTCGATGGCGCTGGAGAAGGTGTTCGGGCGCCATCGTGCGGAGATCAAGGCGATCACCGGCGTCTACAAGCGGGAGGTCGGCATGACCGGCGCGGTGCAACGCGTAAAAACGTTGGTCGAGAACTTCGAGGCCGCAGAAGGCCGCCGCCCGCGCCTGCTCGTCGCCAAGATCGGCCAGGACGGCCACGACCGCGGCCAGAAGGTGATCGCCTCGGCCTTCGCCGATCTCGGCTTCGACGTCGACATCGGGCCCCTGTTCGCGACGCCGTCGGAAGCCGCGCGCCAGGCCGTCGAGAACGACGTGCACGTGCTCGGTGTCTCGTCGCTCGCCGCCGCGCATCTGACGCTCGTGCCGGAGTTGAAGAAGGAGCTGGCCGCCCAGGGCCGCGAGGACATCATGATCGTGGTCGGCGGCGTCGTCCCGCCGCAGGACTACGACGCGCTGCTGAAATCCGGCGCCGAGGCGATCTTCCCGCCCGGCACGGTGATTTCGGAAGCGGCCGAGAAGCTCCTGAAGACGCTGAACCACCGGCTCGGCCACGACCAGCGGGCGGCCGAGTAACAGGGCCCCCGACGCGGCTGCCGTCAACGGCGAAACGAGCGGCTGGCTCGCGCCTAAACCGCGCCATCCGGAGAAAGCCTGATGCACCTTCCCAAGACGATCATCGACATCTCGATCCCGCTCGACAACGAGACGGTGGTCGACCCGCCGATCATGCGGCCGCAGATCAAGTACGTCTCCAACAAGGAGAACGCGGAGGTGATGTGCTCGATGTTCCCCGGCCTGAAGACGTCGGACCTGCCGGGCGGCGAAGGATGGGCGTGGGAGGTCATCACGCTCACCACGCACAATGGCACGCACATGGATGCGCCGTATCACTTCCACTCGGTCGACAAACAGGGCAAGCCGATGATGACCATCGACGAAGCCCCGCTCGATTGGTTCTTCCGGCCCGGCGTCAAACTCGACTTCCGCAACTTGCCGGACGGCCACGTTGTCTCCGCTGCCGAGGTCGAAGCCGAGCTCAAGCGTATCGGACACACGCTCAAGCCGCTCGACATCGTGCTGGTCAATACCAAGACCAGCGAGATGCTGGGCACCGACCGTTACATGAGCACCGGCATCGGCATGGGACGCGAAGCCACGCTCTATCTGACCGAGCGCGGCGTGCGCGTGGTCGGGATCGACGCCTGGGGCTGGGACGCGCCCTTCGTGCACACCGCCAAGCGTTTCGCCGAGACGCGCGACCCGTCGATCATCTGGGAGGGCCACTACGCCGGCATCGACATCCCGTATTGCCAGATGGAAAAGCTGTACAATCTGGAAAAGCTGCCGGCGACCGGATTCACCGTCGCTTGTTTCCCGTGCAAGATCAAAGCCGCATCCGGCGGCTGGGTCCGCGCCGTCGCCATGTTCGACTAGACGGTTCGCCAATAGCCCTTGCAATGACGGCGCAATCACCGCCGCGCGGCAGATCCGCATCGCACGATGTCGGCGCCCTCGCTTCCGGCATCCGCGCCGGCGACCGCGCCGCGCTCGCGCGCGCCATCACGCTGATCGAGAGCAGGCGTGCCGATCATCGCGCCGATGCGCACAGGCTGATCCAGG
>DASTGR010000137.1:0-13941 GCA_035718885.1 Pseudolabrys sp. | reverse complement strand
GCCAAGGCCAACGATTCCGAGCTGACCAATGTCGGCTTGCAGTTGAAGAGCGTGGTCGAGCAATTCCGCGAGCAGGTGCAGAACCTCGAATGACCGAACAGGTCGACATTCGCCGGCGCGGCATCATGCTGGTCCTGTCATCGCCCTCGGGCGCCGGCAAGACGACGCTGACGCGCAACCTGCTCGAGCAGGAGAACCACGACGATCCCGGCAAGCTCGAACTGTCGATCTCGGTGACGACGCGCGAGCGCCGCGGCAGCGAAATCGACGGCGTGCACTATCACTTCCTCACGCGCCGTCGGTTCGAGTCCATGCGCGACGGCGGCGAACTGCTCGAATGGGCCGAGGTGCACGGCAATTACTACGGCACGCCGCGCGAGCCCGTGGAGAAGGCGCTGTCGGAAGGGCGCGACGTGCTGTTCGACATCGACTGGCAGGGCGCAAGGCAGCTTTACGAGAAGATGCGCGAAGACGTGGTCAGCGTCTTCGTCCTGCCGCCCTCGGCGGCGGAGTTGAAGTCGCGGCTCGAGCGGCGCGCCGAGGATTCCGCGGCCGTGATCCAGCGCCGGCTCAAGAACGCCATTGAAGAGATCATGCATTGGGAGGAGTACGACTACATCCTCGTCAATCGCGATCTCGACAAGAGCTTCGCGCGGCTGCGCGCGATCCTCACCGCGGAGCGCCTGAAGCAGGTGAAGATGAAGGACTTGAGCGAGTTCGTCGATCAATTGCTGGGCGATCTGCGCAAGGTCGCGCCCTAGACGGAGCGCGAAGCGCCATGCCCGACACGCCGGTCGTCAAGTCGCTGCGCGCCGTGCCGGTCGCCGGCCGCGACTCGATGCTGCTCAATCTGTCCGGCGCGCACGGGCCGTACTTCACGCGCAACCTGCTGATCCTCACCGACAGCGCCGGCAATACCGGTGTCGGCGAGGTGCCGGGCGGCGAGAAGATCCTGCGGACTTTGGTCGACGCGACCGAGCTGGTGGTCGGCCAGCCCCTCGGCAACATGCAGGCCGTGCTCAACGCGATGCGTGGCCGTTTTGCCGATCGCGACGCGGGCGGCCGCGGCCTCCAGACCTTCGACCTGCGCACGACGATCCACGCGGTGACGGCGGTGGAATCGGCGATGCTCGATCTCATGGGGCAGTTCATGGCCCTGCCGGTGGCCGCGTTGCTCGGCGAAGGGCAGCAACGCACGTCGGTCGAGATGCTCGGCTATCTGTTCTATGTCGGCGACCGGAAGAAGACCGATCTGCCTTACGCTTCGGCGGCCGACGAGGGCGCGGACGCGGATGACTGGCAGCGGCTGCGGCATGATGAGGCGATGACGCCGGAGGCGATCGTGCGTCTCGCGGAGGCTGCGCGCGTCCGTTACGGCTTCAACGACTTCAAGCTCAAGGGCGGCGTGCTGTCAGGCGAAGCCGAGGTCGAGGCGGTGACCGCGCTGCACGAGCGGTTTCCCGAGGCGCGCATCACGCTCGATCCGAACGGCGGCTGGCTCCTGAAGGACGCGATCCGGCTGATGCGCGACATGCACGGCGTGCTCGCCTATGCCGAGGACCCGTGCGGCGCGGAAGACGGCTTCTCGGGCCGCGAGGTGATGGCGGAATTCCGCCGCGCCACCGGCCTGCCGACCGCGACCAACATGGTCGCGACCGACTGGCGGCAGCTCGCGCACGCGCTGGCGCTGCAATCGGTCGACATTCCGCTCGCCGATCCGCATTTCTGGACCATGGCCGGGTCGGTGCGCGTCGCGCAAACCTGCCGCGACTGGGGCCTGACCTGGGGCTCGCATTCCAACAACCATTTCGACGTGTCGCTCGCCATGTTCACCCATGTCGGCGCCGCGGCGCCGGGCAAGGTCACCGCACTCGACACGCACTGGATCTGGCAGGACGGCCAGCGGCTGACGCAGGAGCCGCTGCAAATCGTCAACGGTCACATCGCCGTGCCGGACAAGCCCGGGCTCGGCATCGCGCTCGACATGGCCGAAGTCGACAAGGCGCATGCGCTCTACAAGCAGCATGGCCTGGGAAGCCGCGACGACGCGGTGGCGATGCAGTATCTCGTGCCGGGCTGGCGCTTCGATCCGAAGCGGCCCTGCCTCGTGCGCTAGCGCGCGAGCGCGCGCGCCAGGTTGACGAAGCCCTCGACCGGGATTTCCTCGGCGCGCGCGGTCGGCGCGATGCCGGCGGCATCGAGCAGCGGCATCGGGTCTGAGCCGAGCGACTTGAGGCTCTGGCGGAGCATCTTGCGGCGCTGGCCGAACGCCGCCTCGGTGACTCGCTGGAGCAGCGCGGAGTCGCAGGGCAGCGGCACCGGCCGCGGCGTCAGCCGCACCACCGAGGACGTGACCTTGGGCGGCGGCACGAAGGCCGAGGGCGCGACGTCGAACAGGATCCTGGCCTCGGTGCGCCAGCCGGCGAGCACGGACAAGCGCCCGTACGCCTTGCTGCCGGGTTTCGCCACGATGCGCTCGGCCACCTCGCGCTGGAACATCAGCACCATCTGGTCATAGAAGGGCGGCCACGGCTCGGCGGTGAGCCAGTCGACGAGCAGCGCGGTAGCGATGTTGTAGGGCAGGTTGGCGACGATGCGCGCCCGCTCGGGGCCGAGCGCCTCCCGCAGGTCGACCTTGAGCGCGTCGCCGGCGACCACGTCGAGCCGGCCCGGGTAGCGTTCGGCGATCTCGGCCAGCGCCGCCAGCGCGCGCTCGTCGCGCTCCACGGCGACGACGCGTCGTGCGCCGAGCGCGAGCAGGGCCCTGGTGAGCCCGCCGGGGCCGGGGCCGATCTCGACGATGGTGACGTTTTCGAGCGGCTCCGCCGCCCGCGCGATGCGCGTCGTCAGGTTGAGATCGAGCAGGAAGTTCTGGCCGAGCGATTTTCTGGCCGACAGGCCGTGGCGGCGGATCACGTCGCGCAGCGGCGGCAGATCGTCGATCTGAGCCATCGGGTCTATGCGACCGGCGCCGGGGTTCGCGCCGTCAGCCGCGCCGCGAGCTTGAGCGCGGCGACGAGGCTCGACGGATCGGCGCGGCCGGTCCCGGCAAGGTCGAACGCGGTGCCGTGATCGGGCGAGGTGCGCAGGAAGGGCAGGCCGAGCGTGACGTTGACACCATGCTCGAAGGCCAGCGTCTTGATCGGCACCAGCACCTGGTCGTGATACATGCCGAGCGCGACGTCGTAGGTCGCGCGCGCAGCGGCGTGGAACATGGTGTCCGCGGGGAGCGGCCCGCGCGCGTCGATCCCTTCCGCCTTGAGCGCGGCGACGGCAGGCGCGACGATGTCGATATCCTCGCGCCCGATGGCGCCGTCCTCGCCGGCGTGCGGATTGAGGCCGGCGAGCGCCAGCCTTGGCCGCTTGAGCCCGAACCATTTTTCCATGTCGCGGGCGACGATGCGGCCGGTGTCGACGATGAGCCGCGTCGTAAGCTGCGCGACCGCGTCCTTCAGCGCCACGTGAATGGTCACCGGCACGACGGCGAGCTCGGGCGACCAAAGCAGCATCACCGGCATGACCGGCTTGCCGGTCGCGCGCTGGCAAAGCCGCGCCAGGTATTCGGTGTGCCCGGGATCGCTGAAGCCGGCGCGGTAGAGCACGTGCTTGTTGATCGGATTGGTGACGACCGCACTGGCGTGGCCCGCCAGAACATCGGCGACGGCTGCGTCGATCGAGCCGATAGCGGCGGCGGCGCTGGTCGCATCGGGCGCGCCCGGGCGTGCCGTCACTTTCGCGCCGAGCGGCACGACCGGCAGCGCCTGCGCGAACAGGCGGCCGGCCTCCGCCGGCGTGGCGGTCTCGATCGCGACGTCCAGCCCCAGCAGGCGCGCGCGCTCGCCGAGGAATTCCGTATCGCCGATGAGGTAGAAGGGCGGAACGTCGAGCTCGCGCCGGTGCCGCCAGACGGCCAGCGCCAGATCGGGACCGATGCCGGCCGGCTCGCCCAGCGTCAAAGCCAGCGGACGCGCGGCCGCATCGCTCATTTGGACTTGTACTCGATCATCGCCTGCTTGCGGATCTCGTCCAGGAAACGCTTGGACTCGACTTCGAACCGCTTGTTGAAAATCTGCTCCTTGGCCTGACGCTTGGCCGGCGTGTCGGCAGTGGTCTGGCGCTTGTTGCAGACGGCGAACATCTGCAAGCCCTGATCGGTTGGCTCCGGCTGCGTCAGGTGGCCGAGCTCGATGCTGGCGAGCAAGTTGCGGAACTGCTCCGGCAAATCCGAGGAGGAGCGGGTGACCGGCTCGCGGACCGCGATGTCGCGCATGGCCCGCGCCATCCGCAGCCCGGAATCGCAGGCCGTGAATCGCTGGCGCAGCGACTCGGCTTCCTGCAATTTGGCGCGCAGCGTGGCTTCCGCGCTGCCGCGCGGCGCCAGCACCACGACCGGATAGAGCGTGTAGATGTAGCCGACCGCGGTGTCGCTCTCCTTGGTTTCCATGAGCGCCTTGGTGACATCGGCGTCGCTGACCTCGAGCGTTGCGCCGAACTTGGCGCGGATCAGTTGGTTCCAGGTGAGTTGGGCGCGCACGCGCGCCTTCACGGTCTGCGGCAAGATGCCGCTGCGCTCCAGCACCTGCGAGAACTGCTGCGTGTTCATGTGCTGGCGCTGCGCCATTGTTTCGAACGAGCTGTTCACCTCGGCGTCGCTGACCTCCATGCCGTAGACCTTGGCCTTGGCGATCTTGATGCGGTCGTCGATCAACTCCTGGATCACATCCTGGCGTGACGGCGTCTTGCGCGTGGAGGTCGCGATCAGCTTCGTGCGCTGAGCAATATCGAGCTCGGTGATGGGCGAACCGTTGGCGACCACGACCACCTGGGCGGACGCGGCGACGGGCAGGAAGAAGCCTGCAATGACGGCCGCTGCCAACCAGATGCGGGCGTTATTTCTCAAGGCGCTGTACGTCATAGGGATCAAGCTCCAACGCCGGCAGCCGAACGCGGCTGAAGGCGTCTCAGGCATCAAAGGCCGTTGGCGACGCTGCTCACCTGGCCGGACGAGCTGTTGCTGACGTTTTGCGTCGTGCTGGTCGTGCCCAGCGTGCGCAGGCTCAGTTGCAGCATGATCTGGTGGTTGGTCGTCACGGTCGGGCCGCTATACGAGTACCCTGTGATGTAATTCAAGGCCAAGATGAGGCAATCGTCGATGTAGCCGAGGCCGAGATTGGTGGCGTTGAACTTGCCGGAATTGATGTCGTAGCGCGCGCCGCCGAACAGGGCCCAGTTCGTAGCGATCTTGACCCGCGCCGTGCCGTAGATGCCCTGACGCCGGTCGAGGAAGCCGATCTCGGGCTGTGCCGCATAGTCGCCGTACATCAGCGAGACGTTCCAGCGGTCGAACGCGGCCGAGGTTTCGAGCTCAAGCCGTTTCACGTCGAAGCTCGACTGGTCGAACCGGTAGCGCGACGAGAAGGTGAGCGTCGAATTCGGCTGATAGGAGAAGCTCGCGACGTAGTCGGACATGGTCTTGTCGAGACCGCTGTCGAGTCCGGTGTTCGCGGTGCCGGCCTGCGAGTAGGAGTTCGCGCCGAACAGCTGCGCCGACTGGCCGAACAGCGCCGTGAAGGCGCCGGCCTTGTTGAGCTGCGCCGTATACTGGATGCCGTAATTGGCGCGGCCGCCGCCTTCGACGCGGTCCCAACCGGAGAACTTGTTCACCCGGAACAGGTTCGAGGCATCGAAGATGAAGCTCTGCGAATCTTCGTTCGGCCAGCGGCCGATCTGCGGCTCGTCCGGACGCGCGATGATTTGCGCGATCGGCTCGATCGTCTGCGTGCCCCAGGACTGAACGCTGATGAACGGGTAGCGGTACTCGACGCCGACCGTCGGCATCGCGCGGGCGAGTTCGTTGTCGCCGGTCTGGATGAAGTTGGCGACCGTCGGGTCGTCGTTGTTGACGTGAAGCGAGGCGGCGTCCGCACGCACCGACGCGAAGGGCGTGAACCGCTGTCCCAGCGAGTCGGTGAAGGTGCGGCGCCACTGCGACTCCGCCGAGAAGCGATTGTAGTTACCCGGAATGCCGCGCAGCACGCAGTTCTGCCGCGGATCGGCGCCGCACGGGTTGGTCGTGCCGTTCTGAAGCGCGTTGGCGGTGGCCGAATTGATGGCGTCGAAGTCCGCCTGATTGCGCGACAGGCTGGTGAAATTGATCTTGTAGCCGAGCTCGCCGCCGACGATCGGGCGATCGAATACGTAGTCGTAGTCGATCACCGGATGGACGGTCGGAATGTGCGTCTGCTGGTCGAGCGAGGAGAAGCCGAGATAGTAGATCGAGCGGGCATCGAAATAGCTGCGGCTGCCGGCGCCGGAGAGATAAAGTTGCGAGATGCCTTCGCTCGTCACCGAGAGCCGGTCGGGGTCGGCCCGGTAGGCCGAGAGCGACGGGTTGTAGTCCTGCAAGAAATACTTGTCCGACAGGAGCAGGGCGTCCCAGCCCCACACCCAGTTCTTGTTGAGCGCGAACTTGCCGTCGGTCTCGAAGCTGCCGCGCCACGGCCGGTCGGGCCCCGAGGAGAACGCGCCGGGCTTGAGCTGGTCGATGCCGGAGCCGCGCACGAGATAGGCGCCATTATCGAGGCGCTGGCGGAATTCGCCTTGCAGCAGCACGCCCTGCTTGCTGGTGATCTTCGGCGCGAAGGTCGCGTCGTAGTTCGGCGCCATCGCCCAGTAGTACGGCACTTCGACGCCGAAGCCGTAGACCGAGGTCGAGGAGACCGACGGCATCAGGAAGCCGGTCTTGCGTTTGACGGTCGGATCGGGCGCGGAGAAGTAGGGGAGCCAGACGAGCGGTTTGCCGAAGAATTCGAGGCTCGCGTCCTCGAAATAGATCATGTGCTCCTTCTGGTCATGGATGATGCGCGCGGCCTTGACCTGCCAGAGCGGCGGCTTCTTCGGGTCGTCCTTGCAGGGCGCGCACGCGGTGTACACGCCGTTATGGAAGACGGTGTAGTTGCCCTGCGAGCGCTCGGCGCGCGCCGCGGCCATGCGCGTCTGGTCCGGCGTATCGAGGCGCAGCGAGTCCACGAACCCGTCGCGGTAGTCGTCGGACAGATCCATGATCTGGCCGTAGGTGATCTTGCCCTCCTCGTCGGTGAGGCGGACATTCCCTTCGGCATGCAGGCGCTTGCTGGCCTGGTCGTAGACGACCTTGTCGGCTTCGAGCGTCGAGCCGCCGTAATAGATCTGAACGTTTCCGACGGCGGCGACGCGCTTGTTCGAATAGTCGTAGTCGATCTCGCGCGCCTGCACGAGCATCTGCTTCTGGCCGTGTTGGGTGAGCACGTCCTTCTTCTTGACCGGAGGAGGTGCGCTCGGGAACGTCAGGAATTGCGCCGCGGCAGGCTCAAACGCCAAAAGCGAGCCGCACGCCGCCAGCGCGAGGACCGCAACAAAGCGCAAGGCGCCGCGGCGAGAAAGCCGCGGCGCGGGTGAGGGAGCGCAAACCGGCGCCGGCATCACCCGTCCTCCTGGTACAACAAGGCTACGAAGCCCGTGAGACCCCCCACGAGCACAGGCAACCAAGCGGCCGCGGCTGGGTTCAGCAGCTCGGCCTTGCTCAGGTCGTCCGTCATTTTCGACATGACATAAAGCAGAAACCCTGCGGTCATGCCACTTAAAACCATCTTTTGTACCCCGCCGAAGCGGAAGAACCGTAAACTTACGGCCGCTGCCAGGAAAACCATGGCCGTCATCAGGAAGGGCAATGCCAAGAGCTTCTGGAACTGCAGTCTATAGCCTGCCGCGACTAGTCCAGCGTGCTCGGCGATCTTGATATACAGGGGCAGTTCCCAAAACGGCACAGTTTCGGGTGTGGCAAAGCTTTCCCGGACCTGCTCGGGCGACAAACTCGTCTTCAGGCGATACTCGGGCTCGGCCTGCACCTGCTTGCCGACCCGGAAGATGCGGACGTCCTGAAGCACCCAGGCCCCTGGCTCCAGCACCGCGCCCCGGGCCTCGACCCGGCTGGAAAACCTTCCTTCCGGGTCGAAGGTGAATACGGTCAGCCCGTTCAGGTTGACGCCCTGGTTGCGGCTCGACTGGGCGTTGATGATGGCCGACGTCCCGTCGGGCGAGCGCTGGCTCAGCCAGAACGCGCCGCCGCTGGTGCCGAGCATGCCCTGTTGGGCCTGACCGAACAGCTCGGCCTCGAAGCGCTTCGACCGCTCCTGCATCGTGGCCGACAGCGGATTGTAGACGGTGGTGGCCATGACACCGAGAAGGAAGGCGACGATCAGCGCCGGCGAGACGAACTGCCAGGCCGACATGCCGGCCGAGCGGGCGACCACGAGTTCGAGCCGGCGCGACAGGTTGAGATAGCAGGACATCGCGCCGATCAGGATGCAGAACGGCATGATGCGCTCGGTGATCTGCGGCACCCGGTAGAACGACGTCTTGGCGACGAGCAGGGCCGACACGTTGGGGATGTCGCTCGCGCGCCGCATCATCTCGATGTAGTCGAGCAGGGCGACCAGAAAGAAGATTCCGAGAAACACGGTCAGGACCGTGGTCAGGAATTTGAGGCCGAAGTAGCGTGCGAGCGTTCCTCCGAGCATGGCGCGCTACTGCGTGACGAAGCGCCGGGACAGGCGCTCGGTGAGGGCGTTGATGAAGCGCGTGAGGAAGGCCGGCGGTTCGAGGATGAGGCCGCGACGGATGACGAGATAGCCGCCGACGAAGGCGATGGCGAGCGCGACGTATTGCAGCGCGAGCATTGCCGGCACCGTCGCGCCGAACACCGTCGACACGAAGCCGATGAGGCGCAGCACGCCGACCCCCATGATCGCGCCGAGCATCGACATCGTCCGGCTCTGGCGCGTCGTTCGCGGCGCGCCGAGATAGGCGAAGGCGATGACCACGAAGGCGAGCGGATAGAACGGCGCGATCAGGCGGTCGTGCAATTCGGCGCGGAACTGGCCGGGCTGCTCGACGTACATCTGGTCCTTGGGATCGGGAAACATGAGCTGCCAGAGATAGCGCTCGCGGATCGAATATTTGATCGCGGAGGCGCTCCCGGAAAACTGCGACAGATCGAAAGCGTAGCGATCGAACACGACCAGCGCCGGCTCCTTGCGGTCGGGCTCGCGCCGTTGCACGACGCCGTTTTGCAGGACCAGGAACGTGCCGTTGGCGTTGTCGATGAGATCGCCGGTTTCCGCGAGCACCGTCAGGCGCTCTTTCACGTTGCGCCGGTCATCGAGCATGATGCCGACGAGCTGCCCGTTCGGCCGACGCTCGCGGATGCGGATGGTCACGCCGCTTTGCAGCGATGTGAAGCGGCCCGGCTGCACGATCGTGCTCACCACATTGGCCTGCACTTCGGTGAGCCAGTCGCGCAGCATGCGCAGGCCCTTGGGCGCGAAATACGCGCTGATCGCCGTCACGAGGATGGCGACGACGATGGCGACGTTCATGAAGGCGCGGAACAGGATCCAGGGCGACATGCCGGCCGCGTTCATGACGATGATCTCGGAGTCGGTCGACATCTTGTTGAGCGTGTGCGCGACCGCGATCAGGAGCGCGATCGGCGCAATCACGAGGACGAGCAGCGGGATGATGAGCCCGGTGATGCCGATGAAGACCAGCACGGTCTGGCCCTGGCTCGTCATGATGTCGACATCGCGCAGCGCCTGCGTCACCCAGATCAGCAGGGTCAGGCTGACGAGCACGACAAGGAAGGCACCGAAGGTCGTGCGGAAAATATATCGGCTGATCGACCCCATCCGCGACGTCGTCCCCCAATCCGGCAGCGCCGGCGTGCCGCCCGGCTCCCCAGCCGGACGCGCGACACGAGAATTCTAACCCAAAGCTCCGCACCCTTGACCTTGATCGGCCGACAAAGTGGCCGGGCAAAGGCGGGAGCGGTCCGATATGCACAACGAAAAGTTAAGGCCGCAACACGGCTTAGGTATCATTTTCGTGCCTGCGGCGGCTGATTCCCGCAAGGGGTACCGTTGGGTCAAAATCAACCCTGGCGGGCCGAGGGAGCGGAATACGACCCACGTGGCCAGCGGCCCGCGATTGGGCTTGGCAGGTGCGGCGTCCCGGGGGCATATGGCGGACCTTTCGAAACGGCAGTTATTTCCGAGGATCCGATATGGCCGACGTCCCGAAGCTTGTTTTCGGAGCCATTTCCGCGCCGTCGCGCGGGGTTCTGGTCGTGTTCTGCGATGACGGCCTCAAGTTCGGGCCGGCGACCCGGAAGGTCCTGGGGGTGGCCGCCGACCTCGTGCAGCGCGCGGCGAAGTCGGAGCGGTTCGCGGGCAAGAGGGGGGCGAGCCTCGACCTGATTCACCCCGAGGGAATGAAATTGGCGCGTTTGACCGTGGTCGGCATCGGCAAGGCGGCCGAGGTCAAGCCGCGCGACTTCGTCCGGTTCGGCGGGATCGCCATGGGCAAGGTGCCGGCGGCGGCGGCCGAGGCGACGATCGTCGCGGAGTTGCCGCGCGGGTCCATGACCGCGGACGAGGCGGCCGATCTGGCGCAGGGGGCGCTTCTGCGCGCTTACGTGTTCGATCGGTACAAGACCCGGCGCAAGGACGAGGACAAGGCCCCGGACAAGCGCACGCTGACGATCGCCGTCGGCGATGCCGGCACGGTCCGCCGCGCCTATGCGCGGCGCGAGGCGATCAATGACGGCGTCACCACGGCGCGCGACCTCGTCAACGAGCCGGCCAACGTCCTCTACCCCGAAGAGTTCGCGCGGCGGGCGGCGGCGCTCAAGAAGTCGGGCCTCACGGTCGAGGTTCTCGACGTGAGGGCGATGAAGAAGCTCGGCATGAACGCGCTCTTGGGCGTCGGTCAGGGCTCCGCGCACGAGAGCCGCGTCGTGGTGATGCGCTGGAACGGCGGCAAGAAGGGCGAGGCGCCGGTCGCCTTCATCGGCAAGGGCGTCTGCTTCGACACCGGCGGCATCTCGATCAAGCCGGCCGCCAGCATGGAGGACATGAAGGGCGACATGGCGGGCGCGGCCTGCGTCACCGGGCTCATGCAGGCGCTGGCGGCGCGCAAGGCGAAAGTGAACGCGGTCGGCCTCATCGGCCTGGTCGAGAACATGCCGGACGGCAATGCGCAGCGGCCCGGCGACATCGTCAAATCGATGTCGGGCCAGACCATCGAGATCATCAACACCGACGCGGAAGGGCGGCTCGTCCTCGCCGACGTGATCTGGTACGCGGCGCAGCGATTCAAGCCGAAATTCATGATCGATCTGGCCACGCTGACCGGCGCGATCATCGTTGCGCTCGGTCAGGAATATGCCGGCATGTTCGCCAATAATGACGAGCTCGCCGAGCGCCTCGCCAAGGTCGGCGAGGAGACGGGCGAGAAGGTGTGGCGTATGCCGCTCGCCGCCGAATACGACAAGATGGTCGATTCCAAATTCGCCGACATGAAGAACACCGGCGGCTCGCGCTGGGGCGGCGCCATCACCGCGGCGCAGTTCATCAAGCGCTTCGTCGACGACAAGATCCCGTGGGCGCATCTCGACATCGCCGGCACCGGCATGGATTCGCGCCAAAACGACATCAATCGCAGCTGGGGTTCGGGCTGGGGCGTGCGGTTGCTCGACCGGCTGGTGGCGGATTTCTACGAGCGGTGAGAATTTGACCGAAGTGCTCTTCTACCACCTGCAAGGCCAGAAGCTCGAAGGAGTCCTGCCGACGCTGCTCGAGCGTTCGGTCGAGCGCGGCTGGCGCGTGGTGGTGCAGGGCGCGTCGGACGAGCGGATCGACGCACTCGATTCCCACCTTTGGATCTACAGCGACGACAGCTTCCTGCCGCACGGCACGTGGCGGGAGGCGGAGGCGGCCGATCAGCCGGTGGTGCTGACCGTGACGGACGCGAATCCGAACGCCGCCACGGTGCGCTTTCTCATCGACGGTGCTCCGGTGCCGGCGGACGCCGAGACTTACCAGCGCCTCGTCCTTCTGTTCGACGGCGACGACGACGACGCGGTGGCGGCGGCGCGCGCGCAGTGGGCCGAGGTCAAGGCGAAGGGGTTCGATGCGACCTACTGGCAGCCGGATGACAGCGGCCGCTGGGTGAAAAAGGCGTGAGGCCAGCCGGGGCGGCGTTAACCATTCGCGCCGCCGCGCTTGCCCGCCGCCATCGTGCTGACGCAAAATCGGTTTTAAGCCACAGTCAGATGGCTTTCCCGGGGGATTCACGTGTCGTCGCGTCGCGCTATTAACCCATACGCTCTTGTCTCGGCAGCGCTGCTCGCCGCGGCGCTCGCCGGCTGCTCGAACAAGGCCGGCGTCTTCCAGGACAACAACGAGGGCGGGTTCTTCCAGAAGAAGATGTTCGAGACGCCGTCATGGGCGCGGCCTTCCGCCAGCGCCGTCAATCTCGGGCCGTCCGGCCCGGTCGATGCCGCCGATCTCGTCGGCCCTGATGGAGCCTGCGCGCCGGGCGCGGCAGAGGTGCAGGCCGCCGCGGCCGCACCCCAGCCGGCGCCGCAACCCGCCGCGGGCGGGCAGGGCGTCGGGTTCGAAGGCGGCCTCGAAGGCAGCGCGGGCGGCCCCGGCACCGGCGCGTCCGCGCCGGTTCTTGGCGGCATCGCGCTCGGCATGAGCGAGTGCGACGCCGTGCGCCGCGCCGGCCGCCCGAACAATGTTGCGATCAGCGCCGGCGAGGGTGGCGAGCGCAAGGTCGTGCTCACTTACGCCGAAGGTCCGTGGCCGGGCATCTACACCTTCGCGTCGGGCCGGTTGAAGGAAGTGGACGCCGTGCCGGAGCCGGAAAAGCCGAAGAAGCCCGCGCCGAAAAAGAAGAAGCCGGCCAAACGCGCCAAGAGCGCATCGAGCGCCGAGCGCGTCTACATCCAGTAAGCCCGAACGCTCACGCGCTCTCCAGCGCGTGAGAGGCCGACAGCCATTCCTCTTCCGCCGCGGCAAGCGCCGAGGCCGCATCGGCGCGCGCTTTCGCCACCATCGCAGCCTTCGCCGCATCGCGCGTGAACAGGCCGCCGTCGGCGAGCGTCGCGTCGAGTTTTTCCAATTCCTTGGTCAGCCGCGCCATGTCGGCTTCGGCCTTCTGCACGCGCTTGCGCAGCGGCGCCGTCTCGGCGCGCTTGTCAGCCGCAGCCTTGCGCGCCTGCGCGCGGTCGGATTGCGCCGCGGCCTTGTCCGTGCCGGTCTTGCCGCCGCGCTCGGACAACACGAACGTCACGTAGTCGTCGAGGTCGCCGTCGAAGGGCGTCACGCGGCCGCCCGCGACCAGCCAGAGCCGGTCGGCGCAGGCTTCCAGCAGATAGCGGTCGTGCGACACCAGGATCACCGCGCCGGGATAGTCGTTGATCGCCTCGATGAGCGCGGCGCGGCTGTCGATATCGAGATGGTTGGTCGGCTCGTCGAGAATGACGAGATGCGGGGCATCGAACGTGGCGAGCGCGAGCAGCAGCCGCGCCTTCTCGCCGCCGGAGAGACTCTTCACCGGCGTATTGCCGGCATCTCCGGAAAACCCGATGGCGCCGACGCGGGCGCGCACCTGCGATTCGCTCGCATCGGGCATCAGCTCGCGCACGTGATCGTAGGGACTGTCCTCCGGATCGAGCTCATCGAGCTGATGCTGCGCGAAATAGGCGACCTTCAAATT
The DNA here is from genome assembly GCA_035718885.1 of Pseudolabrys sp. Classification (GTDB taxonomy): domain Bacteria; phylum Pseudomonadota; class Alphaproteobacteria; order Rhizobiales; family Xanthobacteraceae; genus Pseudolabrys. The sequence goes on along the minus strand of DASTGR010000137.1, from coordinate 342 downwards.
CGCCGCGCGCGTGACATCGCCCTGCATCGGCGCAAGGCGCCCGGCAATCAGCTTGACGAACGTCGACTTGCCGTTGCCGTTTGCGCCGAGGAGGGCGATGCGGTCGTCATTGTCGATGCGCAGCGTCAGCTTCGAGAGCACGGCGCGGCCGTCATAGCCGACCGTCACCGCCTCGGTGGCGATGATCGGCGGCGACAGGAGCTTGTCCGGTGCGGGAAAATTGATCTCGCGCACTTCATCGACGGTGAGAGCCGCGATCGGCTCCATCTTTGCCAGCATCTTGAGGCGCGACTGCGCCTGGCGCGCCTTCGTTGCCTTGGCGCGGAAGCGGTCGACGAAGGC
>DASTGR010000136.1:0-3797 GCA_035718885.1 Pseudolabrys sp. | reverse complement strand
TTGTACTTGGCGTACCAGTCGCTCTTGAGCGCGCCGGTCTCCTTCACCCAGGCGGCGCGCCTTCCCGCCGAGGACTTGTCGGCAATGGCGAGCATCGCCGCCAGCACCGCCTTCGCGTCGCCGAGCACGCTCGCCTGCAATGGGTAATTGCGGCCGAGCGATTCCGGCTCGATGTCGATCTGGATGGCTGGCGTGCCGATTTTCGGCACCGCCCAGAAATGCGTGGTCATCCCGCCGGTCTCTGAGCCGATGAAGCAGACGAGATCGGCGCGGTTGACGGCGCGGTTGGCGGTCTCGCGCGAATAAGAGCCGACGACGCCGACCGAGAGCGGATGCACGCCCGGGATCGAGTCCTTGCCGTTGAGCGAGGTCGCGACCGGGATCTGCAAGGCTTCGGCGAGCGCGACGAGTTCGCGCCCGGCGCCCGAGGCGCGCACGCCGCCGCCGGCGATAAAGATCGGCCGCTCGGCCTTCTGCAACAGCGCCAGCGCCGCCTTCACGTGCGCCGCCTCCGGCTGCGGCCTGAACGGCGGCACGTGCGCGAATTGGGTCTCAACCAGCGCCTCCATCTCGCCTTCCTCGGCGTCGACCTGACCCTCATTGCCGCGGAATTGCAGGTGCACCGGCCCCGGCGCGCCGGTGGTGGCAACACGGAAAGCCTGGCGCAGCATGTCCGGCGCGCGGGCGACGTCGTCGATCGTGGCGTTGAACTTGGTCACCGGCTCGAAGGCCGGGACGTCGTCGATCTCCTGATAGACCTTGCGAAACTTGGTCTTCGGATCGCGGCCGCCGGTAATGGCGATGACCGGCGAATGCGCCAGATAAGCGTCGCGCAGGCCCGCCGCGAGGTTCATCGCACCGATCACCTGCGCCATGCACACGCCCGGCTTGCCAGACGCGCGCGCATAGCCGTCCGCCATGTAGGCGGCCGATTTCTCGCCGTGGCAGTGGATGCGGGCGATCGATGTGCGCCGCTCCATCTCGGCGAAGGTCCGGCGCAGCACCGCCGGAACCATGAAGACATGCGTGACGCCGTAGCCCGCAAGCATGTCGGCGATGACTTCGGCACCAAGGCGTTTCGTATTGTGACCTAAATTGCTCACGTGCGTGTCCCCTTCCCGCTCACTTGATGCAGAGCGGGTTGACCGGCGAGCCGACCGCGCCGGTGATCGGGATCGCCGGCGCCACAAAGAGGAATTCGTAGACGCCATCGGCCGCGCAGTCGTCCGCGAGTTCCTTTAGCTCGAAGATTTCGCCCATGGTCATGCCCATGATGGGAATCGTGATCCAGTGCCAGGGCTGGTTGATGTTCTCGCCCTCGGCGACCTCGTTCGGCCGCACTTCGCAGCCCCAGGTGTCGGAGGCCAGCGCCGCGAGCTCGGTGTCCTTGACGAAGTCGAGCGTCTCGAACGAGAAGCCCGGCGCGTCGCCGCCTGGATAACCGTCCCACGAGCCGAGCTTCTGGCAGCGCTCCATATGGCCGGTGCGCACGATGACGTAGTCGCCGCGCTTGAACTCGACCTTCTGCTTCTTGGCCGTGCCGTAGAGGTCGTCATTGGTGATGCCATAGCCGTCGTCGAGGGACTCGACGCCCTTGTAGCGCGCGACGTCCAGGAACACGCCGCGGCCGACCATCTTGCTCTTGGTCTTCTCGATGCCGCATTTCTGCGCGCCGGCCGACGTCACCTCGCGGCAGTCGTAGCCGTTCCACATATGGTTCTCATAGAAGATGTGGCCGAGCCCATCCCACTGCGTGCCGCACTGGAGCGGCATAACCACCATGTCGTCGGCGGCGCGAATGCCGCGCTTGTCGAGCACGCCGGAATAGGCGTCGGTGCCGGTGCGCAGCATGGTGTGGATCGGGTTGGTGCGGCCCATCGACGGGTACTTGCTCTTGGCGCCCTGCGGACCCAGATGGTCGAAGTTGAGCGCGAGCGAGATCACCTTGCCCTTCTTCACGAGGCGGGTCGCGGCGACGATGTCTTCGGCGCTCGTGTAGTTGAGCGTGCCGATCTCGTCGTTCGGACCCCATTTGCCCCAGTTTTTGTATTTCTCTGCCGCCGCCTTCATGTCTTGGCGCGTAAGCTTGCGGGCCATTGTCATTTCTCCTTGTTGTTGATTGTCAGGGTACTGGCGCGGAGCGAAAGCCCGCCGCCAAGAACGGAATCATGTGGCGCAACGCGCGGCCGACGTCGCCGGGATCGACCCGGCCCTTGGTCAGCGCCTGAATCCGGCCGGAATCGGCCATGGTGTAGAACATCGCGCCGAGCATGAAATGGAACCGCCATTCGACTTCGGCGCGCGGCAGGTCCGGCAGCGCGGCGGCAATGGCATCGATGAACTTGCGGCTGGAAAGATCGAACGCCTTGGCGAGGATTTTGCGCGACAGGGCTTCCGGCTCCGTCGCAAGGCGCGCGCGCAGCTTGACGAAGGCCGGGCCGCCGAAGCGCGGCTCGACGCCGAGCACCAAAGCCGGGCGCAGAAACGCGTCGAGTATGTCCTCGAGCTTCGGCTTCTTCGCTTTCTCGTAGCACGCCGCGAGCAGCCGCAGCCGTTCCTCCGCGATCGGCGCGGCACGCTGCGCGAACAGCGCTTCGAGCAATCCGTCCTTCGAGCCGAAGTGATAAGCGATCGAGGCGAGATTGACTTTGGCCTCGCCCGAGATCGCACGCAGACCGACACCGGACATGCCGTGTTCGGCGAACAGGCGCTCGGCGACCTCGAGGATGCGCTCGCGCACCGGCGCCACTGCCGCCTTGCGCGACGGCGTGTTCTTCGCCCGCGCTTTCACCATGTCGAGAAGGCTCGCACGCTTGACTCGTCTCCGCCGTTCGGCGCAGATGTAAACAGTCGTTTGTTTAGCAAGTCAACCGCGTCACCTTTGTCCCAATGGCATCCACGAAAAAGACCATCCTGACCGTCGCCGTCACCGGCAACCTCACCACCGTCCAGCAGAACCCGGCGCTGCCCTGCACGCCCGAGCAGATCGCCAACGCTGCGCTTGAATCGGCGAAGGTCGGCGCGGCAATCGCGCACATCCACGTGCGCCATCCGGACGGGCGGCCGAGCACGGATCTCGTGCACTACCGCGAGGTGGTCGAGCGCATCCGCGACAAGAATTCGGATCTGATCATCAACCTAACCACCGGACCGGGCGGGCGTTTCGTGCCGAGCAAGGACGACCCGAGGATCGCCGGTCCGGGCACGTCGGCGATGCACCCGTTGAAGCGGGTGGAGCACATCGTGGAACTCAAGCCCGACATCGCCACGCTCGATCTCAACACGATGTGGTCGGGCGCCGCCGCGGTGATCAATCCGCCCGAGAACGTCACCTTGATGGCGAACGAGATCCAGAAGGCCGGCGCGAAGCCCGAGCTGGAAGTGTTCGACTCCGGCGACATCCAGCTCGCGCACGTGCTGCTCGAGCAGGGCGTCATCAAGCGCCCGCCGCTCTTTCAGATCGTGATGGGCGTGCGCTACGGCTTCATTTCGACCGTCGAAACCCTGGTTTACGCCAAGTCGCTGTTGCCGCAGGATGCCGCCTGGGCGGCCTTCGCCATCGGCCGGTGGGAATTCCCGATGCTCGCCACCGCCTGGACGCTGGGCGGCCACGTGCGCGTCGGCATGGAGGACAACGTCTATCTGAGCAAGGGCAAGCTGACGCCGAGCAATGCCGCGCTGTGCGAGAAGGCCGTTCGCATTCTCGACGACATCGGCGCCGAGCTCGCCACGGCCAAGGAGGCGCGGCAGATCCTCGGCCTCCGGACCTGAATTCAAAGCAACTGAGACCGGCCCGC
>DASTGR010000135.1:0-2001 GCA_035718885.1 Pseudolabrys sp. | reverse complement strand
CACCGAGGCGCTGAAGAAGGTGAAGACGCAGAACGACGACCAGAAGGTCGGCGTCGAAATCGTCCGCAAGGCGATCCAGGCCCCGGCCCGTCAGATCGCGCTCAACGCGGGCGAGGACGGCTCGGTCATCGTCGGCAAGGTGCTGGAGAAGGACCAGTACTCGTACGGCTTCGACGCGCAGAACGGCGAATACGGGAACATGATGTCCAAGGGCATCATCGACCCGACCAAGGTCGTGCGTGCGGCGATCCAGAACGCGGCGTCGGTCGCCGGTCTCTTGATCACCACCGAGGCCATGGTCGCCGAACTGCCGAAGAAGAAGGACGCCATGCCGGCCATGCCGCCGGGCGGCGGCATGGACTTCTGATCGGTCCAGCAACGAAACGCGAAGAGGCCGCCTCCGGGCGGCCTCTTTTTTCTTGGCGTCGATGCCGCTACCAATAACGAAGCATGGACAGTTCGTTCGACGTCATCGTCATCGGTCTCGGCGCTTTCGGAGCGGCCACCACCTACCAGCTCGCCAAATCCGGCGCGCGCGTCCTCGGCCTCGACCGCTACAGCCCGCCGCACACGTTCGGCTCGACGCACGGCGAGACGCGCATCACCCGCCTTGCCTGCGGCGAGGGCCCCGAATACACGGCCTTCGCGCGCCGCTCGCACGAGATCTGGCGCGACTTCGAGCGTGAAACCGGCGAGACGCTGCTTCAGCAGAACGGCCTCCTCGTCATCTCGGGCCCGGGCCAGCGCGCCGCCGCGCACGGCAAGGCGGATTTTCTCGCCAGCACCACTGACATCGCCCGCGCCAACAATGTCGCGCACGAGCGCCTCGGCGACGCCGCGATCCGCGCCCGCTTCCCCGCCTTCGCCATCGGCGACGGCGACGAGGCCTATTTCGAGCCCGAGGCCGGCTACTGCTTCCCCGAGCGCTGCATCGCGGTGCAGCTCGATGCGGCGCGCAAACTCGGCGCGGCACTCCATACCGGCGAGACCGTCATCTCGTTTGCGAAGGACGGAGGCGGCGTCCGCGTCATCACCGACAAGGGCGAATACCGCGCTGCGCATCTCGTCATCGCCGCCGGCCCTTGGCTGCCGCAGCTCGTGCCGTCGCTGGCGCAGCACTTCAAGATCAGGCGGCAGGTTCTCGTCTGGTTTCGGGTGGCGGACGACGCGCCGATCGCGCACTTTCAGCCCGCGCGCTTTCCGGTGTTCTACTGGCAGGTACCGCGGCGACAGGCGATCTACGGCTTCCCGTCGATCGACGGCCGCACGCTGAAAGTCGCGACCGAGCAATACGACACCACGACGACGCCTGAGACGGTGGAGCGAGATGCGACGCCCGAGGAGATCGCCGAGGTCTGGCGCGATTATGTCGCGCCGTTCTTTCCCGGGGTCACCGCCGAATGCACGAAGTCGGCGGTCTGCCTCTACACCTGTACCGAGGACACCCGCTTTGTCGTCGACGCCCTGCCCGGCCATGCCAACATCATCGTCGCCTCGCCCTGCTCCGGCCACGGCTTCAAGCATTCGGCGGCGATCGGCGAAGCAATCGCCGGACGCATCCTCGGCAAGGACGCGCTCAGTCTTGATACGTTCAAGCTGCGCGGGTGACATGCAGCAAAAAGAAAACGACCACTCGAATGGCGCGCGTTCATCCGGCGTCGCCAGAGTGGCCGTCAGGCGGCGGCTCTACACAACGCGCCACCGCTGTTGGAAGACATAAACCGGCAACGTGACACGCGCATGACAAAGCAAGGCACGATCTACACAGGCATCGGCGGCTGGACCTACGAGCCGTGGCGCGGCGTGTTTTATCCGAAGGGGCTGCCGCATGCGCGCGAATTGGAATACGCCGCGCAGCATCTGACCTCGATCGAGGTCAACGGCACGTTCTACCGCACGCAGACGCCGAAGACGTTCCGCGCCTGGGCGAGCGAAGTGCCGGACGGCTTCGTCTTCTCACTCAAAGGCCCGCGCTACGCGGTCAACCGCCGCGTGCTCAGC
>DASTGR010000134.1:0-2812 GCA_035718885.1 Pseudolabrys sp. | reverse complement strand
AAGGCGGGGACCCAGTTGTGAATCAGAACTGGATTCCCGCTTTCGCGGGAATGAACGGAGTGTGGGGCTACGGAGGACACCAGATATGGAAATCAAGGGACAGGCAGCCATCGTCACCGGCGGCGGCTCGGGACTGGGCGCAGCGACCGCGCGCGCGCTCGCCGCGGCCGGCGCGCGCGTCGCGGTCGTCGACATCAACGAGAAGGCTGCGTCCGAGATGGCGCGCGACATTGGCGGCGTGGCGATCGCCTGCGACGTCGCGGACGCTGCGTCCGGCGAGGCAGCGGTGAAGAAGGCGGCGCAGGCGCACGGCCCGGCGCGCATTCTCGTCAACTGCGCCGGCGTCGGTCCGGCCAAGCGCATCGTCGGCAAGGACGGGCCGATGCCGCTTGCCGACTACGAGCGCGTCATCCGCGTCAACCTGATCGGCACTTTCAACATGATGCGCCTCGTCGCCGCCGGCGCGCAGACGCTCGAGCCGCTGCCGGACGGCGACCGCGGCGTCATCGTCTCGACCGCGTCGGTCGCAGCCTTCGAAGGCCAGATCGGACAGGCCGCCTATTCGTCGTCGAAGGGCGGCGTCGCCGCGCTGACCTTGCCGGCGGCGCGCGAGTTCGCGCAGTTCGGCATCCGCGTGCTGGCCATCGCGCCGGGCATCTTCGCCACGCCGATGCTCAAAGGACTGCCGCAGGAGGCTCAGGATTCGCTCGGCGCATCCGTGCCGTTCCCGAAACGGCTCGGCGAGCCGCGCGAATTCGCCGCGCTCGTCCTGCACTGCATCCACAATGGCTATCTCAACGGCGAAGTGATCCGTATCGACGGCGCGCTGCGCATGGCGCCGCGCTAGCGGAGGATGAGCGCGGACGACATCGTCTCGCTCTACGAGCGCCGCGCCCACGACTGGGCCGGCGACCGCGCGCGCCAGACCGTGTTCATCGAGAAGGGCTGGCTCGACCGGTTCATCGCGCTCGTGGAGCCCGGCGGCACCGTGCTCGATCTCGGCTGCGGGCCGGGCAAGCCGATGGCGGCGTACTTGGTCGCCAATGGCCTCGATGTCTGCGGCGTCGATTCATCGCCGACCATGATCGCCATGGCCCGCGAGAACCTGCCCGGCCGCGAGTTCATCGTCGCCGACATGCGCACCTTGAGGCTCGGCCGGCGCTTTTCCGGCATCCTCGCCTGGGACAGCTTCTTCCACCTGACGCCGGATGGACAGCGGCGGATGTTCGCGAACTTCCGCGAACATGCCGGGACGTCCGCGGCCCTCATGTACACCAGTGGCCCCCGCCCCGGCGAGGCGATCGGCGAACTGCGCGGCGAGCCGCTCTATCACGCCAGCCTCGCGCCCGATGAATACCGGGGGCTGCTCGCTACGCATGGGTTTGCCGTCGTCGCCGAGCGCATGGAGGACCCGGACTGCGGCGGCCACTCGGTCTGGCTGGCGCAGCGCAGGGAAGACGGCTAAGAGCAAAACATGAGCCTGAGCAACATCCGCACCGTGCGCATCGAATGGGGCGACTGCGATCCCGCCGGGATCATCTTCTACCCCCGCTACTTCGAGATCTTCGACGGCTCCACGGCGCTCCTTTTCGAGGCGAAGCTCGGCTTCACCAAATTCGAGATGTTCAAACGCCTTGCCTTCGCCGGCTGGCCGCTCGTGCGCACGCAGGCGCGCTTCATGATGCCGACGCGCTTCGGCGACGACGTGACGGTCGAAAGCACGATCAGCTTCGGCCGCGCGAGCTTCGACGTGACGCACAAGCTCAGCCTCAAGGGCGATCTGTGCTGCGAATGCAGCGAGAAGCGCGTCTGGACCGTACGCGACGCCGACGGCCGGCTGAAGTCGCATCCGGTGCCGCCCGAGGTGCTGGCGAAGTTCGGCGTCACGCCTGCGGCATAATGAAGGATATCGTCCCGGGCGAGCGCCCTTGCGCGAGGCTCGGGACCCATACACCGCAGCTTATCGAGACGGCACGGCGTATTGGGCCCCCGCTTTCGCGGGGACGACAGAGATGGAAAATCAGCCCACTCGGCGGATTACTCCACCTGTGCGGCGATGCGCTTGAGTACATCGAGGAAGCGCGCGCGGTCGCGCGCACCGATGATTCCGTCGAGCACGCGCTCATGCCTCCGGGCAGCCCGAACCATCGATGCGAGCGTCTTCTGGCCCGCCGCCGTGAGGCTCAGCCGGTAGGCGCGACGGTCCAGGTCCATGCGCTTTCGTTCGACGAGGCCGCGGCGCACGAGATCTTCCACCACCGGCGTCAGGCTTGACTTGTCGCGGCCGTTCGCGAGCGACAGTTCGGTCTGGCTGATGCCGGGGTTGCGGCCGATCAGCATCAGAGTTGCGAACCGGCCCGGACTTTCGCCGATATCGTGCGACCTCCGGGAGAACGCCTGAAAGGCTGCCTCCTGCGCCATCCGCAAGTTGAAGCCGACCCATCCGGCCAGCGGCCCAAAATCGACGCTGGCCGGCACAGGCGCGCCGTTCTTGTTGCGGCGCACGAGCCGCTTCTCTCCTGCCACTTCGGTCGTCCTCTTCGCGGGCGCATCTCGCGATCGCGCGATCGCCCCGCAAGTAGTTTGATCTCAAACGATCCTCTTTACAACCGCCACCGTATCCGGCTGAATACCGACAATAATTCGTTGCCCTAGACAACATCCGCATCCTTGGGAGGAACGCTGTCATGAAGGCCCGCTTCACGATTTCCGTCTGCGTTGCGGCGATCGCCGCGATCATCGGCTCCGGCGCCGCGCTGGCGCAGGAGAAGACCTTCGAGCTGAAGCTGTCGCACTGGGTGCCGCCGTCTCA
>DASTGR010000133.1:0-6267 GCA_035718885.1 Pseudolabrys sp. | reverse complement strand
CAGACGCGTCGTGCCGAAGTCGCCGGCGCAGTCGCGCACCGTCGGCAGTAGCGCGATCGGCACGCCGAACAGGCGGCAGAGGTCTTCGTCCCATTGGCCCTTGCCGATATCGAAGAGCAGAGTGCGCGCGGCATTGGTCGCATCGGTCGCGTGCACGCGGCCCTCCGTCAGCCGCCACAGCAGGAAGCTGTCGATGGTGCCGAAGGCGAGCTTGCCGGCCTCCGCCGCGGCGCGCGCGCCGTCGACGTTGTCGAGCAGCCAGGCGATCTTGCTGGCGGAAAAATACGGGTCGAGCACGAGCCCGGTCTTTGCCGTCACAGCCGCCTCGTGGCCCTCGCCGCGCAGGCGATCGCAGAACGGCGCGGTGCGCCGGTCCTGCCAGACAATCGCGTTATGGATCGGCTTGCCCGTGGCGCGATCCCAGATGACGGTGGTCTCGCGTTGGTTGGTGATGCCGATGCCGCCGATGTCGCCGGCATCGAGCTTCGCCCTGGTCATGCAATCGCGCACGGTGGCGACGACCGCGCTCCAGATCTCTTCCGGATCGTGCTCGACGTCCCCGGGCGCTGGATAGATCTGCCGCAACTCCACCTGCGCCACGGCAAGCGGATTGAGCGCCGCGTCGAAAGCGATCGATCGCGTCGAGGTCGTGCCCTGGTCGATGGCGATGAGCGCGGATGGCAACATGATCTCCCGCGGACGGCGAAGACATCGAGATTAAGTCGGGCGAACGACAGACCGCAACCGCGGCCAGCGCGCCAATGCCTCTCCCCGGTTGATGGACAGCCTCAGGCGGCGAGGCTAGTTTTTGGGCGGGGCGCGAGACGTGGGGAGGTTCGCATGAGCCAGCGACTGGGCGCGGCACTGCTTGCAATGGTCATCGCGGTGTGGCTCGCGCCGGCCGCGTCGTTCGCGCAGGATTTCCCCAGCCGGGCGATCACCATCATCGTCGCGCAACCACCCGGCGGCGGGACCGACATCATCTCGCGCATCTTCGCGCAGCGGCTCTCGGAGCAGCTCGGCAAACCTGTCGTCGTCGAGAACAAGCCGGGCGCCGGAACGATCGTCGGCACCCAGGCCGCGGCGAAGTCGGCACCCGACGGCTACACCCTGCTCGCCGGTTTGACCGCCAACATGGCGGTCAATCCGAGCCTGTTCAAAACGCTGCCCTACGACCCGGTCCGCGACTTCACGCCGGTCGGCATGATGGCGCAATTCCCCTTCGTGCTCGTTGTGAGCAAGGACTTCCCGGCGAAGTCGGTGAAGAACCTCATCGCCATGGCCAAGGCCAAACCCGGCTCGATCAATTTCGCATCGGCCGGAAACGGCACCGGACAGCATCTCTCGGCCGAGCTGTTCAAGCTGATGGCTGGCGTCGACATGACGCACGTGCCCTATCGCGGCGCAGCGCCTGCCTATTCGGACGTGATCTCGGGACGGACGCCGGTGTTCTTCGACAACCTCGCCAGCGCGCTCGGCCAGATCAAAGGGGGCTCGGTGCGCGCTCTCGGCGTCACCGGCACCAAGCGTTCGCCGCTCCTGCCGGACGTCCCGACGATCGCCGAGGCCGGCGTCCCGGGATATCAGAACTATGTCTGGTTCGGTCTGTGGGCGCCGAAGAACACGCCGAAGCTGGTCGTCGACAAGCTCTACGCCGAGATCCGGAAGGCCGCGGCCACGCCCGCGGTGCAGGAGCGCATCATGAAGGATGCCGGCGTGCCGATGGACACGGCGCTCGCCGCGATCGAGCCGATGGAGAAGGCGGAAATCGCCAAGTGGGCAGACGTCGTCAAGCGCGCCCACATCCAAGTGCAGTAAGCACGATCGACGCCTAGCTCAGCATGACGAGATTTGCGATCGCCTTGTCGTTGTCGGAATAGATCGCCGTCGCGAGCTTGCGCGGCGCCGGGCCGTAATACGGGCCACTGCTCACCATCCGGCGCGGATTGCACAACACGGCCGACAGCCGTTCGCGCAGCGCGTTGGTCGATACCGGCTTGAGCAGGAATTCGTTGACGCCGACGCACACCGCCTCAATGACGCGCGCACGCTCGCCGTGGCCGGTGAGCATGATGATTGGCACGTCGGGATAGGGGAACGTCTCGGGCGAGCGCACCATGCGCACGAAGGACGGGCCGTTCAGCCCCGGCATCTCCCAGTCGAGGATGACGACATCGGGCGCCTGGTTGCGGATCATCTGAAGTCCAGTCGGGCCGTCATGGGCTTCGGCGATATGACGCACGCCCATACCGAGCAGCATGGTGCGGACCACCTTGCGCATGTATTGCTCGTCATCGACCAGCAGGACCCGCGTCTTGGCCAAGCGGGTGTTGAGATCGGACTCCATCGTGTGCCCCACACGGTTTTCCATGGCCGGATTTGACCATAGAAATCCCTATTCCTCATAAAATGCGGTTATGAAAATCAGGGGGTCGTGTTAACCCGCCGTCAACCATGCGCCCCCGCCCCGCGCCGTCAGCGGGCGCCGAGCGAGACGATGAACTGGTTGATGGCGATGCGCTCGTCGGCCGTGGCCGTAAGACCGAATTTGGTCCGGCGCCAGAGCACGTCGTCGGCGGTTTCCGCCCATTCCTGCTCGACCAGATAGCGCAGCTCCGCCCCGGTCAGGTCGCCGGTCAGGCGCGGCCCGAGATCGTCGAGCGACTGCGCGTCGCCGAGGATCATGGCGATGCGCGTGCCATAGGCGCGGACCATCCGGCGCGCCTGCGGCTCCGAGAGGAACGGCCAGCGGGCGATCGCCTCCGCGACCTTCTCGTAGAAGTCCTGCGGCGGGAAGTCGCCGCCCGGCAGATGCGACTCCGCCGTCCAGGCCGGCCGCGTCGTGAAGAAGACGCCGATCCGCTTCATCGCCGCCTCCGCCAGCCGGCGATAGGTGGTGATCTTGCCGCCATAGACCGTGAGCACCGGAGCCTGGCCGCGCGGCTTCTGCAACACCAGCTCGTAGTCGCGCGTGACGTCTTCCGGACGGTCGCTGCCGTCGTCCACCAGCGCGCGCACGCCGGAGAAGGACCAGACCAGCTCGTCGGGTGTGACCTTGTCGCGGAAATACTGATTTACGACGTCGCACAGATACAGGATCTCGCGCGGGTCCGGCGCCGGCGCGTTGACGTCGCCGACGAATTTCTGGTCGGTGGTGCCGATCATGGTGAACTCGCCGCCGAACGGCAGTGCGAACACGACGCGGCCGTCATTGGCCTGGAGGATATAGCCGGTGTCGTGCTCGAAGCGGCGGCGCACGACGATGTGACTGCCTTTGACGAGGCGAACCGGTTTTGGCAGCGGCGTGCGCAGAATGGTGTCGGCGACCTCGCCGATCCAGGGGCCGGCGGCGTTGACCAGCACGCGCGCGCTCGTCACCTCGCGGCGGCCGCGATTGCTCAGCACCAGCTCCCAGTCGTCGGTGCGGCGCTCGGTGCGCGTGACCTTGGTGTGCGTCTTGATCACGGCGCCGCGCTCGCGCGCGTCGAGCGCGGTGAGCAGGACGAGCCGGGCGTCGTCGACCCAGCAGTCGGAATATTCGAAGCCGTAAAGGAAGCTGCGCTGCAAGGGCTGGCCGACGGGATGGTGCGTCAGGTCGACCGAGCGCGAGGCCGGCAAGAGCTTCCGCGCGCCGAGCCAGTCATAGAGCATGAGGCCGATGCGCAATTTGAGCGGCGCGCGCAGGCCGGGCTTGGGCGGCAGCATGAAGCGCATCGGCCGGATGACGTGCGGCGCCATGCGCAGCAGAACCTCGCGCTCCCTGAGCGCCTCGCGCACGAGGCGGAACGCCTTGTGCTCGAGATAGCGCAGGCCGCCATGGATCAGCTTCGAGGACGCCGACGAGGTGCCGGAGCCGAGGTCGTTCATCTCGACCAGCAGCACCTTGAGGCCGCGGCCGGCGGCGTCGCGGGCGATGCCGGCGCCATTGATGCCGCCGCCGATGATGGCGATATCGAATTCGGCCATGCGGGTATTAGGACCGGCTCTCGAGGGGGCCGCCGCAGGGGCGGCCGATGGGCGCAATGTTAATTGGCGGCTGTTAACGTCGATTAAAGCGGCCGATTTCGGCCCGGATTTGCCATATCGCCACAGCTTGGCCATATCAGGCCGGTCTTTGCGGGACGTCCATGTCCCGGACCGACAGGAATTCCCGGAATGCCCTCCCCCCGCCTCCTGGTCATCGAAGGCAACTCGCCGGCCACCATGGCCGAGCACGTCTCCCACGGCGGCACGGTGGCGAGCCGGAACTATGGCGACCTGCTGAAGACCCTCCTGCCGGGGGTCGAGGTCGACGTCTGCTTCCCGGCCGATACGGCTGCGTCGCTGCCTGCGGGCGCGGCGCTGGAGGGCTATGACGGCATCGCCATCACCGGCTCCAGCCTGCACGTCTACAAGGGCGGGCCGGAGGTGACGCGTCAGGTGGACCTCGTGCGCGCCGCGCTGACCACGGGCACACCCGTGTTCGGCTCGTGCTGGGGCCTTCAGGTGATCACTGCCGCGGCCGGCGGCACCGTGCGGCGCAACCCGCAGGGCCGCGAGATCGGCTTCGGCCGCGGCATTCGCCTGACCGAGCAGGGCCGCAAGCATCCGATGTATGCCGGCAAGGCCGAGGTCTTCAACGCGCCGACCGTGCATCTCGACGAGGTCGAGACGGTGGCGCCGGGCACGACCGTGCTCGCCGCCAACGCCGTGTCGCAGGTGCAGAGCATCGAGCTCAAAACCGGCGGCTCGACCGCCTGGGCCGTGCAGTACCATCCGGAATATCCGCTGAGCGAGCTGGCGACGATCGTGCGCCGCATCGGCACGCGGCTGATCGAGGAAGGCTTCTTCGCCAACGAGACGGACATGACGAGCTACGCCGAGGACCTCGACATTCTCCACCGCGATCCGGCCTGCAAGCGGCTGTCGTGGCGGCACGGCGTGTCGTCGAACGTGCTGGACAAGAAACTGCGCACCGGCGAGCTCGCCAACTGGCTCGAATTCCAGGTGCTGCCGACGCGCGCCAAGCGCGGGCGGGGATAGGCTATAGTCGCCGCGGCCTGACGGAGCACGATCATGGACTTCACCAATAAAGCCGCCGTCGTCACCGGCGGCACAGGCGCGCTCGGCACTGCCGTGGTCGGCCACCTGATCGCGCAGGGCGCGCGCTGCGTCGTGCCTTACGTGCACGAAGCGGAAATGCAGCGTTTCGCGCATCGCGGCGACAAGAGCGTCAGCCTCGTCGCCGTCAAGGATCTCGCCGACGAAGCCGACGTGACGAGGCTCTACACGCAGGCGGGCGCGCCTCTGTGGGCCTCGATCCACATCGCCGGCGGCTTCGCCATGGGCAAGGTCGCCGCCACGGACAAGGCCGCGTTGACGGCGCAGATCGAGCAGAACCTCGTCTCCTGCTTCCTGTGCTGCCGCGCGGCGGTGAACGCGATGGGCAAGGACGGCGGCCGCATCGTCAACGTCGCGGCGCGGGCGGCACTCGAGCCGCGCACCGGCGCCGGCATGAGCGCCTACACGATCGCCAAGTCAGGCGTCGCCGCGCTGACCGTCGCACTCGCCGAGGAAGTGGCGAAGGACGGCATCCTCGTCAACGCGGTCGCGCCGTCGATCATGGATACGGCCGCCAACCGCGCGGCAATGCCGAAGGCCGACTTCGCCGCGTGGCCGAAGGTCGAAGAAGTCGCGGCGACGATCCTGCATCTCGCCTCGCCGGACAATCGCGTCACCCGCGGCGCCATCGTGCCCGTGTACGGGAAGTCGTGAGCGTCCACAGCGAAGCGCGCATGCCGACATACTCTTCCTTCACCCTCTCCTGGAGGGGGAGGGTGAAGCGAGCAAGGTGCTCGCCCGTGCGCATTTCCGATTCAAATTTCAAACAGCCAACGCTCCGCCGCCCGTATTCTTTGATCGGCGCCGGGTACGCCGCAGTCCGAAGTCCGTTTCCGCCTCGCCTTCGCAAGTACCGAGGGCGCGCGGGACGCATTTGGTCCGGGGCGCACACAAGTTTACGCAAGTCGGCGCAAACCATAGTGCTCGGACCCACGGACCTCGACGCCTCGCGACATCGAGGCATGCTGAAGTCCGGATAACCGCAAGTCCGCCAGAGCCAAGGCGTCCCGCGCACGGTGTTTAATCGGTCTGCTCCGCGCCGCCCCCGGTGGACTTCCCGTTTCAGGCCTCTTTTGAAGGCCTATCCACCGCTGCGGGCCCGGACGCGTGTCCTCGGCTTTCGACCAGCCTCAAGCCACACGCCATCGATGGGACCCAGCGACGTGC
>DASTGR010000132.1:0-34047 GCA_035718885.1 Pseudolabrys sp. | reverse complement strand
CGGCGTGCGTCTCACGCAGATGAAGCCGCAGCGCATGACGCCGGCGCGGGCGCGCGTCATCGCCGCGCTCGCCGACGGCTTCGTGCGCTCCAAGGGCGAGGCGGCGACGGAGGCGGGCGTCTCGGCCGGCGTCGTCAACGGACTCGTCGACGAGGGCGTGCTCGAAGCGGTCGTGTTGCCGCCCGAGCCGTTGATGCGGGTGCCCGATCCGGACTTCCGCAAGCCTGACTTCTCGCTGGCGCAACTCGCCGCCGCCGACGCGCTGCGCACGACGGTCAATCAGGGCGGCTACACCGTGTCGCTGCTCGACGGCGTCACCGGCTCCGGCAAGACCGAGGTCTATTTCGAGGCGGTGGCCGAGAATATCCGCCGCGGTCACCAGACGCTCGTTCTGATGCCGGAGATCGCTCTGACCGCGGGATTTCTCGACCGCTTCGCGCAGCGCTTCGGCGTGCGCCCGGCCGAATGGCATTCGCAATTGCCGCCGCGCCGGCGCGCGCGCACATGGGAGGCGGTGGCGAAGAATGAAGTGCCGGTCATTGTCGGCGCGCGCTCGGCGCTGTTCCTGCCCTATGCCGATCTCGGCTTGATCGTGGTGGATGAGGAGCACGACGCCGCCTACAAGCAGGAGGACGGCGCGCACTATCATGCTCGCGACATGGCGGTGGTGCGCGGCTCGATCGCCAAGTTTCCGGTGATCCTTGCCTCGGCGACGCCTTCGGTGGAATCGGAAGTCAACGCGCGCAAGGGCCGCTACCGCCGCATCCATCTGCCGGAGCGGTTCGGCGGCGCATCGCTGCCGCACATCGAGCCGATCGACATGCGCACCGAAGGGCCGCCGCGCGGCCGCTTCATCTCTCCGAAGCTCGCCGAGGCGGTGCAGATCGTGCTGGAGAAGCGCGAACAGGCGCTGCTGTTCTTGAACCGCCGCGGCTTCGCGCCGCTGACCTTGTGCCGCGCCTGCGGCTTCCGCGTGCAGTGTCCGAATTGCGATTCCTGGCTGGTCGATCACCGCTTCAAGCGGCGACTTGTCTGCCATCACTGCGGCTATTCGGTGCCGCCGCCGAACGAATGTCCGAAGTGCCACGCGACGGATTCGTTCGCGGCGGTCGGTCCCGGCGTCGAGCGGCTGCATCAAGAGGCGGCCGATCTGTTTCCCGGCGCGCGCATCCTCGTATTGTCGAGCGATCTCGTCGAATCGATCGAGCGCCTGCGGTCGGAGCTCGATGACGTCGCCGAAGGCCGCTTCGACCTCGTCATCGGCACGCAGCTCGTCGCCAAGGGGCATCACTTCCCGCGCCTGAACCTCGTCGGGATCGTCGACGCCGATCTTGGCCTCGGCAACGGCGATCCGCGCGCCGCCGAGCGCACGTTCCAATTGCTGCATCAGGTGACGGGCCGCGCCGGCCGCGAGGAGGGCCGCGGCGTCGGCTATCTCCAGACGCATCAGCCGGAGCATCCGGTGATGCGCGCGCTGATCATGGGCGACCGCGAGGCGTTCTATCAAAACGAGATCGAGCAGCGCGAGCGCACCGGCTACCCGCCGTTCGGGCGACTCGCGAGCCTGATCGTCTCGGCCGGCGACAAGCACACCGCGGAAGCCTATGGCCGCACGCTCGTTTCGCTGGCGCCGAAGGACGACGACGTGCGCGTGCTTGGGCCTGCCGAGGCGCCGGTCGCGGTGGTGCGCGGCCGCCACCGCTATCGCTTGCTGGTGAAATCGCCGCGCGCTTACGATCTGTCGGGATACTTGCGCGACTGGCTCTCGGCTGCGCCGAAGACCAAGGGCAATTTGCAGCTCGAGGTCGACGTCGACCCGATGAGCTTCTTCTGAAGCGTCAGCCCGCGATCACCTGCGGCTCAGGCGCGTGCACGTCCTCCGCCTTGGCCGCATAGGCGACGAGCGGCGGCTTCAAACCGGCATTGATGAGGGCGCGGCGGACGTTCGGCCTTGCGGCGGAGAAATATACGGCGCTGCCGGCGCGCTTGATCTTGGTGACGAACGTCACCAGCGAACGCGCCGCCGTGGTGTCGATCAGCGGCACGTCGGCGAAGTCGAGCACCAGCACGCGCGGCGCGCCGACGCGCTCGAGCACCGACAGGACGCGTGCGGTGGCGCCAAAGAAGAAGGCGCCGCTGATGTGATAGACCATGACGTCGCGGCTGGTGGCGGGCGCGGCGTCGTAGCGGTTTTTCGGATCGGCCTTGTCGGCGATGTCATCGACGCCCGCGCCGCCGGTTTCGACCTCGACCGCCTCGCCCATGCGGTGCATGAACAGAAGCGCGCCCATGACCACGCCAACGCCGATGCCGGTCATCAGGTCGACGAAGATCGTCAGCAGGAACGTCGCCAGCAGCACCGCCGCGTCGCCGCGCGACCCGCGCAGAAGCGACCAGAATTCTTCCTTCTCGGCCATGTTCCACGACACCACCGCGAGCACGGCGCCGAGCGCGGCGAGCGGGATGTAGCCGACCAGCGGCGCGAAGATCGCGAGGAACAGCACGAGATAGCCGCAGTGGAACATGCCGGAGATCGGCCCGCGCGCGCCGGAGCGCACGTTGGTCGCGGTGCGCGCCACCGTGCCGGTGACGCAGATGCCGCCGAACAGGATCGAGACGATTTGCGCCGTGCCCTGCGCGCCGAGTTCGCAATTCGAACGATGGCGGCGGCCGGTCATGCCGTCGGCGACGACGGCGGACAAAAGCGACTCGATGGCGCCGAGCACCGCGATACTGAAGGCGTCGGGCAGGATTGCCTGCAATTTGGCGAGGCTGAAGGTCGGCAGCGCCGGCGCCGGCAGCGAGCGCGGCACGGCGCCGAACTGCGAGGTCACCGTCGCGACGTCGAGATGCAGCGCGAACGAGACGAGCGAGGCGCTCGCTACCGCGATCAGGAAGGCCGGCCAGGTCGGCCGCAGCTTGCGCACCAGCGCGATGATCCCGATCGACATCGCGGCCACCGCGACGGTCGCGTAACTCGCGCTGCCGATAGCCCCGGCGATCGCTTCGAGCTTCGGCACCAGCGCCGACGGTTCGTGCGCGAGCTTGAGGCCCAACAGGTCCTTGAGCTGGCTGGCGGCGATGATGACGGCGATACCGGCGGTGAAGCCGACCGTCACGGGAAAGGGTATGTATTTGATGTAGGTGCCGGCGCGCAGCAGCGCGACGGTGATCATGATCAGGCCGGCGACGATGGTCGCGAGCGCCAGCCCGTCATAGCCGTGACGCTCGACGATGCCGGCGACGAGGCCGATGAAGGCGCCGGCCGGGCCGCCGATCTGGAAGCGGCTGCCGCCGATCAGCGAGACGATGAAGCCGCCGGCGATGGCGGTGTAGAGGCCGCGCTCGGGCGAGACGCCGGAGGCGATCGCGATCGCCATGGACAGAGGCAGCGCCACCACCGCGACGGTGAGGCCGGAGACGGCGTCGTGACGCAGATCGCGCCAGCCATAGCCCTCGCGAAAAACGGTGACGAGCTTGGGCGTGAACAGTTCGACGAAGCTCGGCTCGGCCGGGCGGATGCTGGTCGTGACGGACATGCGGGCGGCCGATGGTCGGTGGGACAGCCGGCATTATCGTCGTCCGCGGACGCGCGACCAATTCAGGGATTGCCCTTAGGCGCGTGTGGAATAAGCCGGGCGCCCGACATTCATTCCGGCATTTCGTCGTGCCTTGCGCCCGGCTGGAGCAGCACGGTGGCGGCTGCGGCGAAGATGAGGGCGAAGCCGATCGTGTCGGTGAGGTTCGGCCGCTCGCCACTGATCACGGTCGAGCCGATGACGCCGACGACCGGCACCAGAAGGGTGCCGATCGACGCGGTCATGGTCGGCAATTTGTCGACCACCACGAACCAGACGAAATAGATCAGCCCCATGCCGATGAGGCCGTTATAGCCGATCCAGACGAGCGTCGCCGTCGGCACCGGGCCGGGCTGCGGCAAGCCGTAGAAGACGGCCATGCCGGCGACGATCATCAGCCAGCCGAGCAGCAATTGCCACGCCGTGGCGGCGAGCGTCGGGATCGGTATCTGCGCCGCCTTGAGATAGATCGTACCGGCCGCCCAGAACCAGGCGCAGGCGAGCGCGAACAGCGCGCCGAGCGGCAGGCCCTGCTCGAACAAAGGCCCGATCAGGATCGCGAGCCCGAGCGCGCACAGGACGAGCGCCGCGAGCTTCACGCCCGTGAGCTTCTCCTTCAGGACGAGCCAGGCCAGAACCGACGCCCAGATCGGCATCGAATAGGCGATCACCACCGCGCGCGACGTCGTGCCGTAGACCTGCGAATAAGCCGAGCAGACGTTGAAGATGCCGACATTGAAGAATGCGGCGATCGTCAGCTTCAGCCATGCGCCGCGCGGCACCGACAAATTCGTGCGGCTCACCGCCGCGGCGATCATCAAGACAAGCGCGCCGAGGCCGACGCCAACCACGCGCAGCGACCAAGGCGACAGCGCCTGAAGGATGACGCGGGTGGCGATCCAGTTCATGCCCCAGGCGACGCCCATGAGCACGACGAGCAGGCGCGCGCCGTTGGTCACGCTGCCCGGTGCGGGGCTTGGCTCGCTCACGCCCGTGCTCCGCGCAGTGCCGGCAGCAGCAGCACGCAGGCGGCGGAGCCGAAGATCAGCACGAAGCCGACAATGTCGTTCAACGTCGGACGTTCGCCGAGCACGACGACCGAGCCGAGCACGCCGATCACCGGCACCAGCAGTGAGCCGATCGACGCCGTGATCGGCGACAGGCGTCCGGCGATCGACCACCACAGGAAATGCGCAAGACCGGTGCCGATGACGCCGACGAACACGATTGCCGCCCACGTCTCGAACGACAGGCTGAAGCGCGGCGCACCCTCGAACACGAAGGTGCCGGCGGCGATGAACATGAGGCCGAACACGAGCTGCCACGCGGCGGTCGCGAGCGGCGGTACCGTCGACTTCACCCATTTGAGATAAACGGTGGCGCCGCCCCAGGCCCAAGCGCAGCCGAGCGCCAGGAACGCGGTTGCCGGCACGCCCTGTTCGACCAGCGGCCACACCAGCACGCCGAGCCCGACGGCGCAGAGCAGGATGGCGATCCCCCGCGTGCGGTCGAGCCGTTCGCCGAGGAGGACGAAGCTCATGATCGTGGTCCAGATCGGCATCGAATAATTGAGGATGACGACGCGCGAGGTCGCGCCATTGGCCTGCGCGAAGCCGGAGAGGATCTGGAACAGCGCGACGTTGAGAAACCCTGCGACCATCACATGGATGCGCTGGCCGCGCGGCACCTTGAGCGAGTGACCGCTGAGCAGCGCCGCCCCCACCAGCGTGATGACGGCGAGGCTCGAACCGAAGAAGCGCAATGTCCAGGGCGAGGCCTCGTGGAGGGCGATGGCGCCGCCGATCCAGTTGCCGCCCCAGGCGAAGGCCAAAAGGGACACCAGAAGCCTGTCACGCCCGGTGACCTCGGCGGTATCGCGCGCCTGCGGCATTGATCGAAAGGTTCCGGCGGGGTGGGCCCAGCGAATCTCGCTGGCGGACGGGCCACGCTAGCCTCTGCGCCGCCGCGGCGCGAGGCATGGCTCACATGCGGCGTCCGCGTCGCAAGGTCGGCAAGCGAGGGGTGTGCTGCCTCGCCGCAGCCGCCCTCGCGGTGCTGCGGAACCGGCGGCTCTTGTTGCGCCGCGATTGTGGCTGTGTTAGCAACCCCTCGATTTCGCGAGGGGCGCAGCGGGGCTTTGACGCGCGTCCTCGCCGGATCGGAATTCCTCCTTGAATTCCAGAAGGTTGCGCCGCCGTTTATCGACGGTGCCCGGCCTTGATGAGTTAGAAGAAAAACGAGCGTCCAGTGGCAGGCGAAGACCCTCTCATTTCCGGCATGGCAGGCCGATACGCGCACGCGCTGTTCGAGCTCGCGCGCGAGGCCAAGGCCACCGATGCCGTCAAATCCGATCTCGATCGCTTCAACGCCATGTTGGCGGACAGCGACGATCTCACGCGGCTCGTCCGCTCGCCGGTGTTTGGCGTCGACGAGCAGTTGAAGGCGCTTTCGGCGATCCTCGACAAGGCGGGCATTTCCGGCCTGGCGGCGAACTTCCTGCGCGTCATCACCACCAATCGCCGGCTGTTCGCGGTGCGCGACATGATCCGCGCCTACCGCGCGCTGGTCGCCCGCCACAAGGGCGAGGTGCATGCGCAGATCACCGTCGCCGAACAGCTCAACGCCAATAATCTCGAGGCGCTCAAGGGCGCGCTCAAGAACGTCACCGGCGGCAAGGACATCGACCTCGACGTCAAGGTCGACCCGGCCATCATCGGCGGCCTGATCGTCAAGGTCGGCAGCCGCATGGTCGACAGTTCGCTCCGCACCAAGCTCAATGCGATCAAGTTTGCGATGAAAGAGGCTCGCTGATGGACATCCGCGCCGCAGAAATTTCCGCCATCCTGAAGGACCAGATCAAGAATTTCGGCCAGGAGGCCGAGGTTTCCGAGGTCGGTTCGGTGCTCTCCGTCGGTGACGGCATCGCCCGCGTCTACGGCCTCGACAACGTCCAGGCCGGTGAGATGGTCGAGTTCGAGAACGGCACGCGCGGCATGGCGCTGAACCTCGAAAGCGACAATGTCGGCATCGTCATTTTCGGCTCCGACCGCGAGATCAAGGAAGGCCAGACCTGCAAGCGCACGCGCGCCATCGTGGACGTGCCGGTCGGCAAGGGTCTGCTCGGCCGCGTCGTCGACGCTCTCGGCAATCCGATCGACGGCAAGGGCCCGATCCAGTCGACCGAGCGCAAGCGCGTCGACGTGAAGGCGCCGGGCATCATTCCGCGCAAGTCGGTGCACGAGCCGATGGCGACCGGCCTCAAGGCCATCGACGCGCTCATCCCGATCGGCCGCGGCCAGCGCGAGCTGATCATCGGCGACCGCCAGACCGGCAAGACCGCGATCGCGCTCGACACCATCCTGAACCAGAAGCCGCTCAACGTCGCGGGCTCGCCCGAGAGCACGAAGCTGTACTGCGTCTACGTCGCGGTCGGCCAGAAGCGCTCCACCGTCGCGCAGTTCGTGAAGGTTCTGGAAGAGCAGGGCGCGCTGGAATACTCGATCGTCGTCGCCGCCACCGCGTCCGATCCGGCGCCGATGCAGTTCCTGGCGCCGTTCTCCGGCTGCACCATGGGCGAGTACTTCCGCGACAACGGCATGCACGCCGTCATCATCTATGACGACCTGTCCAAGCAGGCCGTCGCCTATCGCCAGATGTCGCTCCTGCTGCGCCGTCCGCCGGGCCGCGAAGCCTATCCGGGCGACGTGTTCTATCTTCACAGCCGCCTGCTCGAGCGCGCCGCGAAGATGAACGACTCGAAGGGCGCCGGCTCGCTCACCGCGCTGCCGGTCATCGAGACGCAGGCCAACGACGTGTCGGCCTACATCCCGACCAACGTGATTTCGATCACCGACGGCCAGATCTTCCTCGAAACCGACCTGTTCTATCAGGGCATCCGCCCGGCGGTGAACGTCGGTCTGTCGGTCTCGCGCGTCGGCTCCGCCGCGCAGACCAAGGCGATGAAGAAGGTCGCCGGCAAGATCAAGGGCGAGCTCGCGCAGTACCGCGAAATGGCGGCATTCGCGCAGTTCGGCTCCGACCTCGACGCGACCACGCAGCGCCTGCTCGCGCGCGGCTCGCGCCTGACCGAGCTCCTCAAGCAGGCGCAGTTCTCGCCGCTGAAGATGGAAGAGCAGGTCGTGGTGATCTACGCCGGCACCAGCGGCTATCTCGACGCGTTCCCGGTCGCCAAGGTGTCCGCCTTCGAAAACGGTCTCCTGTCGCTGGTGCGCACCAAGCACAACGACATCCTGGAAGACATCCGCAAGTCGAACGATCTGTCGTCCGACACCGAGAAGAAGCTCAAGGCGGTCGTCGACGGCTACGCGAAGAGCTTCACCTGATGTGATCTGTCGTCACCGGGCTTGTCCCGGTGACCCCGACCAGGCGGGCATTGCCCTCCTAAACGAGATGGCCGGGACAAGCCCGGCCATGACACCGGAAAAGACGAACGGCTGATTTAGAGCGACCGAAGAATGGCCTCCCTCAAGGACATGCGCGTCCGCATCGCCGCGACCAAGGCGACGCAGAAGATCACGAAGGCGATGCAGATGGTCGCCGCGTCCAAGCTGCGCCGTGCGCAGATGGCGGCCGAAGCGGCGCGTCCCTTTGCCGAGCGCATGGACCGCGTTCTGGGTAACATCGCCGCCGGCATGGCCAACAATGCCGGCGCGCCGCGGCTTCTGGCCGGCACCGGCGCCAACCAGGTTCATCTCCTGATCGTCGCGACCGGCGAGCGAGGCCTTGCCGGTGCGTTCAACTCGTCGATCGTGCGCCTCGCGCGCGAGCACATCAATCGCCTGCTCGCCGAAGGTAAAGAGGTCAAGATCCTGACCGTCGGCCGCAAGGGCCACGAGCAGCTCCGCCGTCTCTACGAGAAGAACATTATCGACCGCGTCGAGCTGCGCGGCGTGCGCACCATCGGCTTCGCGAATGCGGAAGAGATCGCGCGGAAGGTCCTCGACCTGTTCGAGGCGGGGCAATTCGACGTGGCGACGCTGTTCTACGCGCGCTTCCGGTCGGTGGTGCAGCAGATCCCGACCGCTCAGCAGATCATCCCGGCGAAGCCCCCCGAAGGCGACGCGGCCGCATCCGCGGCCTTCTATGAATACGAGCCGGAGGAGGACGAGATCCTCGCCGACCTGCTGCCGCGCTACGTCGCCGTGCAGGTGTTCCGCGCTCTCCTTGAAAACGCCGCGTCGTTCTACGGCTCGCAGATGAGCGCCATGGACAACGCCACGCGGAACGCGGGCGAAATGATCCGCAAGCAGACTTTGACTTACAACCGCACGCGCCAGGCCATGATCACGAAGGAACTCATCGAGATCATCTCCGGCGCCGAAGCGCTCTAATTCGCGAGTAAAGAGGACGATATGGCCACGCAGAACGCAGTCGGTAAGATCACCCAAGTCATCGGCGCCGTCGTCGACGTGCAGTTCGAGGCTCACCTGCCGGCGATCTTGAACGCGCTCGAGACCACCAATGGCGGCAACCGCCTCGTGCTCGAAGTCGCGCAGCACCTCGGCGAGAACACGGTCCGCACGATCGCGATGGACGTCACCGAGGGTCTGGTGCGCGGCCAGTCCGTCACCGACACCGGCAACGCCATCGCCGTGCCGGTTGGCCCGGGCCTGCTCGGCCGCATCATCAACGTCGTCGGCGAGCCGATCGACGAGTCCGGCCCGGTGAAGTCGGACGAGAAGCGCCCGATCCATGCCGAGGCGCCGAAGTACACCGACCAGTCGACCGAAGCGCAGATCCTCGTCACCGGCATCAAGGTCGTCGACCTGCTCGCGCCGTACGCCAAGGGCGGCAAGATCGGCCTGTTCGGCGGCGCCGGCGTCGGCAAGACCGTGCTCATTCAGGAGCTGATCAACAACGTCGCGCGCGCGCACGGCGGTTATTCGGTGTTCGCCGGCGTCGGCGAGCGCACCCGTGAGGGCAACGACCTCTATCACGAGTTCATCGAATCCGGCGTCAACAAGAAGGGCGGCGGCGAAGGCTCCAAGTGCGCCCTCGTGTTCGGCCAGATGAACGAGCCGCCGGGCGCCCGCGCCCGCGTCGGCCTCACCGGACTGACCCTGTCGGAATACTTCCGCGATCAGGGTCAGGACGTGCTGTTCTTCGTCGACAACATCTTCCGCTTCACGCAGGCCGGCTCGGAAGTGTCGGCGCTGCTCGGCCGTATTCCTTCGGCCGTGGGTTATCAGCCGACGCTCGCGACCGACATGGGCGCGCTCCAGGAGCGCATCACCACCACGACCAAGGGCTCGATCACCTCGGTGCAGGCGATTTACGTGCCGGCCGACGACTTGACCGACCCGGCGCCGGCGACCTCGTTCGCGCACTTGGATGCGACCACCGTGCTGTCGCGCGACATCGCCGCCAAGGGCATCTATCCGGCGGTGGACCCGCTCGACTCGACCTCGCGCATGCTGTCGCCGCTGGTCGTCGGCGAGGAGCACTACGCGACGGCCCGTGCCGTGCAGCAGGTGCTCCAGCGCTACAAGGCGCTCCAGGACATCATCGCCATTCTGGGCATGGACGAGCTGTCGGAAGAGGACAAGCTGACCGTGTCGCGCGCCCGCAAGATCGAGCGCTTCCTGTCGCAGCCGTTCTTCGTCGCCGAAGTCTTCACCGGCTCGCCGGGCAAGCTCGTCGACCTCGCCGACACCATCAAGGGCTTCAAAGGCCTGGTCGAAGGCAAGTACGACCATCTGCCGGAAGCGGCGTTCTACATGGTCGGCAACATCGAAGAAGCCGTCGAGAAGGGCAAGAAGCTCGCGGCCGAGGCGGCGTAAGGCATCTCCCAATGGCGCTGCATTTCGAACTCGTCTCGCCCGAGAAGCTGCTTTTCTCCGGCGAGGTCAATCAGGTGGACGTGCCGGGCGCCGAGGGCGACTTCGGCGTGCTCGCCGGGCATGCGCCGACCGTGGCGACGTTGCGCCCGGGCATCGTGACGGTGCACGCGGCCGGCGGCCAGACGCGCATCGTCGTGCTCGGCGGCGTCGCCGAAGTCTCGGCGTCGGGGCTCACCATTTTGGCGGAGCTTGCCGAGGACGCCTCGTCGATCGACCCGGCGATGATCGAGAGCCGCATCGGCGAACTCGAGCAGCGCGTGTCGAAGACCGAGGCCGGTTCCGAGCTCGACAAGCTCATCACTCGCCTCGACCATTACAAGGCCGTGCACCGGCACCTCACCGGCACCGCGATGCACTGAACGCAATAGCGCCAGGTAATTTTGAATTTTTTCTGTCATGGCCGGGCTTGTCCCGGCCATCTCGTTTAGGAGGGCACTGCGCCCACAGAATCGGGATCGCCGGGACAAGCCCGGCGATGACAAGAGTCAGGCGTTCGCAAACGTCGCGAACGCCTGCACCACCTGCTCATAGGTCTCGCGCTTGAACGGCACGACGAGGTCGGGCAGGTCGCGCATCGTGACCCAACGCCAGTCGATGAACTCCGGCGCGTGATGGCCGCCGCCGGGCATGGTGATATTGATCTCGCGGTCGTCGCCGGTGAACCGCAGCGCAAACCACTTCTGCTTCTGGCCCTTGTACTTGCCGCCCCAGGCCTCGCCGATGATCTCGCGCGGGATGTCGTAGGCGAGCCAGCCCGGCGTCTCGCCGAGCTTCTCGACCGACCGGATGTTGGTTTCCTCGTAAAGCTCGCGCAGCGCCGCCTTGTACGGGTCTTCGCCCTCGTCGATGCCGCCCTGCGGCATCTGCCAGACATGGTCGCGGTCGACGTGCTCGGGGCCGCCGGCGCGGCGGCCGACGAAGACGAGGCCTTGCGCATTCAGCACCATGATGCCGGCGCAGGGACGGTAGGGCAGGGATTCGTAGGGAGGCATGCTTTCTTGTCCCGGACGCGGTGCAGCGCGCTCAGCGATGCACCGCTGATCCGGGACCGTCAAGAATTCCGTGGCCGGTATGGTCCCGGGTCTGCATCGCGTCATTACATGCCGCGATGCGCCCGGGACACTCAACTCGACTTCGCCTTCAAGGCCACCATGCTGATCGGAACCAGCACGAAGCCGCGGTCCTCGACCTTCTTCGCCCAGGCGGCGATGCGCTCGATGGTCGCCGGCTGCGCCGAGGCGAGGCCGACGGCGCTGCCGTTCTGCCGCGCCGTCATTTCGAGCCGGTTGAGCGCGTGGTCGATCTCGGTCGGTGTCGGCACGGCGTCGATCACGACGTCGGTCTTGGCGAAGGGCGAGTTGAGGGCGCCGGCGATCTGACCGGCGATCGAGCGCGTCGAGGCGCCGTCATCGACATAGATGAGGCCGCGCTTGGCGGCGTCGGCGATGACAGGCCGGAGCGCTTGCTCGGAGGCGGTGAAGCGTGCGCCCATCGCGCTGACGACGCCGACGTAACCCTGGAACCGGCTCATCACCCAGTGCAGACGGTCGATGTTCTCCTCGACCGGCAGCGAGGTCAGCAGCGTCTGCGGGCCGGGGTCGTTGTCGGGATAGTCGAATGGCTCCATCGGTAATTGCAGCAGGAGCTCGTGGCCCTCGCCGCGCGCGTGCTCGGCGAGCTTGGCGAGGTCGGCGCCGTAGGGCGACAGCGCGAAAGTGACGGCGGCCGGAAGCATGCCAGCGGCGTCGGCGGTGCCGGCGGCGCTGATGCCGACGCCGCCGACAACAATGGCAATACGCGGCAAATCCTTCTTGGTCGCCGGCAGCGCGCGCGGCTGCGCATAGGCGGTGGCGGGACGCGCGCCATCCTTCGCCGCGACGGGAATGACGCCGTGCGGTGTGGCCTCGAGCAATTTGCGGTCGATCGGCGCGAGCGAGGAATGCACGCCCGGCTTCGGCTTCGCCTCCGGTTTGCCGGGAATGACGATCTCCTGCCGCTTGCCGTTGGAGCCGTCGATGATGGTGACGGTCTTCGAATCGGCGGGCGGGGGAATTTTCACATCGGCCGACGCCGAAGCCGGGGCGGCGCCGTCGCGATGTTCGCTCCCGGCTGACCCCGGCTTTGCCTTGGTCGAGACGACCGCGACCGGCTCGCCGCCGAGCGGGTCGTTCACCAGCATCGCCCAGCCGGCCACCACCAGGCCCGACAGGGCGAGCAGCCCTGCCAGCACCTGCGGCGCGCCGAAGCGGCGCGGCCTGGCTGCGGCCTGCTTTTCCTTGTCCCGGCCGAGCGGCGCGTTCAGTTCATCCGACGGCACAGGGGTGGCCCTTGCGAATCATCGCCGGATTCTATCACGGCGCGACTCCGCCCCCGCGGCCCGCCCTGAACGCGAAAAGGGCGGCCCTGCGGCCGCCCTTCGAAACCTTTGGAACAGGTCCGCCGATCAGTTCGGGATCGGCGTCTTCGGGTTCGGCGGGAAGGCCGAATTGACCTGCACGCCGCGCAAAAGGTCGTCGGCCGCGTGCAGGGCCTTGTCGTCCTTCGGATCCGGCGGCACGTAAGACTGCGAGCCCGTCTGCTCCTTGCCGGCGTCGCCCTTGAGATGGCCGCGCAGCGAGGCTTCGCCCTTGGTGTCGGTGCGGTTCTTCAGATCGTCCGGCACCTCCTGCATCACCTCAATGTCCGGGGTGATGCCCTTGGCCTGGATCGAGCGGCCGGACGGCGTGTAGTAGCGCGCCGTGGTCAGCCGCAGCGCGCCATTGCCCGAGCCGAGCGGGATGATCGTCTGCACCGAGCCCTTGCCGAACGAGCGCGTGCCGAGGATCGTCGCGCGCTTGTGGTCCTGGAGCGCACCGGCGACGATCTCCGAGGCCGAGGCCGAGCCGCCATTGACCAGCACGATCACCGGCTTGCCCTTCACGAGATCGCCGGCGCGGGCGTTGAAGCGCTGCGTCTCGTCGGCGTTGCGGCCGCGCGTCGACACGATCTCGCCCTTTTGCAGGAAGGCGTCGGCAACCGAGATCGCCTGATCGAGCAGGCCGCCTGGATTGTTGCGCAGGTCGAGGATGTAGCCCTTGAGCTTGTCCTCGGGCACCTTCGACTGGATTTCGGCGATGCCCTTCTTGAGGCCTTCGGTGGTCTGCTCGTTGAACTGCGTCAGGCGGATGTAGCCGACATCCTCGCCTTCGACGTGCCAGCGCGCCGAACGCACGCGGATGACGTCGCGCTTGATGGTGATCTCGAGCGGCTTCTCGGCGCCCTTGCGCATGATTGTAAGCTTGATCCCGGTGTTCACCGGCCCGCGCATTTTCTCGACCGCCTGGTTGAGGGTCAGTCCCTGCACCTGGTCATCGTCGAGCTTGGTGATGATGTCGTTGGCGAGCACGCCCGCCTTGGACGCCGGCGTGTCGTCGATCGGCGAGACGACCTTGATCAGGCCGTCTTCCATCGTCACCTCGATGCCGAGGCCGCCGAACTCGCCGCGGGTCTGCACCTGCATGTCGCGGAAGCTCTTCGCGTCCATGTAGCTCGAATGCGGGTCGAGCCCGGTGAGCATGCCGTTGATCGCGGTCTCGATCAGCTTGGAGTCGTCGGGCTTTTCGACGTAGTCGGCGCGGACGCGCTCGAACACGTCGCCGAACAAATTGAGCTGCCGGTACGTATCCGAGGCGGCGGCTTTGGCGCTGGCGCCGACCAGAACGACATGCGGCTGCACTGCGAGCAGCGTGAGTGCTGCTCCAGAGGCCGCGCCGAGGAGTACCAGAGAGGTCTTGCGCATCATCCGCGAACCTTTTCGCCTTCTCCAGACGCCCACCATGGGCCCGGATCGACGGGAGTCCCGTCTTTTCTCAACTCAACATACAGAACCGGCTGGGAGGACCCGGTCGCGAGGACGGCGGCGATCTGGGAGCCATTTCCCATCACCGCTACGGGTTCTCCGGTCAGTACGAACTGTCCCAGATCGACTGATATCCGATCCATCCCGGCGAGCAACACATGATAGCCGCCGCCGACATTCAGGATCAAGAGTTGGCCATATGAACGGAATGGCCCTGCGTAAACGACCCAGCCGTCCGCGGGAGCGGTAATCTGGGCGCCGGCCCGGGTGGCGATGGAGACGCCCTTTTCAGTGCCGCCGGTCCCGTCGGAATCACCGAAAACCTTCAATTTGACGCCATTAACCGGAATCGGAACGCGTCCGCGCAGCGAGGCGAAAGCGACCGCCGGCGCCATGCGGCCGGGGTCCTTCAGCGTCGACAATGGCCGCGGTTCGCCACGCGCCGCTTCGCGCGCAGCGCGGGTCGCCGGGTCGAGGCCCTGCTCGAGTTTCGCGATCAAATCCTTGAGAGTGCCGGCCTGCTTGGCCAGATCGGCCGCGCGTGTGCGCTCGGCCGCCAGCGCCTTCTCGCGCTCGGCCTCTTGTTTTTGACGTTCGCCAACAAGCGCGCTCATGCGTGTCCGCTCGTCGCCGAGCGAGGCGAGCTGTTTCTTGAGCGTGTCGCGTTCGTCGTCGATCTTCTTGCGCACGGCGAGCAGGCCGCTCAGGTCCCGCGCCAGGTCCGCGACCTGGTCGCGCATTTCAGGCAGCACCGCGCCGAGCACCATGGCGGTGCGCACCGCCTGGAGCGCATCTTCGGGACTTGCGATGAGCGCGGGCGGCGGACGCCGGCCGATGCGCTGGAGCGCCGCCAGCACTTCGCCGATGACGCTGCGGCGGCTCTCGAGCGAGGAGCGGAGCGTCGCCTCTTGGGCATCGAGCGGTTTCAGCCGCGTTTCGGTCTCGGAAACCTTGGCCTCGACGTCGCGCAGTTTCGCCGCGCTGTCGATCAAAGCCTGATTGAGCTTGCGGCGGTCGTTACCGATCTCTTCGATCTGACGCTTGATCTCGGCCTCGGTCTCGGTCGATTTCTGCTGCTGCTCGCGCAGCGCCTTGAGCTCTTCGTCACGCTGCTTGAGCGCGTCGGCCTTGTCGCTGCCTTGCGCCTGCGCGGGCTTGGCCGCCGGCTGCGCCGCTGCGGCCGCGGGCAGCGCGAGGCAGAGCCCCGCGATCAGCGCGGCGCGAGCGTTCGCAAGGCCAAATCCAGGGGAAATCATCGCGGCAAGTTACGCCCGGGTCGCCGGAGGGCAAGGCCTCCTGTGGGCGGTTTCATGCCTGCCGATTACGTCCAAAAGAGGCCGCGGCAGCGTAAATTCTCCGTCATTGGCGACGCTGTTCAGGCCCGATGGTAGGGGTGTCCGGTCAGGATCGTGGCGGCGCGGTAGAGCTGTTCCATGAGCATCACGCGCACGAGCTGATGCGGCCAGGTGGCCGTGCCGAAGGCGAGCTTTACGTCCGCCTTGTCGGAGAGGCTGGGGGCGAGCCCATCCGGCCCGCCGATCACGAACACCGCCGCCGGCTTGGCCGCGGCGCGCCATTGCGAGAGCTGGCTGGCGAGCGCGCCACTGTCGAGATTGTCGCCGCGCGGATCGAGCAGCACGACGGCGGCGCCCTGCGGGATGATGTTGGCGAGCGCGATCGATTCCTCGATCATGCGTTTGCCGGGGTCGTCGGCGCGGCTCTCGCGGATTTCGACGATCTCGACGTCGCGCAGCCCGAGGCTGCGGCCGACTTGCGCCGCGCGCTTGCGGTAGCGCTCGGCGAGTTCGGTTTCCGGACCCTGCTTCAGACGTCCGATGGCGGCAACGATGATGCGCATCGTGCCGCCCGTTTTATCAGTTCGCCGAACGCGCGTCGCCGGCGCGCCCCGACCACATCTTCTCGAGATTGTAGAAGATACGGATTTCCGGACGGAAGACGTGCACGATCACATCACCGGCGTCGATCAGCACCCAGTCGCCGACGCGCTGGCCTTCGACGCGAACGCGTCCGATGCCGGCCTTGTGCAGATCCTTGACGACCTCGTCGGCAATCGACGCGACGTGGCGCTGCGAGCGGCCTGTGCTCACGACCATGTAGTCGCCGATCGAGGATTTGCCGGTGAGATCGATGGTGACGGTGTCCTCGGCCTTCATATTGTCGAGGCTCGCGAGGATCACGCTGAGCATCGAGGGCGCACTGGCGCCGGTCGACGCGGAAACGGGCGCCTTCTTCTTGGCGGCCCGAGACAAGGCAGATGTCGGCAGGGGTGTTCGTCCTTTTACTGATGACCCGGATGTTTCGGGCGGTGCCTGAAAGATAACGACGGTTCGCCGGGTCTGCCAGTGGCGGCCGGTCTCAATCCCCGCCGCCGGGAGGTGCTTTGGAACCTGATTTTCCGCGCATGGCGCGCAGCGCCGTCGATGACAGCGGCGATTTCAGCCCGTGCAGGAAGGTCCATGCCGGCGCCTTGCGGTCGGCAAGGCTGGCCGCGGCCCATTCCGGCACGCGCGAGCCGCTGAGCGCCTGGCCCGCCGGGCTCGCCGCGGCGTAGAGGCTGGGGCCCAGCCGGTCGATGACGGCAAACGGGACGAGCCGCGAGATTTCGCGCCACTTCTGCCAGCGATGAAAGCTGCGCAGGTTGTCGGCGCCCATGATCCAGACGAAGTGCACGCCGGGGCAGCGATCGATGAGCCAGCAGATCGTGTCGTAGGTGAAGCGTGTCTTGATTGCGGCCTCTAAACCGGTGACGTCGATGCGCGGATGATGCGTCAGCGCCCGCGCCGCGGCGAGGCGCTCGGCGAGCGGCGCGAGCCCCGACGTGTTCTTGAGCGGATTGCCCGGCGTCACCAGCCACCAGACGCGGTCGAGCTTGAGCCGCTTCAGCGCCAGAAGGCTCGCGGCAAGATGCGCCTGATGCGGCGGATCGAAGGTACCGCCGAACAGACCGATCCTCATGCCGGGCGCATGGGGCGGGAGGATGCGCTCGGCGCGGTCGAGAGCCTGCGGGTTCACGGCCGGATCTGACCCGTTCCGCGGATGCGGTACTTGAACGTGGTGAGCTGATCGACGCCGACCGGCCCGCGCGCGTGCAGGCGTCCGGTGGCGATGCCGATCTCGGCTCCGAAGCCGAACTCGCCGCCGTCGGCGAATTGCGTCGAGGCGTTGTGCAGCACGATCGCCGAGTCGACTTGCGCGAGGAATGTGTCGGCCGTCGCGGCGTCGTCGGTGACGATGGCGTCGGTGTGGTGCGAGCCGTGGCTCTCGATGTGATCGATTGCGCCGGCAACGCCGTCGACCACGCGCACGGCGATGATCGCGTCGAGATATTCAGTCGCCCAGTCTTCTTCCGTCGCCGCCTTCACGCGTGCGTCGGCCGCGCGCGCCGCCTCGTCGCCGCGCACCTCGCAACCTGCGTCGAGCAGCATCTGCACCAGCGGCTTCAAATGCGTCGCGGCGCAGGTGCGGTCGACGAGCAGCGTCTCCGCCGCGCCGCAAACGCCGGTGCGGCGCATCTTGGCGTTCAGCACGATCGTCTTGGCCATGGCGAGCGACGCCTTGCCGTCGACATAGACGTGGCAGTTGCCTTCCAGATGCGCGAAGACCGGCACGCGCGCTTCGCTCTGCACGCGCGCGACCAGGCTTTTGCCGCCGCGCGGCACGATGACGTCGATGTTGCCGTCGAGGCCGCCGAGCATCAGGCCGACCGCCGCGCGGTCGCGCGTCGGGACGAGCTGGATCGCCGCGGCGGGAAGTCCCGCCTCGACGAGGCCCTGCTCGAGCGCGGCATGGATCGCGCGCGAGGAGCGCGTCGAGTCCGAGCCGCCGCGCAGGATCGCGGCGTTGCCCGATTTGAGCGACAGCGCGCCGGCGTCCGCCGTCACGTTGGGGCGGCTCTCGTAAATGATGCCGATGACGCCGAGCGGCACGCGCACGCGGGCGATGCGCAAGCCGTTCGGCCGGGTCCAGGCGTCGATTTCCGCGCCGACCGGGTCCTTGAGGCCCTGCACCACTTCGATGCCGGCGGCGACCGCCTCGATGCGGGCCTCGGTCAGCGTCAGGCGGTCGAGAAAGGCGCCGGTCGCGCCGGCCTTGCGGGCGTCGGTAAGGTCCTCGGCATTGGCAGCCATGATGCGCGCGGTAGTGGCGCGGATGGCTTTGGCCATGGCGGCCAGCGCCCTGTCCTTCCGCTCCGTCGGCGCAAGCGCCAGGACGCGCGCGGCCGCGCGCCCACGACGGCCGAGCTCGGCCATGGTCGCGGCGATATCGCCTGTCCCTTCAATGCTTTTCAGCGGCGCAGTCATCCGGCACGGACCTAAAACACGGGCTCAGAACGGCCTTCCTATCACGCCGGTGTTCCGGACGGGAGATGGCCCGGCGACGGGCATGGCTCCCATGGTAACTGGGGATAGCGTGGATAAGACGGTAGCCGGGTCGAACGCGTCAAATCGCGGAAACGTTGAGCGAACAGGGTTTAGAGGGACGAGGAGGGTTCCATGACGCCGACAGCCAGCCGACTGCCTAGCCGCTTCCCGGTAGGTACGAAGTTTGTGATCGAGGCGCGCACGCACAAGTTTGGTGCACCGGTCTATGTCCGCCACCTCGAGTTCCCCGACGGCACGACGGTGCGGCTGCCGGAGCGGCCGACGATCGTCACCGGCAAGTCCATTCCGCGCCGCCGGGCGCGCCGACCCGCGGCCCCTTGAGACAAAAAAAGGAGGCCCGCGAGGGCCCCCTGGGGGTAGTTGGTTTACGGCGCGCGGGGCGCCGCCGGCCGACCGGGGATGGGGGTAGGGATGAGGCAGTTGCCCCGGCCAAGCCGCGTCGCTTATGGGCCGCATCTGACGCGGATCGGTCCGGCCTCGCCATTGGCCAAAACGTCGCGGAGCCGGATTGTCGCGTCAGAGGAATGATTTAAGCGAAAACCCCGACCTCCTGGAGAAGGCCGGGGTTGACGGGCGGCCTGTCGGCCGCCTTGTGCTCAGGTCCGTAAGCGTCGCGTCGCACCAGGGTAATGCTTGATAGCCCGCATTGGTTCCGGCGCTACTCGCCGGCGAGCGCGAGGTCGTCGCGGTGGATCATCGCGGTGCGGCCGGTGAAGCCCAGGATCGACAGAACGTCGGCGGAGGAGCGGCCGCAGATTTTCTCGGCGTCATCCGCGTCGTAAGCGACAAGGCCGCGCCCGATCTCGGCTCCGTCCGGTCCGCGCACGATGACGGCGTCGCCGCGGCCGAAGGCGCCATCGACCTTGACCACGCCGGCCGGCAGCAGGCTGGCGCCGCTCCGCAGCGCGCGCACCGCTCCTGCGTCGATGTGCACGGCGCCGCGCGGCTCGAGCGAGCCGGCGATCCACTTCTTACGCGCGGTGACGGGGTTGGCCGGCGTCAGGAACCACGTGCACGGCGCGCCGCCGGCAATGCGCTTGAGCGGGTTCTGCACGCGGCCCGAGGCGATGACCATGTGCGTGCCCGCCGTGGTCGCGATCTTGCCGGCCTCGATCTTGGTGACCATGCCGCCGCGCGACAATTCCGACGCCGAAATGCCCGCCATGGCCTCGATCTCCGCCGTGATGCGCGCAACGACCGGCACAAGCTTCGCGTCATTTCCGGGCGCCGGCGGCTTGTCGTAGAGGCCGTCAATGTCCGAGAGCAGCACGAGCAGGTCGGCGCTGACCATGGTGGCGACGCGGGCGGCGAGGCGGTCATTGTCGCCGTAGCGGATCTCGGAGGTGGCGACGGTGTCGTTCTCGTTGACCACGGGCACGGCGCGCCACTCGACGAGCTTGTCGATGGTCGAGCGCGCATTGAGATAGCGGCGGCGCTCCTCGGTGTCCTGAAATGTGACCAGCACTTGGCCGGCGGTGATGCCATGGGCGCCGAGCACCTCCGACCAGGCGCGGGCCAACGCGATCTGGCCGACCGCGGCGGCGCCTTGCGCCTCCTCCAGCTTGAGCGCGCCACGCGGCAGGCCGAGCACGGCGCGGCCGAGCGCGATCGCCCCAGATGACACCACGAGCACATCGCGGCCCTGTTTGTGCAGCTCGGCGATGTCTGCCGCCAACCCCTCCAGCCACTCGCGCTTGAGCCCGCCGGCCGCGTGATCGACCAGCAGCGACGAGCCGACCTTCACCACGATGCGGCGGAAGGCGGAGAGGGTGGGGGTCTGCGACATGGGTCCCGGCAAGTCTCGGAAATCGCCGGGTCTTTAGCACGGCTTGCGCGCCGCCGTCATGGGCGGCGGACAACGTGAAAGGGGGCGGCCGAGACCGCCCCCTTCTTGGTTGCGGGTCGCGCGCCTCAGCGCACTTCCTCGATCACCTCGCGGCTCGACGGATCGACGAGGTACACGTCGTCGCCGCGCTCGATGTAGCGATATTCGCGAACCGACGGCACGTCCCGATAGACCTCCTCGGGGAAGCTCTCGATCTCGACCGAGTCCGGCAGCCTGTGGCCGACCTCGATCTCAGTGCGCGGCGCCGTGCCGGTCGTGGTCGTCGTCCGACGCGTCCTTGCGTGACGGCGGATGATCTCGCGCTGATGCGCCGAGAGCTGCGGCTTGTGCACCGTGGTGGTTTCGGCGCGCGAGCGCGACGGGCCGCGTTCGATCACGTCGACGATCCTGTGTGTCCGCGGCTCGACGATGACGACTTCGTCGCGCACGACGAAGAAATCGTACCCGCGATACTGCGGCACGATCTCGACGATGGATGTCGGAACCGGACGAAACTCGACGTGGCTCGGCACCACCGTGCCGACCGAAACCGAGAAATTCACGTTCGTGATCGGCTTGACATCGACCTTCTCGAAAGCCGTCGTCACCCGCGTCTTCTTCTGCGGATCGAGGGATGCCGAGATGCGGGCCTTCGGCTCGGCCCCGTTCTTGGCCGCCGCATCGCGGTTCGGTTCGTTCGTCTGCGCATTGCGATTGACGTCGTTCGTCTTGTCGTTCGCCTTGGCATTGGCCGGTGCGGTTTTGCTCGGCTCGTTCGACTGGGTCGACTTTTGCGCGGCCGGCGAGCGGGTGTTGTTCTGCTCCGCATTCTTGGACGGCTCGACCGTGTTCGCCTTGTTGGTCGCGGCATTGCTCGCGGGCTTCTTGTTCTGCTCGTCCGCGTGCTTGGGCTGCGACGAGGACTTGTCGGCCTCGGTGCTCTTTGTCTTGTCGGCGCCTGCCTTGGTCGTGTCGCTGTCGGCCGCCTTGGCCTTGTCGGCGGTGGTGTCCTTGGCCTGGCCCGTGGTCTCGCGGGCGCCGGTCCGGTTCTTCTCGGCCGCGTCCTGCTTGCTGGTATTGCGGTCGTGCTGCTCGGTTGCAGACCGGTCGTGCTTCACTTTCGTGTCGGTGCGGTCCTGCTGCGCCATGGCCGGCGCGAGGCCCAAACTCAGCGCAATTACGGCGCTGCTCAATAGAAGCGTGCGTTTCATGTCGTCCTCCGTGACGAGTCTGTTCCTGCGGTCGGCCTGCGCCGAACGCTTCGACGAACGCGAACGCGCCCTTCGTTAGATTGGTTCCTGTGAATATGTGTTCAGGTTCCGCGCTTCAGCGCGTGATTTTGCGGTAGGCCGCGAGCGCCGCATTGCGTGCTTCCGCGTGGTCGACAATTGGTTTTGGATAGTCGCGGCCGAGCTTCACGCCGGCTTGCGCCAGCACATCGGCGTCCGCCTCGAACGGTGCGTGGATGAATTTGTCCGGCAGCTTTTTCAATTCCGGACACCAGCGGCGAACATACTCGCCCTCGGGATCGAACTTCGCACCCTGCACCATCGGATTGAAGATGCGGAAATAGGGCGATGCGTCCGCGCCGCTGCCGGCGACCCACTGCCAGTTTCCGGCATTATTGGCGAGGTCGGCGTCGACCAACGTGTCCCAAAACCACGCTTCACCCTCGCGCCAATGGATGCGCAGGTGCTTCACCAGAAACGAGGCAACGATCATGCGCACGCGGTTGTGCATCCAGCCGGTCTGCCAGAGCTCGCGCATGCCGGCATCGACCATCGGATATCCGGTCTCGCCGCGTTGCCAGGCTCTCAGGTCGGCGGCGCTGCGCCGCCACTCGAACGTGTCGAATTCCTCGCGCCAGTTTTCGGTGGGGATGGTGGGGAAATGATAGACGAGATGCGCGCAGAACTCGCGCCAGCCGA
This sequence comes from Pseudolabrys sp., assembly GCA_035718885.1. GTDB lineage: Bacteria > Pseudomonadota > Alphaproteobacteria > Rhizobiales > Xanthobacteraceae > Pseudolabrys. Next base: position 11,615 of record DASTGR010000132.1, on the reverse strand, counting down.
GCTCGGCCTCGAACTTCGCCGCCGCCTGCGACTGGCCGGGCTTGTCGCCCGCGAAAGCGACGCGGGCGAAGACCTGCCGCGATGAGACTTCGCCGAAGTGCAGATGCGGCGACAATAGCGAGGTGTTGCGCCCGGCCATGCGGTCGCGCGCGGTGGCGTAGTCCTTCAGGTCCGCCCGCAGGAAGGCATCGAGCCGCGCCTGTGCGCCGTCTTCTCCGGGCGTCCAGTATGTGTCCCAGCCGGTCGCCCAGTTGGGCTTCTTTGGCAGAAGCGCCCAGGAGGGGAGGGTGTCGCTGTCGATGCCCTTGATCTGCACGTGCGGCTTGGCCGCCCGCTGCGGCGGCGGCACGTGCCGCGCGCGGCAGGCGCGCCAGAACGGCGTGTAGACCTTGAACGGCCCACCGGTCTGGGTCTTCACCTCGGACGGCTCGTGCAGGAGATTGCCGTTGAAGCCTTGGACGGCGACGCCGGCTTGACTCAGCGCATCGACGACCGCCTCGTCGCGGGCGATCGCGTCCGGTTCGTGACAGCGATTCCACGTCACCGTGTCGGCGCCGGCCGCCTTCGCGACCTCCGGCAGGATCTTTGCCGCATCGCCGCGTCGGAGCACGAGGCCACCGAGGCTGTCCCCGAGCGCCGCGAGGCTGTGGTGCAGCCACCAGCGGCTGGCGGCCCCCAGCGGACGCCGACCGTCCTCGTCAAGCACGAAGAGCGGCACCACCGGCCCGCGTTTTGCCGCTGCGGCGAGCGCAGGATTGTCGCCGACGCGCAGATCCTGCCGAAACCAGACGACCGTGGTCATGACACCATTCTACGCTTCGCGTGGTTTTCCGGATCACCGGGCCGACGACATGGCACCATATGGTGCCTGCGTCGTTCACCCGTCGCGATGCGCGTCTAGACAGGCGGACGGCGCGAGGCAAGGAGCGGGCGGTGGACGAGACGGAAAAGGACCAGCCACGGTGGTGGCAGCGCGGCATCGTCTACCAGGTTTACCCGCGGTCGTTTCAGGACACGAACGGTGACGGCGTCGGCGATCTTACCGGCATCCGGCGGCGGCTCGATTATCTCGAAGGCCTCGGCGTCGACGCCGTCTGGATTTCGCCGATCTATCCCTCGCCGATGGCGGATTTCGGCTACGACGTCGCCGATTATTGCGGCGTCGATCCGCTGTTCGGGACACTCGCCGATTTCGACGCGCTTGTTGCCGATGCGCATGGGCGGGGCTTGAAGGTCATCCTCGATTTCGTGCCGAACCACACCTCGAACCGGCATCCGTGGTTTCTCGACAGCCGGTCGTCACGCCAGAGCCCAAAGCGCGACTGGTACATCTGGCGCGACGGCAAGGCTGACGGCGCGCCGCCGAACAACTGGATCTCGCATTTCGGCGGTCCGGCCTGGGCATTCGATGAGACGACCGGGCAGTGGTACCTGCACTCGTTCCTGCGCCAGCAGCCCGACCTGAATTGGCGCAATCCGGATGTGCGCCGCGCCATGTACGACGCATTGCGCTTTTGGCTCAGGCGCGGCGTCGACGGCTTTCGCGTCGATGTCATCTGGCTGCTCATCAAGGACGAGAAATTCCGCGACAACCCGCTCAATCCCTCGTGGCAGCCGCCGGGCGCGGAGATCGGCAAGACGATCCAGCTCTATAATTCCGACCGGCCCGAGGTGCATGAGGTCATCGCCGAAATGCGCGCCGTGCTGGACGAATTCGACGAGCGGGTGCTGATCGGCGAAATCTACCTGCCGCTCGAGCGGCTCGTCACCTATTACGGCAAGGAATTGAAAGGCGCGCAACTGCCGTTCAATTTCCAATTGCTGGAGACGGCGTGGGACGCGCGCGCCATTGCCAAAGCCATCGAGGACTACGAGAGGCTCTTGCCGGCCGGCGGCTGGCCGAACTGGGTGCTCGGCAATCACGACCGGCCGCGTATCGCCGCGCGTGTCGGTTCGGCACAAGCCCGCGTTGCGGCGATGCTTCTGCTCACGCTGCGCGGCACGCCGACCATGTATTACGGCGACGAGATCGGGCTCGCGCGCGTGGAGATTCCGCCGGGCGCGGGGCAGGACCCGTGGGAGAAGAACGAACCCGGGCACGGCCGCGACGCCTCACGCACGCCGATGCAATGGGACGCGAGCGCGCTCGCCGGCTTCACCACGGCGCAGACACCATGGCTGCCGCTCGACCGCGATCATGAGCGGCAGAACGTGGCGGTGCTCGGCGAGGTGCCGGATTCGATTCTCAATCTCTATCGCGCGCTGATCGCCTTGCGCCGCGCGCATCGCGCGCTCGCCGGTGGCGCCTTCCGCATGCTGGCGGTGACCGACGCGACCATCGTGTTCGAACGCACGATCGGCGGCGAGCGCCTGATCGTCGCGCTCAATCTCGGCGGCGATGCGCAGCCGCTGCCGCCATTCGTGCAGGGCGCGGGGATCGTGCTCTCGACGATGATGGACCGCGGCGGCCGGATCGAGGAGGCCACGCTGCGCGGCGACGAGGGGCTCGTGCTGCGGCCGCCTGCGTGAGACCTCAGACGTCGCTGCGCTTGAGCAGGTAGTCGAGCCCGCCGACGCGGTACCAGCGATAGCCATAGCCTTCGAGGCACACGCTGTGGCGATGGCGGCCGTCGGCGCGGCTGTGGTCGTTGCCCAGCAGGTTGACGAGCAGGTCGCCGCGCCCGTCCGGCAGGGCGACGCCGAACGCCACCTCGCGCGGCTCGGGCGCAAGATTATGCAGGAACAGCACCGAATTGTTGCGCCAGTCGTAGCGGAGCGCGAGCACCGAATCGTCGCCCGTGTCGAGGACCTCGAAGTCGCCCCAGCCGACTTCCGGGACTTCCTTACGCATGCGGATGATGCGCTCCATCCAGTTCAGGAACGAGTTCGGGTCGCGCCGCTGCTCGGCGGCGTTGACGTGCTCGTAGCCGTATGGACCGTCGCGGATCACCGGCACGACCGGTTTAACGCTCTTGGTGAAGCCGCCGTTTGGCTCCGTCGACCATTGCATCGGCGTGCGTCCGCAGGTGCGCTCGGGCAGCGAGAGATCGTCGCCCATGCCGAGCTCGTCGCCATAGCGCACGACCGGCGTGCCCGGCAGCGTGAACATCAGGCTGTAGGCGAGCTCGAGCCTGCGGCGGTCGCCGCCGAGCATCGGCGCGAGGCGGCGGCGGATGCCGCGGTCGTAGAGCTGGTCGTCCTTGTTCGGCCCGAAGGCGGCGAACACCTTCTGCCGCTGCTTGTCGGTGAGGCGACCGAGATCGAGCTCGTCGTGGTTGCGCAGGAACATGCCCCACTGGCCGCTATAGGGGCGCGGCTTGGTCTTCTCCATCGCCTTGATCAGCGGCTTGGTGTCTTGCGCGGCCAGCGCGTAGAACAGGTTCTGGTTGACCTGGAAATTGAACATCATGTGCATGCGGTCGCCGTCATCGCCGAAATATTGCAGGTCGGTGTTCGGCAGGACGTTGGCTTCGGCCAGAATGATGCTGTCGCCGACGCGCCATTGCAGGAATTCGCGGAAGCTGCGGAGCATGTCGTATTGCTCGCGCGCCGTCTTCACGTCGGCGCCTTTGGTGGAGATGACGAACGGCACCGCATCCATGCGGAAGCCCGACACGCCGAGCTGAATCCAGAAGCCCATGATCTTCAGGATCTCGGCCTGCACTTCGCGGTTCGAGGTGTTGAGATCGGGCTGGAAGTCGTAGAAGCGGTGGAAATAATAGGCCTTGGCGACGGTGTCGCGCGTCCATGTCGTCTTCTGCACGCCGGGGAAGACCATGCCTTCGTCGGCATGCGGCGGCTTCGTTTTCGACCACACATACCAGTCGCGGTATTTCGATTTCGGATCGCGCCGCGCCTCCTGGAACCATGGATGCTGGTCGGAGGTGTGGTTGACGACGAGGTCGATGATGACGCGGATGCCGCGTTGCTGCGCACCGTGGGTGAACTCAACGAAGTCGCCGAGCGTGCCGTAGGCCGGATTGACGTTGTAGTAGTCGGAAATGTCGTAGCCGTTGTCGCGGCCGGGCGAGGCCTGGAACGGCATGAGCCAGATCGCCGTGACGCCGAGGCCGTGCAGATAGTCGAGCCGGCGCATCAGGCCGCGAAAATCACCGATGCCGTCGCCGTCGGCATCCATGTAGGTGCCGACCGACAGGCAATAGAAGATCGCGTTCTTATACCAGAGATCCTGGATCATCAGCCCGGTCGCCCGCGAGCCGGAAAAGCTCCAGCGATAAGCGGTCGACCGGGCGATGAGTTCCGATTGCGATCAACCGAGCGGATGGACCTCGACGCGGGCGAGGCCGGAGAAGCCGAGCGCGTGCGCGCCGGCGGGGGTCAGGTCGATGATGCGGCCGCGCACGAAGGGCCCGCGATCGTTGATGCGCACGACGACGCTGCGGCCGTTGCTGCGGTTGGTGACGCGGACGCGGGTTCCGAAGGGCAGGCTGCGGTGGGCGGCCGTGAGGCCGCGCGGCGAGGCGTATTCGCCATTGGCGGTTTTCTCGCCGGAATAGATTGACGCGATCCCCGATTGAGCGTGAGCGAGTGACGAAAAGGCAAGCAGCGTCGAGACGCCGCAAAGGGCGGCGACAAGGCGAAGTTTCATCCAATTGGCTCCGTGATTTCTCCCCGAATTGCTGCGCCGGATACGGGGCCGGGCGCCCGCTTTCGGGGCCGGAATGCGGAGATTTCTGGATCGTTGAAGGCTTTCAGGTGGTTACGGAAATCGGCATTTCGTTCCGCATTCCACGCATCACGTCTGCGTCATGCGTCCGGATCGGGCATGATGACGGTCACGACGGTTCCGCTCTCGCGCGCAAGTGCGAGTTCGCCGCGCAATTGTCCGACCAGCGCGCGCAGGATGCGCGAGGGACCGCCGTCGCCATCGTCCCCTGCCGGCGCAGTGTCGCCGACCGTCAGCACGAGCCGAGCCACCTCGCCGCGGCGAACCGACACGTCTATCTCGCCGCCGCCACTGTCGCCGAAGCGCGCAAAGGCGGCGGTGACAAGCTCGGTCACCAGGAGCCCGAGCGGGCCGGCGAAGTCGAGATCGGTGCGAAGCGGGTCGGCCTGCGCCTTCAACTTGATGCCCCGCATGTCCGCCGACGAGAGCGAGGCCAAATTGGCGCACAGATCATCGAGGAAGGCGCGGAGATCGAAGGTGGCGAGATCGTTCGATTGCATCAGCCGCTGATGCACGAGGCCCAGCGCGTAGACGCGACCGTGCAGGTTGCGCAAAGTCTCGCGCGTTTCGTCACTGGCCGCGTGCGAGGATTCGAAGCTGATCAAGCTGTTGATCACCTGGAAATTGTTCTTCACGCGGTGATGCACCTCGCGCAGCAAGAGGTCGCGCTGCGCGATCATGCTGGTGAGATCGGCCGTACGCTCGCCGACCATTTGCTCGAGCGCATCGCGGGTCTTACCGAGCAACCGCTGTTGGCGAACGAACTGGCCCATGAAATACAGAAACAGCGCGCAGCCGGAGAACACCCAACTCAGCCGCGAGAACGACCAGCCGAAGGTGAAGCGGCCGCCGCCATAGGTCGAGAGCACGTTGCCGAACAGCATTGCGGCGAGCGCCAGCGCCACCCAGAGGAAGATCTCGTTGCGGCCGCGAATGCGGACGAGGATGACGAGTAGGCCGGCGATGAGCAGCGCCATGTTCACGGTGCTGATGATGTTGTCCCATTGCGTCCAGCCACCCGGGCCCACTTGCCGCGGCAGCCAGTCGGAGGCGCCGTCCGCGATGACAACGATCGCCGTTATGGCGGCGAGCACGCACACCACCGCGGACGACATCAAGCGCGACACATCGGGAGGGGCGATGGCGGGCGGCATGCGCGCCTCCAGCACCGCGGCGGCGAAGGTCAGCACGGCGAAGCCGAAGATCCATGCGAGGAACACCCACGCAATGGTCTGGCTCGAGCCAATGACGCTTGCGTCGCGCAGCAGCGCGCCGGGGAAGGCGAGCAAATAGGGGGCGGCCATCAGGCCGGAGAACAGATAGGCGCAGGCCAATACCAGCAGCGACCAGGTGCGGTCGTCGCGGAAGCGCACGAACAGCAGGAACGCCGTGGCGGTTTCGGTGACGAACACCCCGGCGGCGAAGAAGGCGCTGATGCCCGGCATGACCGGGCCCGGACGCGCGGCGACCGTCAGCAGGACGATGGTCGCGACGGCGTAAAGCCCGATGACCGCCAGCGTCAGGCGATAGCCCGCGCTCCTGCTCCCGGCGACCGCCGGCCGCGGCGTGGCGATTGACTGGCTGGTGGCGTTGATCCCCGGCACGCTTATAGCCCCGACGCAACCCCTGACATCGAGAATCGCACCCCGAGCGGCGGCTGTCGATTGCTTTCAAAGCCCTGCAAATCGTACCGCGAACCAAGCGGAGCGGCGGGGCGTTGGTTCCGGCCACCGTTTTTCGTTCTGGTTAACCCGTGTCCCGGCGCAGAGCACCGCCTCGCATCTACATCGGTACGTCAGGCTGGAGCTACGCCTCCTGGCGCGGCCCATTCTTCCCGCGCGAGGTGATGGTCAAGCACCATCTCGCCTACTACGCGACGCAGTTCATCACCGCAGAGCTCAATGGCGTGTTCTACCGCACGCCCACACTCGAAGCGGTGCGCGGCTGGCGCGACCAGACGCCCGACGAGTTCCTGTTCGCGTGGAAGGCCTCGAAATTCATCACGCACTGGAAGCGGCTGTCCGATCGCTCGCGCAACAGCCTTGGCCTCATCGAAGAGCGGCTGAAGGTCCTCGGTCCGAAGGCCGGGCCCGTGCTGTTCCAGCTACCGGCTCGCTTTACCGCCGATGCGGAGCGGCTGACATCGTTCATTCGGCTCCTGAACAGGAGGCGGCAATACGCCTTCGAATTCCGCCACGACAGTTGGTACGACGAAACGATCTATAAAATTCTGCGGAAGAATGGTATCGCGTTCTGCATCTCCGATCATCGCGATGCGCCGTCGCCGTGGCTGGCCACCGCGAAACACGTTTATGTCCGAGGTCACGGGCCGGGCGGCGCGTATAAGGGGCACTATTCGAACACCGCGCTGCGCAAATGGGCGCGCGAGATTGCCGTCTGGCACCGCCAGCGCCTAACAGTCTATGTTTACTTTGATAACGATCAAAAAAGTGCCGCTCCGGCCGATGCTGCACGCTTGCGCGCGCTGTTGCGCACCATAGATGATTTGGAACCGGCATAGGCGGAACGGTTCACCGCCGCGGGCATTGCCTGTGTTGAAGTCTGGGTCTTGGGCGCGTCATGGCATTTCTGGTGTATTTCTTCGTGTTGCTGGTCGCGGCCGCGAGCGTGCTGTTCGGCCTCGACTGGACGCAGGCGCCGCTCAATCCCCCGCCTTACGCTGCGCTGCCCACGCAGACCGCGGCTGTTGCGCCTGCTCCCGCGCCAAAGGCGGGCGAGGTACAGCCTGCTGCGCAGTCCGTTGCCGTCGCCAAGGCCACCGAAAAGACACCCGACAAAACGGCCGATAGGGCTCGAGCCTCGGTTCCCGTAGGCACCGGTCCGGCTGTGGATCAGGCAACGCAGGCGCAGGCGCGCGCGACACCGGCCGACACGACGGCGGCCACGCCGGTCGCGGCGGCCTCCTGCAATGTCAGCGCCTGCTCCTCCGCATACCGGTCGTTCCGCGCGTCAGATTGCACCTATCAGCCGATGAGCGGCGAGCGCCGGCTGTGCACCAAATCGGGCTCGGCCGGCAAGGTCGCCACGGCTGCACATCCGCGCAGCGCGCACCGGGCCGAGCCGCGCGACGACTATCGGGACCGCCGGCTCAGCGATCGTCGCGACAGCTACTATGACCGCCGTGACGCCTATGACGATCGCCGCGGCGGCTGGAGCTTGGGCGGACTCTTTGGCGGCGGCGACTACTAGTCGCGATGCCGGCCTACATCGCCCGCCGCGGTGCGCTCGCCAGAAACTCCTGAAGCTGCTGCTTGTAAAATTTGGCATTGCCGGTGGTGGAGTGACCGCTGGTCTCCGGGCTTGCCGGAATTAGGTAGATGCGGCCGTGCTTCACCTGCTTCATGGCATTGACCATAATGCCGGTCTCGGGCGGATTGCGCTCGTCGTCGGCGGCATTGATGGCAAGCACCTGCGCCTCGATCTTGCCTAAGCCCGGCGCGGCGTCGTAGTCGGCCGACGAGCCCCATGCCCACAGGAAGTCGTTCGCGTCGGCCTTGAATGGAGCAGCCAGCCGCTTGTTCACAACCGCGTCGGCAAGTGCGTTGGTCGGCGCCTGCTTCTGATAATTCTGCGTCCCGCCCGCGGTGGCGATGCCGAAGAACACACTGGCAATCTTGAGGAAGCGTGGCTGCTCGGTGTAATCGCCGTTCTTGTATTCGGGATCGTTGCGGATCGTTTCCAGCATCATACGCCGCAGCATCCAGTTGCGGCTCGCCATTGCGGTCGGCTGCGCCGCCATCGGCGCCAGCGCATCCATATATTGCGGATACATCTCGCCCCAGAGGAAGCTCTCCATGCCGCCCATCGAATTGCCGATGACCAGCCGCAGATGCTTGACACCGAGATGCTCCGTCAAAAGGCGGTGCTGCGCCTCGATCATGTCGGCGTAATCGTATTTCGGGAATCGGCTGCGCAGTCCGTCCGAAGGCTTGGCGCTTTTGCCGTGGCCGATGCTGTCCGGAATGATGACGAAGTATTTGGTCGCGTCGAGCGGCTGGCCAGGCCCGTAAAGCTCGCCGGCGAAGGCCGGGGTCAACATGCTGGCGGCGGAGCCGCCAGTGCCGTGCAGGACCAGAACGGGCTCGCCGCTTGGCGCGCCGATCGTCGTGTAGTGCAGTCTCACCGGCATGACCTCGCCGGTGTGGAACTTGAACTCGGGCGCGGTCCAGTCTCCCTCTTTCGGCGCCGGATAATCCGCGGCCTGCGCGGCTATGGTGACGGCGAAAACGGCGGCGATGGCCGCGGCCTGAAGCAGTCTCATGGCGTTACCCCCTGAATTGAACGATGCGCGCTTCGTCGCGCTTGGCCGGAAGGCTACACCGCCGGACGGGCGGCAATGAAGCGGCCTCACCCGAGTGTGATGGCGAAACCGTGACGGATGGGCAGGAACCAGCCCTCCCATTCCAGCGTTTCCGACCCGACCCGCTTCACAGGAAGGCCGCCGTCATGCAGTCCCGCCTTGCCATCGTAATGATGTCGGTTGCCGGCACCGCGGCTTTATTCGGCGTGGGCTTCCTCCTGGGTCTTGGCGTGATGTCGACGCCGAAGCCCGAGCATCATAAGCAGATCGCGCTCACGACCACGCCAACGAAGGTTGCCCGCGCCGAGACGACAGGTGCCGGCGCGCAGAGCGAACGCGCATTGACGCCGCTCACACCGGTCGCGCCCGGTGGCGCCGCCGCCCCGACGGCACCCGCTCAGAGCGAGCCGACGCCCGCGAAGGCCACGCTGCAAGGGGCAGCGCCGCAGCCGACCCAGCAGCAGACCGCCGCCGCACCGGCGGAACCCGCGCCGCAGCCGGAGCCGAAGGTTCAGCCGAAACAGGAGACGCCTGCGTCCGCGCCTGTCCAGACTACTACCAAGGCCGAGCCCGCGTCGCCCCCCAATGCGACGCCGGTGTCGCTCGCGTCCGGCAGGGCCTGCGATGTCCAGGCGTGTTCACGCGCGTACCGGTCGTTCCGCGAGTCCGACTGTACCTATCAGCCCTTCTCCGGTCCGCGTCAGGTCTGCGTCAATCCGCCCGGCGCGAAGGAAGCCGCGCGCGGCCACGATTCGCGGCAGGCTCTTCGCGGCGATGACGACGAGCCCGCCGCCCATGTGCGCGTGCACCGCCCGGGCCGCGACGTCGAGCTCTCGAACGTCGTGCACGAGGTCGAGCGCATGACCGACAGCCGCGCGTCAGGCGACGACGACCGGCCGGTGGCGCGCCGCTACCATCGCGACTACACCGCCGACGGCGAGGACGATCGCGTGGTCCCGGCAGACGTGGACCGGGGCGGTTTCGACGACGAGGACGATCAGTAAATCACGACGCTGCGGATCGACTTGCCTTCGTGCATGAGGTCGAAGGCGTCGTTGATCTTGTCGAGCGGCATGGTGTGCGTGATCAGGTCGTCGATGTTGATCTTCCTGTCCATGTACCAGTCGACGATCTTCGGCACGTCGGTGCGTCCGCGTGCGCCGCCGAAGGCGGTGCCCTTCCATACGCGCCCCGTAACGAGCTGGAACGGCCGCGTGGAGATTTCCTGACCCGAACCGGCGACGCCGATGATGATCGACTCGCCCCAGCCGCGATGGCAGCATTCGAGAGCCTGACGCATCGTGTTGACGTTGCCGATGCATTCGAACGAAAAGTCGGCGCCGCCGCCGGTCAAGTCGACGATCGCCTGCACGACCTTGTCGCGGCCGACTTCGTCCGGATTGATGAAATGCGTCATGCCGAACTTCTCGGCCATGGTGCGCTTGCCGGGATTGAGATCGACGCCGATGATCTTGTCGGCGCCGACCATCTTCGCGCCCTGGATGACGTTGAGGCCGATGCCGCCAAGCCCGAACACGACGACGTTCGCGCCGGGCCACACTTTCGCGGTGTAGATCACCGCGCCGATTCCGGTCGTCACGCCGCAGCCGATGTAGCAGATCTTGTCGAAGGGCGCGTCCTCGCGCACCTTCGCCAGCGCGATCTCCGGCAGCACGGTGAAATTGGCGAAGGTCGAGCAGCCCATGTAATGGAACACGGGATCGCCGTCGCAGCGGAAGCGCGACGTGCCGTCCGGCATCAGCCCCTTGCCCTGCGTGGCGCGGATCGACGTGCAGAGATTGGAGCGTTGCGACAGGCAGGTTTTGCAACTCCGGCATTCCGGCGTGTACAGCGGAATGACGTGATCGCCGACCTTCAACGACGTCACGCCGGGGCCGACCTCGCGCACGATGCCGGCGCCCTCATGGCCGAGGATCGCAGGGAAGATGCCCTCCGGGTCGGCGCCTGACAGCGTAAATGCGTCGGTATGACAGACGCCGGTCGCCATCACCTCGACCAGCACTTCGCCGGCCTTCGGGCCTTCGATGTCGATGGTTTCGATGGTCAGCGGCTCGCCGGCTTTCCAGGCGACTGCGGCGCGGGTCTTCATGCGGAACAATCCTTCCGGCTAAACGGGCGCGGTGAATATCGCCATCGCTCCAATGGCGTCGTTCGCCTCGTTTCGTAGCACGTGAAGCTGTCCGCGCAACGTCTTCGTCGCGCCGTCGCGGCATCGGACGGGCAGGTCGAAGAACTGCCCGGCACCGCCGAACGGGCCGCCGCCCATCACGCGGCCGAACCCATCCCAGTGCTGTGCGCGAAAATCCGGCGGCACGATGAGGTCGAGCTTCTGCCCGACGGCATCGGTGGCGGAGTGACCGATCAGACGCGCGGCGCCTTCGTTCCAGAGTCTGATGACGCCGTCTGTGTCGGCGATAACGATGGCGTGCTGGTCCATGGCCTACCTTCTCAAGGCAGCCGGACCGTCTCCATGCGATCGTCCGCGGCGCCTTCGCGCGCAGCATTGATGATGTCGAACAGCGCGCGCAACGTGTCAGTGACGCCTTGGCGGGATTGTGATGACAGAGTGATCGGCGTCGACTTGCA
>DASTGR010000131.1:0-24780 GCA_035718885.1 Pseudolabrys sp. | reverse complement strand
GCGCCGAGCAGGGGGGTGACCAGCAGGGTGCCGCCCTGCAGGTTCTTGGCGTCGCCCAGCGCGGAGACCGTGACGTCCATCCGCGTGCCCTGGGTGCCGAACGCCGGCAGATTGCCGGTGACCATGACGGCGGCGACGTTGCCGGTGCGGATGGTCGAGCCACGGATGTTGACGCCCATGCGTTCGAGCATCGCCTGAAGCGACTGCTTCGTGAAGGGAATGTTGTTGAGGGTGTCGCCCGTACCATTGAGACCCACGACCAGCCCATAGCCAATGAGCTGGTTCTGGCGGATGCCTTCGATATTGGCGAGGTCCTTGATGCGCGACGTCGCCCCGGCGCTACCAGGGACGAACATGGCCATCAGAGCCGCGACAAGCGCGGCAGCAAGGGTCCTCGTCATCACTGCTCCCCAATGTGACGTATGACTGCCACTCTCCTAGCGAGCGCCGTGCCAACTCGGTTGGCCTAAGCCAAATCATTGAAAAGACTTGTCGATCGGCATTCTGCGATCGTCGGCCGCGCCGCCGGGTCCCGGCAGAAAGCGGTTCTGACCGGCAAGTTTTGCCGAGGCTTTACCGCGGGTTAACCATAAAGGAGCAGGCTGTTTCTCAGTCGGGGCTTGGCCGCGGGGGATTGCTCAGCGATGCGCATCTATGGAGCGAACGGCACTGCGCTCGCCTCACGGCCCGCCGCTGCGCGGACGCCAGCCGGCGGCGGCTTCAGCGTATCCGAAGAGGTGACCTCGCAATCGACCGGGCACAGCGCGGGCTTGCGCGCGATCTCGACCGTCGACGCGCTGCTGGCGCTTCAGGGCATAGAGAGCGCGACCGAGCGCAGGAAGCGGGCGGTCGCCAAGGGCCGCAACGCGCTCGACGTGCTGGAACGGCTCAAGCTCGGCCTTATCGATGGCAGTCTCGATCAGTCGACCGTGGCACGGCTCAAGGTCGCCGCCGAGGGGCTGACGGAGGAGAGCGGCGATCCCGGGCTCGACGACGTGCTCTCCGCAATTGACCTGCGCGTTGCCGTGGAACTTGCCAAGGCGGGCGCTCAGTAGCCAGCCGCTACCTCCCGGAGTCGTGGCCGGACGATGCCCAAGGGTTGGGCAAGCCGGCCCCTTCCAAGGCGCAAGTCATTGGATTGTCACAAAAATCTGGCTATGAACAAGGCGCGCGGAAGATATTGTCCGGCCGAATGCGCGCGTATATAAGCCTGCCGCACGTAGAGGGGTACAGCTCTACGCAACGATATAAGAAGACCAGGGGAGTGCAGTGGGATGTTGGCGAAGAACAAGAATTATCGGCCCTCGGACAAAGAGCCGTTCATGAACGAGCGCCAGCGCGATTACTTTCGCGCGAAGCTCCTGGCCTGGCGCGAAGACATCCTCAAGGAAGCCAAGGAAACCCTGCAACACTTGCAGGAAGAGAACCAAAATCACCCCGATCTCGCCGACCGTGCGTCGTCGGAGACTGACCGCGCCATCGAGCTGCGCGCCCGCGACCGCCAGCGCAAGCTGATCGCCAAGATCGACGAGGCGCTCACCCGCATCGACGACGGCACCTATGGCTATTGTGAAGAGACCGGAGAGCCGATCTCGCTGCGCCGTCTCGAGGCGCGGCCGATCGCCACCTTGTCGGTCGAAGCTCAGGAGCGCCACGAGCGGCGCGAGCGCGTCTATCGCGACGACTGAAGCCGCGGCGCTGCACATCGATGAATGCGAAAGCCCGGCCGTCGCGCCGGGCTTTTGCTTTGCGCGTCAGCGGCAGGGCCGCCTTACGCCGTCAAAGCCCATATAGGTGCCGCTATAGGGATCGTACGACCGGTAGCGTGAAAAGCAGTAAGCGTCGAAGTCCGGCGGGCCGTACGGGCCAGGGCCGTAATAATAGGGCGGCGGATAGGCCGGACCGTAATAATAAGGGCCGCCATAGTAATACGGCTGCGAGGCGATGATGCCGCCGAGGATCATGCCGGCCGCGAGGCCGCCGATGACGGCGCCGCCGCCGCCATGGCCGCGCGAGCGTACCGGCTCGATCATGTTTGCGGGGGCGGGAACGACCTTCGCTGCGGCGGCCGGCAGCGGCGCGGCGCTCGCCGGCGCGGCCGCAAGCAGCGCACCGGTGACGGCAATCGCGATTGTCAATTTGATAGTCCTCGGCATGCCCATGGCGATGTCCTCCCTGTCGACGGGCAGTCTGGAGGCGCGGAGGGTGCCAAGCTTTGATGGGGATCAAAGTGCGGAATCGGCGATTTGAAAACCGACGGCCCTCGGCAGGGGAGCTACCGAGGGCCGTGGCGTTTACGCCTTGTCCCGCTCGCGAGACGAGACAGGCGCGGGAGATCTCGAGCGGGCGCGCACGCGGGCGCCTCGCCCGCAGCGTCAGAAGGGCAGGATCACGTCCAGCACCTGCGAACCGTAACGCGGCTGCTGTACGTCCGTGATTTGGCCGCGGCCGCCATAAGCGATGCGGGCCTGGGCAATCTTGGTCGAGTCGATGGTGTTGTCGCTCTGGATATCCTCGGGCCGGACGATGCCGGCCACGATCAGTTCTCGAATTTCGAAGTTCACCCGAATCTCCTGCCGGCCTTCGACCACGAGGTTGCCGTTCGGCAGCACCTGCGTGACGACGGCGGCGACATTGGTCTGCAACGCCTCCGACCGGTTGACCGAACCTTTGCCGTCGAGTGACGTCGTGGAGTCCGATGTGAAGATGCGCGTCGGCACCGCCGAATTGAGCACCGGCACCTTGCTCTTGCCGAAGAAATTGTCGATGCCGGAATCTTCCTTTGTGTCGCGGCTGCGCTGCGTCTCGTTGGCGATGATGGCCTTGTCGGTGATGTTGACCTGCACCGTCAGCAGGTCGCCGATCTGGTGCGCGCGCTGATCCTTGAAGAAGGCGCGCGAGCCGTTGCGCCACAGCGAGTTCGGATTGTACGAAGCGGGCTGCGCCGCCGGCATCGGCATCTGCACCGGCTTGTAGCCCGGCCGCGCAGTGGGGTTGTCGACTTCGGACAGCGGCGGAGCCTGGCCGATCGTCTTGAGCCGGTCGACCGCCGCGCAGCCGCTCAGGAGCGAGCCGGCCAGCATCGCGAGAACCGTGACACGCAGGACAGAGAGGGGTTTCATCGACGTTGCTTTCGCTATGTGGCGCGACGGCGCCTTTGAATTAACGAACCGGGACGGAGGCGCGGCTCTCGCCTAACTGCGGCAGGTTGGCCGCAAGGCGCGGGCTGCCGCTGCTGATGGCGACGCGGCCGGGCGCAACGACGACGCCCTGAAGCAGCCGCTTGGACTGTTCGTTGAGCACGGAGATGACGTCACCCTGCGCGCCGCCTTCCGTCGCCTTGCCGCGCACGGTGAGCATGACGCCGGGCATTTCGTAGACGAGCGTTACAGTCTCATTGCGCTGGACCACCTCGGGCCGCATCAGGTCGATGCTGCGCACGAGCCGTCCGGCCTGCAAGTTCTCACGGGCCGCAAGGCCGATGACGCGGTCGCGGTCGGTGATGGCCTCGCGGCCGACCTCGGCGCGCGGCCGCCGCTCGACGTCGATGTCGGAGTCCCGCAGCACCGCGCCCCGTTCCACTGCGTGAGCGAGCACGACGACCTCGCGCGTTGCGACGGCACGGCCGCCGAGACGCAACGTCCCGTGGCTTGCCGCGCTCGTCGGCAGGTCGATGTCGGCGTCGAAGCGGCCGCTGCGCGCGTCGTAGGTCAGGCGCGATACGCGCGGCTCGCCGAGCGCCGACGGCGACACGTACATTGCACGGACCGCGCGATCAAAATTGATGGTGATGTCCTTGGGCGCGCCGAGCTGGTACTGCTCGGAAAGGGCGCGGGACAGTTCATCCTCGACCGCACTCGCCGGGATCATGCGCGCCGCGCGCGTCACCTTCACGTCGGTCAGCCCCGCAGTGTCGAGCCCGATCAGCGCATGCGCGCGTACCGCCTCGACAACCGCTGCCGCCGGCACCGTCCCGGTCATGCCGAGATCGGGCGCACGGAAGATCGGCTCGCCGGCGATCATGCCGGCGTTCTCGACGAGATCGCCAATGCGGACGAGGTCGCCGGTGACGGTCGCCTCTGCCTTGAGGACGGGGCGCTGCGGCGCCGATGTCGCGGTCTGCGCCGTCGCGGCAGCGCTGAGCGCGAGCGAAGCGGCAAGGGTGAGTGCGAAGCGAATCATCATTGTCGTGCCTCAGCGCATCAGGTTGGAGGTCGCTTGCAGCATCTGGTCGGCGGCCGTGATCACTTTCGAATTCATCTCATAAGCGCGCTGTGCGGTGATGAGGTTGGTGATCTCGGAGACGGAATCGACGTTCGACTGCTCGAGGTTTCCCTGGAGTAGATCACCCGCGCCGTCGGTCGCCGCCAGGCCGTCCTGCGGCGTGCCGGACGCCGGGGTCTCCTGGTACATGTTGTCGCCGATCGGCAGCAGGCCGGCCGGATTGATGAAGCGCGTGAGCGTCAGCTGCCCGAGTATGGTCGGCGTGGTCGTGCCGGACGGGATGACGGAGACCTGGCCCTGCGCGTTGATCGTGAGGCCGGTCGAATTCGCCGGAATGGTGATCGCGGGCTGCACGACGTTGCCCTGGGCCGTGACGATGCGGCCTTGCGCGTCGGTCTTGAACGAGCCGTCGCGCGTATAGTTATAGGTGCCGTCCGGCATCTGCACCTTGAAGAAGCCGTCGCCTCGGATGGCCACGTCCATCGGATTCGTGGTCTGCGTCATGCTGCCCTGCGACATCAGTCGCCCGGTGCCCACGGTCTTCACGCCCGAACCGAGGTCGATGCCCACCGGAAGCATGTTGCCCTGGGCCGATGTCTGCGTGCCCACGCGGCTCAGATGGTCGTAGAGCAGATCCTGGAATTCGGCGCGTTGGCGCTTGTAGGACGTCGTCGTCATGTTGGCGAGGTTGTTCGAGATGACCTGGACGTTGAGTTCCATGGCCATCATGCCGGTCGCCGCGGTGGAAAGGGCGCGCATGTGTCAGTGTCCTTTGCGTCAGTTCGGCACGTCGGCCAGCTTGTCGACCGACTGCTGGCTGAGGTCGCTCTGCTGCTGCAACAGCGTCGCGACTTGCGTATAGGAGCGGGTGATCTCGATCATGCGCGACATCTCGACGACGCCGCGCACGTTGGATTTTTCGAGCGCGCCTTGCGCGATCTTCGCGTTCGTCGCGGGTTGCGGGGTGTCGCCGGGCGAAGCCTTGAAGGTGCTGCCGCCGTCCTTCTGCAATTGCTGCGGCTTGGCGAAGGCGACGAGACGCAGCGTGCCGCGCTGGGTGCTGGTCTTGTTGCTGCCCTCGCGCACGCTGACGGTGCCGTCGGCGGCGATCGATATCTGCTTGTCGTTCGGCTGGAAGGTGATCGGGCCGGCCGTGCCGAGGACGGCGTCGCCGTCGGACGTGACGAGTTGGCCGGTGGCGTTGAGGTGGAAGGCGCCGTTGCGCGTATAGCGTTCGCCGCGCGCGGTCTGGACGGCGAAGAAGGCGTCGCCGTCGATGGCGACGTCGAGCGGATTGCCGGTGCTCTCAACCTGACCCGCGGTCATGTCGTGCCAGACGCCGCGGTCGCGCACGAAGCTGATACGGCCGCCGGTGTCCGAGCGGGCGCTGGTGGCGAGGTATTCCTCGAACAGCGAGCCGTCGGCCTTGTAGCCGTTGGTGTTCATGTTGGCGATATTGTTCGCCACGACGTCCAGTTCGCGGCTGAGCGCGACCTGGCGCGACAGTCCGACCAGAAATGCATTCTGCATCGGCAGCTCCCCTGATTGACGACCTGTGCCAAGCCCTCCCGAGGCTCGCTTCGATCGTCGGTCTCGTCGCCGTCCGGTTCTCCCAAACCGGGGCGGCTGCCGATGGATGTTGCAGACACCGTGCCAACTCAGAAAATCACGCTAAGTCAGATAGATAATTAAAATCGACGGTGGAAGCGGCGCGGCAAAATGCGGTTTCGACCCGGCAAAAAATTCCCGCCAGGCGGGCAGGTTAAAGGAACCGTTAACCATGCGGACCTAGCTTCGGCTTACGGGGGCACGACCGCGGCGCGGCTCGCATTTGCGAGGCTGTGCGGCCGGCGCCGAAGTGGGAAGCGGGGTCATTCGATGGCGGCTAAAAGCAAAAAGAAGCCGGAGGCGGACGACGCAGAGCCGGAAGGCGAAGCCGCAGCGAAGCCGAAGTCGAAATTCTCGAAGAAGACGATCATCATGGCGGCCGCCGCGATCCTCGTTCTCGGCGGCGGCGGCTTTGGCGGCTACCGCTTCTTCGCCGGCCATGAGGCCAAGGCCGAAAAGCCCAAGGAAGCGGTGGTCAAGCCCGCGACTTTCGTCGACCTGCCTGACGTGCTGGTCAACCTCGCCAATTCGGGCACCGACCGCACGCAATATCTCAAGGTGAAGGTGGTGCTCGAACTGCCCGAGGCCGACCTCGTCGAGCGCATCAAGCCGCTGATGCCGCGGGTGATGGACGCCTTCCAGACCTACCTGCGCGAACTGCGCCCGACTGATCTCGACGGCTCTGCCGGCCTGTACCGGCTCAAGGAAGAGCTGACGCGCCGCGTCAACGCGGTGCTGGCGCCGAACCACATCACCGCTGTCCTGTTCAAGGAAATCGTCGTCCAGTGACGATCTGAACCATGGCCGACACTCCCACGATCGATCAGGACGCGCTGGCCGCCGAATGGGGCCAGGCGCTCGACGCCGAAACCGCCGCGCCGGGCGCTGCGGCCGTCGGCAGCGAGGAAGCGGCCGCCCAATGGGCGGCGATGGTCGACGACGGCGACGCGCTCCAGTCCGGCAAGGGCGGCGCCGAGCGCATCCTCAATCAGGACGAGATCGACAGCCTGCTCGGCTTCAGTCTCTCCGAAGTCTCGCTCAACGACAATTCCGGCATCCGCTCGATCATCGATTCGGCGATGGTCTCCTACGAGCGCCTGCCGATGCTCGAAATCATCTTCGACCGCCTCGTGCGGCTGATGACGACGAGCCTGCGCAATTTCACCTCCGACAACGTCGAAGTCTCGCTGGACCGCATCACCTCGGTGCGCTTCGGCGACTATCTCAACTCCATCCCGCTGCCGGCGATCCTCGGCGTGTTCAAGGCCGAGGAGTGGGAAAACTTCGGCCTCGTCACGGTCAATTCGAGCCTGATCTATTCGATCATCGACGTTCTGCTCGGCGGCCGCCGCGGGCAGGGCGCTGTACGCGTCGAGGGCCGTCCCTACACGACCATCGAGACGAGCCTCATCAAGCGCATGATCGAGGTCGTGCTCGCCGACGCCGAGCTCGCCTTCAAGCCGCTGTCGCCGGTCAAGTTCAACATCGACCGGCTGGAGACGAATCCGCGCTTCGCCGCCATATCGCGGCCCGCCAATGCGGCGATCCTGGTGCGCCTGCGCATCGATATGGAAGACCGCGGCGGCACCGTAGAATTGCTGCTGCCCTACGCCACGATCGAACCGATCCGCGCCACGCTCCTCCAGATGTTCATGGGCGAGAAGTTCGGCCGCGACCCGATCTGGGAAGGCCATCTCGCCACCGAAATCGGCCAGGCGGCGATCGAGGTCGACGCCGTGCTGTACGAAGCGCGCCTGCCGCTGCGCCGCATGATGCAGCTCGAGGTCGGCGACACGCTGATGCTCGAACTCAAGCCGGATGCAATGGTCACCGTGCGCTGCGGCGACATCACGATGACCGAAGGCCGCATGGGCCGAGTCGGCGACCGCGTCGCGGTGCGCGTCGGCAAGCCCTTGCGCAAACCGCGCACGACATTCGCCATGTTCGAGAAAGCGGACGAGGCAAGCACCCGCATGGAGGCACCGTGAACTACCACTTCGGATTTGCGATCGAGAGCATGGTCTCAGTCCTGCTGCTTTTGACCATTCTATATTGCGTTCGGCTCAACAAGCAGCTTCGGCTGCTCAAGGCCGACGAGCAGTCGCTGCGGGTGACGATTTCCGAGCTCGTGACCGCGACCGAGATCGCCGAGCGGGCCATTGGCGGCCTCAAGCAGACGATGCGCGAGGGCGAGCAGGTGCTGTCCGCCAAGCTCGCGCGCAGCGAGGAGCTCTCGAACGAGATCGGAGAGAAGATGAAGGCGGCGGAGGCGTTGCTGGGCAAGCTCGCGCGCATCGCCGCGGTCGCCCGTCCGTCATCGGCCGCCGCGCCTGAGCCCGAGCGCACCACGCCGCCCGATCCGAATGTGGTCGCGGCCGCCGCGCAGGCCTTCACCGAACGCGCCCGCGCGCGTCTCAAAGGCCTCGCTGCGTGAAGCGTTTCTGGCGCGATATCAGGCTGATCCCGGTCGTCCTTCTGGCGACGATCAGCCTGTTCGCGCTCAAGGTCTCCGGGCTCGTCTTCGACGGCGGCTATACGCTCGCCGAGCGTTTGCAAAACCGCGATTCCGCCGAGTTGAAGGTCACCACCGCCGAAAGCGTGCCGCAATATCCCAAGATCGTCGTCGCCGATCAGGGCGCGCCCCGATCTCAGTCGCGGGCCGCCGGGAGCGGGCCCTGGGCGCAGGAGATGTTCAACTTCAACGGCGACGGCCGCGACATCACCGGCTCGGTCGGCGCCAAGAAGGATGAAAAGAAAGACGAGAAAAAGGAAGAGAGCAAAGAGGAAGGCCACGGCGAGAAGTCGCCGAGCAAGATCGCGGGCATGCCGGTGAGCGAGAAGCCGCCGGAGCCGACCAAGGTCGAGGTCGGCGGCGCGGTCGTGCAGGGCGCCCCCGGCCGTGTCGCTTCGCCCGGCGAACGCGCGGTGCTCGAGCGTCTCCAGGAACGGCGCCAGGAGCTCGACAGCCGAAACCGCGACCTCGACATGCGCGAGAACCTGCTCAAGGCTGCCGAGCAGCGCATGGACGCCAAGCTCGGCGAGCTCAAGACGATGGAAACGCGCGTCGACCACGCCGAGACGCAGCAGAAGCAAACCGACGCCGATCGCTTCAAGAGCATCGTCGTCATGTACGAGAACATGAAATCGAAAGACGCCGCGCGTATCTTCGACCGGCTGGACATGAACGTCCTCGTCGACGTCTCGACGCAGATGAAGCCGGCGAAGATGGCCGAGATCCTCGGTCAGATGACGCCGGAATCGGCCGAGCGCCTGACCGTCGAACTGGCGCGGCGCGCGAGCGGCGGCAAGGCCGGTCCGGACCGGCTGCCGAAGATCGAGGGCCGGCCGCTCAAGCAGTAGGCGCCGCAGCTACCGTCAACCATTGCCGCAGGTATCATGGTCGGGATCGCTTTGAGCCGAAGGCGGGAAACCAGAACCCGCCGGTAGCATTGTCTGGATTGTCAAAAGACACATTAGACCTATTGTTCGCGGGCAAATGAACACCGCCGATTCCTACCGCAAGCTAGCGGCCGAGCTGAAAGCCAAGGCATTCAACGAGCCGAACGCGGCGCTCGCCTCCGAGTATGAGCATTTGGCGCGTGCTTACCTCAGGCTGGCCGAGCAAGCCGACCGGAACGAGAGGCTTGACCTGCACCTAGAGGTCGGTCCCGAACCCCGGCTCAAGAGAAGTGACACCTAGACCTTGGAAGACCAACCGGCGTCCGGACCGCCATGCATCCGCTGCTGGTCACCGACACAGCCTCTCACTCTCGGCCCGGTCGTGGACAGACAAAGCGAAGTGCGACTGTTCCGATGCCCAGTCTGCGGTTTCGTAACCAGTCGCTACATCAAGCGAGAGAGCCAGCGCGACTGACGGGCATAGAGCGCTGCCGAGCCCCCGCGCTGCTGTCACGGTTAACGCATCCTTAAATGCCGGCCTCTAGGCTTTTGCCCAACCGGCATCGTTCGCCGGCCGGATCGGTTTTGATGACGGCTCTGCCTCCTCACGGTTTGGAGATGCGAGACCGCCCGTTGCGCGCGCTTGCGCGGGCGGGCCGGCTTGCCGTCGCGCTCCTCTGCCTTGCCTTCGTCACGGCTGCCGCGCCCGCGCGCGCCGAGGAGCCGGTGCACGGCACGGTCAAGGTGAGCAAGGAAGACGGATTCTCCCGTCTGCTGTTCCGCTTCGATCAGGAAGTCGTCACCAAGGTGACGACCAACAACCTGATCATGATCATCAATTTCGCAAGGCCGGTGGACGTCGCCGTCGACACGTTGAACGCCGCCGCGCCCGATCTGATCAGCGCGGCGCGCCGCGACCCCGACGGCATGGCGGTGCGTGTCGCGCTCGCGCACCGGGTCCGATTGAACGTCATGCCGGCGGCCGAGCGCGTGTTCATCGATCTGTTGCCGGAGAAATGGATCGGCCCGCCGCCGGGCCTGCCGCAGTCGGTGATCGACGACCTTGCCGAGCGAGCGCGCACCGCGGAGCGGCAATTGCAGCGCGAGCGCGGCAATCCGAAACCGAAAGAGGTGCCGCTCATCCGTGTCGCGGTCGGCGTGCAGCCGACCTTCACGCGCTATGCATTCCCGTTGCCGGACGGCGTCGGCGTGCGCACGGAGCAGACGCCGGACAAGCTCGCATTGCATTTCGACCGCCAGATCCGGTGGGACCTCGCTGATGCGGTGGCTAGCCTGCCGCATGCCGTGAGCACGATCGATGCCGACATGGATTTCGGTTCGACCACGGTGACGTTCGCGTTCAACGGCCTGCCGGAGGTGCGCACCTTCCGTGAAGACCAGTCGCTGATGGTGGATGTCTCGGGTGCCGACGGTGCGAAGCCGAAGGCGGAGCTGCCGGCCGCGCCGGCCGCAAAGGCAGCGTCGCCCGTTATCGAGGCGCCGGACACGATCGCCGCCAAGGACGCGGACGCGCCGGTGGCCGAGCCGAAGGCGGAGGCGCAACCTCAACCTCAGGCCAAGGCGCCGTCGCCGGCGCTGACGAAGGCCGAGGCCAAAGCTGAGCCGAAGCCGGCCCCGGCCGAGGCGGCTTCACCGCCGAAGACCGTCGAGGAGCCGAAGGCCGCCGTCGCGGCGCCGCCCGCCGTTCCGATCGATCCCAAGGCGCCGGTCCCGGTCGGCGTGCAGCGCGCGGGCGACACGCTGCGCCTGTCCTTCGCTTTCGCGGCGCCGACGCCGGCAGCGGTGTTCCGACGCGCCGACATCCTCTGGATGGTTTTCGACAGCAATGCGCCGATCGATCCGGCCGCGCTCAACGTTGAGCCCAACATCAGGCGCGCCACCCTCGAGCGCGGCGCAGACGGCGAGCAGATCCTGCGCGTCAAGCTCGACCGGCCGCGCCTCATCAGCGCCGTCGCCGACAACGCCACCTGGACCGTCACGATCGCCGATACGATGGTGCGTCCGCCGCAGCCGCTCGCCATGCTGCGCAACGCCACCGGGCCGAACCGCGGCAACATCGCCATCCCCTTCGAGGCGCCGCACGCGCTGCACGCGCTGCGCGACCCGGAGATCGGCGACCGCCTCATGATCATCACGGCGCAGGCGCCCTCGCGCGGCTTCCTCAAGGATCAGCATTTCGTCGAGTTGCGCACGCTCGCCTCGAGCCAGGGCGTCATCATTCAGCCGGTGGCTGACGACCTCGTCGTGAAGACGACGCCGGACAAGATCGTGGTGTCGCGGCCGCGCGGGCTATCGCTGTCGGCGACCACGCTTGCCAAGGATGGCGTCATATCGAACCTCCAGGACGTGAGCTTCGATCCGCAAGTCTGGGGCTTCGACCGCAACGCGCCGTTCCTGCCGCGCCAAACGGAGCTTCTGAACAAGGCGGCGTCGGCCGAACCGGCCAAGCGCAAGGAAGCGCGCTTCAACCTCGCGCGTTTCTACCTCGCTCAGGGTATGGCCACCGAGGCAAAGGCCGTGCTCGACGTCGCGCTCGGCGATCAGCCGGGCGGCGACGACGTCACCGGCAGCATCCTGCGCGCCGTCTCGGAAATCCTCATCGACCGGCCGGGCGAAGCGATCAAGGAACTGTCGGCGCCGCGCATCGGCAACCAGCAGGACGCCGGGCTCTGGCGCGGCGTCGCCTTTGCCCGCGACGGGAAATGGAAGGAGGCGCGCGAGCGCTTCAAGGATTTCGATGTCGCGATGGCGACGCTGCCGCTCGAGTTGCAGCGGCTGGCGATGAAGGAGGCGCTTCGCGCCGCGATCGAGGTGCAGGACTACACCGGCGCCGCGCGTCTCATCAACGAATTCGAGACGGTCGGCGTGCCGCAGGACATGAAGCCGGCAATCGACGTCCTGCGCGGCCGCATCGCCGAGGGGCTCGGCCGCAAGGACGACGCGCTCAAGGACTATCGCTCGGCGGTCGCCTCGACCGACCGCAAGGCCGCTGCGCAAGGCCGGCTGCGCGAGATCGAGCTGGAGTTCTCATCGGGCGACATGTCGCGCAAGGACGTGATCGGCGCGCTCGAGACACTGACAACGGTCTGGCGCGGCGACGAGACCGAGACCGAGGGCCTGCGGCTCCTGGCGCATCTCTACACGCTCGATGGCCGCTACCGCGACGCCTTCCATGTCATGAAAGCGGCGCTGCTCGCGCATCCGAATTCCGACACGACGCGCAAGATTCAGGACGAGGCGGCGGCCACGTTCGACGCGCTGTACCTCCAGGGCAAGGGCGACGCGATGCCGCCCATCGAGGCGCTCGGCCTGTTCTACGACTATCGCGAGCTGACGCCGATCGGCCGGCGCGGCGATGAGATGATCCGCAAGCTTGCCGACCGCCTTGTCTCTGTCGATCTGCTCGACCAGGCGGCCGAGCTGTTGCAGCACCAGGTCGACCATCGTCTCCAGGGCGCCGCGCGGGCGCAGGTCGCCGGCAAGCTCGCCACGATCTACCTGATGAACCGCAAGCCGGAGCGCGCGCTCGCCGCCCTCCAGAAGACGCGCAGCGCCGACCTCGCCAACGAGCTGCGCGACCACCGCCTGCTGCTCGAAGCGCGCGCGCTGTCCGAGCTTGGCCGGCACGAGCTCGCGCTCGAGCTCATCACCAACATGCAGACGCGCGAAGCCACGCGGCTGCGCGCCGACATCCTGTGGGCGGGCAAGCACTGGCGCGAGGCGGCGGAGCAGATCGAGCTTCTATATGGCGAGCGGTGGAAGCAGTTCGCGCCGCTCGACGAGACGGAGCGCTCCGACATCCTTCGCGCGGCCATCGGTTATGCGCTGAGCGGTGAGTCGATCAGCCTGACGCGGCTGCGCGAGAAGTACGCGGCCAAGATGGCGGAAGGCCCGGACGGGCGCGCCTTCGACGTGGTCAGCGCGCCGATCGGCACGAGCAATGCCGAATTCAAGGACGTGGCGCGCCGCGTCGCCTCGATCGACACGCTCGGCGCGTTCCTCAAGGACATCCGCGCCCGCTACGACGAGCAGCAGGAGAGGGCGAAAGCCAAGCCTGACGACAAGAAGGCACCGCCGAAGCCGGCCCCGGTCGCCGCCAAGCCTGCCGAGAAGCCGGCGGTCAAGACCGCACCGGTGCCACCCAAGGCGCCGAAGGGCGAGCCGCTGCGCGCCGATCCGGTGCCGACCGGGTCGATCATCCAGCCGAAGCGCTGACGGCTAGTTGCCGTAGCTCTGGATCAACGAGCCGGCGACCAGGCTCCAGCCGTCGACCAGCACGAAAAAGATCAATTTGAACGGCAGCGACACCACGACCGGCGGCAGCATCATCATGCCCATCGACATCAATACCGAGGCGACGACGAGGTCGATGATGAGGAACGGCAGGAACAGCAGGAAGCCGATCTCGAAGGCGCGCTTGAGCTCGGAGATCATGAAGGCCGGCACGAGAATGCGCAGCGACATATCCTCCGGCTTCGCCGGCGGCGGCTCCTTGGCCATGTCCATGAACAGCTTCAGATCGGCTTCGCGCACGTTCTTCTGCATGAAGGCGCGCAACGGCTGAGTGCCGCGCTCGAAGGCCTGCTCCGGCGTGATCTGATTGGCGATGAGCGGCTTGACGCCGGTATCGTAGGCCGTTTGCAGCGCCGGCTGCATTACGAAGGCAGTGAGGAAGAGCGCGAGCGAGACGATGACAGCGTTCGGCGGCGCCGTCGCGGTGCCGAGCGCCGTGCGCAAGAGCGACAGCACGACCACGATGCGCGTGAACGACGTCATCATCACGAGGATCGACGGCGCCAGCGACAGCACCGTCAACAGCGCGATCATCTGGATGACGCGCTCGGTCAGGCCCGTGCCCTGACCGAAATTGATACTGACGTCCTGCGCTCCGGCGGGAGACGCCGCCATGAGCACCGCCGCCGCTACCCCGACCGCCACCGTCACAAGACGGACACGGCGGCCGGAACGGCCTGTCACGATTTTCCGGACGGACGGCCGAGCAAGCTCGCCATCTCCTCTTCGAGATTGTCGTAGAAGTCCTGGCTCTTGAGCCCGGTTTGCGGCTTCGGCTCCGGCTTGATGTCGAGCCGGGGTTCGTGGCGCGCCATGTCGGCTTTCTGCTCGGGCTTGACCTCGAACATCGGCTCGGGCCGCACGTCGAGCCGCGGCCCCGGCTTGGCCTCGGGCTTCGGCTCGCTGCGGGGCCAACCTTCAGGGCCGGAGACGCGCACCTCGGCCGGACGATTCTGCGCCAGCGGGTCGGTCACCGGCGGGCGGGCTTCCGGAGCGGCGGTGCGGCGCAGCGCGGCCTCGAGCTGGTGCGCCATGTCGGCAAGGTTCTGATCGGAGCCCGCGGGCACGTCCGGCGGTTCCGGAGGCACCGGCGTCACGGCGAGACGCGGGGCGGTCGATTCGTGGCGCGGCACGACGGGCTGCGGCGGCAGTTCGGGGGCCGCAAGACGGGACGACAATTCCGCGGCAAGGCCGCTCAGGTTCTCGGACGGACGCGGACGGGCGCCGGGCTCCGGCGGCGTCCACGGCTCCTCGGTCGCGGCGGCGCGGAAGCTTCGCGTCGCGGGTGGCGCGACGGGAGCAGGGGCCGGCGGCTCATTGAGGGGCTGCAACGGCCAGCCGGTGTCGGCCGGCTGCGTGGCGCGCGTCGCCTCGCGGGGCGCCGGCGTATCGATGCGGCCGGCCTCGCGCGGGGCAGCGCCCGCCGCTCGCACGATATTCGACTCGACGACGACGTCGCTCGGGCCGCCGATCATGAGCAGATGCTCGATATTGTCGCGGCGAATCAGCACCAGGCGCCGGCGGCCGTCGACGCTGGCGGCGTCGATCACGGCGAGGCGCGGCTGCCGGCTGCCGCGGGCGCCGCCGCCCAGGCGCGAGGCACCGAAGCGGCGCACGACCCATGCGGTCACGCCGATCAGCGCCAGCACCACCAGAAAGGCGATGAAGAAGCGCGCCGCGAGCGGCAGGCCGAAGAGGGATTCGAACATCAACAAAGCTCCGCGTTCGTGAGGCCGCGCAACGGGCGCGAGCCGCCCGAACTCTTAATGGACGCAGGCACTTTCTGCCCGCCCCGCATACTAACAGAGTCTGGATAAATAAAGGGGGTTCCGCGCGGGAAGGCCGGTTCGGCGGCTTTTTACATGGTTAACGTCGGCGCCGGGCGCGAGGGTGCGACAGCGCCCCCTTTACCGTCTGTTAACCATACGCCCGGCAAAGTCTGCCTACTCGCAAGGGGCGGAACTTTCAGGCCGAGGGTCATGGGACTCACCGACATCCCGATCTTTTCGATGCTGCGCACGCGGCTCGAATGGGCGCAGACGCGTCAGCGCGTGCTGGCCGAGAACGTCGCCAACTCCGACACCCCCAACTTCCGGCCGCGCGATCTCGCGCCGCCAAAACTGGACGGATCGTCGACCGGGCCGACGCCGGTGCGGCTTGCGACCACCGAGAGTGGTCACATCCCCGGAATCGGCGGCGCCGGGGAGACGTTCCGCACCGAGCGCCGCGGCGCCTACGACCTCCGCCCGGCCGGCAACGCCGTCAACATCGAGGACGAGATGATGAAGGTCGCCGCCAACCAGATGGATTACCAGGCGGTCACGGCGCTCTACACGCGCAGCCTCAACCTGCTGAAGACCGCAATCGGCAAGGTCGGATAGTCGAATAGGAGCCGCCCATGGATTTCCTCAAAAGCATGGCGATCGCCGCGACCGGCCTGCGCGCGCAGGCCGGGCGCATGCGCATCATCTCCGAGAACATCGCCAATGCCGACTCGACGCCGTCCGCGCCCGGCGCCGATCCCTACCGGCGCAAGATCCCGACGTTCCAGATGGAGTTCGACCGCGCGGTCGGCGCCAACGTCGTCGAGCTGGGCAAGACGGTCACGGACAATTCCGACTTCCAGCTCAAATACGAGCCAGGCCATCCGGCGGCGGACAAGAACGGCAACGTGAAATATCCGAACGTCAACTCCCTGGTGGAAATGACGGACATGCGCGAGGCCCAGCGCTCCTATCAGGCCAACATCAACGTCATCACCGCGACGCGCCGGATGCTCCAGCGCACCATCGACATCCTCAAGGCGTGACGCCTTTCCGAGAAGGTCTGACCCATGGCTACTCCGATCAGCGCGGCAAGCGCCTACGCCAATGTCGCCAAGCTCGCCTCGTCGTCGCCTTTGTCCGGCGGCGAGGAGAGCGGCAATAGCTTCACATCGATGCTCAAGCAGGCGATGGGAGCGGTGACAGAGGCCGGGCAGAAAGCGGAGGCGCAGACACGCGCAGTTGCGGCGGGCAAGGCCAACATGGTCGACGTCGTCACGGCGGTGTCGGAAACCGAGGTTGCGATCGATGCGGTCGTCGCGGTGCGCGACAAGATCATCGCCGCCTATCAAGACATCATGAAGATGCCGATTTGAGCCAGGGCAGGGATAATAGGGGAATATGACAGGTCCGGAAGTTCTCGACGTCGGTCGCGAAGCCATCATCACTCTGGTCGTCGTCTCGGCGCCTGTCATGCTGGTGGGTCTCGTCGTCGGCGTCGCCATCTCGCTGTTGCAGGCGCTGACGCAGATCCAGGAAATGACCATCGCTTTCGTGCCGAAGATCCTCGCGATCTTCGTGTCGCTCTTGATCGCGCTGCCATTCATGGCCGAGCGGCTGCACATGGAAATGCTGCGAATCGCGGCCCGCATCGCTACTGGTTGATGAGCGCGGCCGCGCCAAGCCGCGACGGGGGCGGCATTCTGCGCCGGCGAAGGCTCTAGATGCGCATCGACATCTCCTTCCTGCCGGCGCTGGCCGCGGCCTTCATCCTCTGCTTCGGCCGGGTCGGCGCCATGGTCATGCTGCTGCCGGGCATCGGCGAATCGAATTTGCCGGCGCGTGTGCGCCTCGCCATTGCGCTCGCGCTGACCGCCGTGCTGCTGCCGCTGCACCGCCAGGCCTACACGATCGACTTGACCCAGCTCTCGGCGCTGATGGTGGCCATGGTCCAGGAGGTGGTGATCGGCCTCGTCCTCGGCATCACGGCGCGGCTCGCCGTATCGGCCTTGCAGACCGCCGGCTTCGTGGTGGCCCAGCAGGTCGGGCTGGGGTTCGTGACCGCGGTCGACCCGACGCAGGATCAGCAGGGCGTCCTGGTCGGCAACTTTCTCGCTCTGCTCGGCGTGACGCTGATCTTCGCCACCGACATGCACCACCTCGTGATCGAGGCGATGAACGACAGCTATGCGATCTTCAAGCCGGGCGAAATTCCGCTGAGCGGCGACCTCGCCAAGCACATCACGACCATCGTGGCTGCGTCGTTTCGCATCGGCATTCAACTCGCGGCACCGTTCATCGCCTTCGGCATCCTGTTCAATGTCGGTCTCGGAGTTCTCTCGCGGCTGATGCCGCAGATGCAGGTCTTCTTCATCGGCCTGCCGCTGTCGATCCTGCTCGGTCTCCTGCTGCTCGTCATGGTGCTCGGCGCGATGATGGGCACCTTCACCTCGTTCCTGCGCGACGTGCTCACGCAGCTCGCGCCCGTCGGCTGAGGACAAAAGCCGATGGCGGAACCCGGTGATGACAGCGAAAAAACAGAAGAACCAAGTCAAAAGCGGCTCGAGGAAGCGCTCAAGCGCGGCGATGTCGTCAAGAGCCAGGAGGTCAACACCTGGTTCGTGATGGCCGGCGCGACGCTCGTGCTGATGGCCTTTTCCGCCGGCATGAGCCGCGACCTGACCGCAATCATGCGCGGGCTCATCGCCAATTCCTGGCAGATATCGGTCGATGGACCGGCGCTGCCCAGCCTGTTCAAGAAGATAGGCCTGGAAATCGTCGCGGCGGTCGCGATCCCCTTCCTTGTTCTGATGCTGGCGGCGCTCGGCGGCAACCTCGTCCAGCACAAGCTCGTCTGGTCGTTCGATGGCCTGATGCCGAAATTGTCGAAATTGTCGCCGCTGGCCGGTCTTCAGCGCCTGTTCTCAAAGCAGGCGGTCGCCAATTTCGGCAAGGGGCTGGTCAAGATCGTCATCGTCGGCGCCGTGCTCGCCTCGTTGATGTGGCCGGAGCGCGAGCACATGGAGGCGCTGGTCAATTCCGATCCCGCGGTGCTCCTGCCTTACATCTTCGGCATCACGTTGAAGCTGATGGGAACTGTGGTCGCCATGCTCGCCGTCATCGCGGCCGGCGATTACCTGTTCCAGTACCGGCAGTGGTACGAAAAGCAGAAGATGTCGCTGCGCGAATTGAAGGAAGAGTTCAAGCAGAGCGAAGGCGACCCGACCATCAAAGGCAAGCTGAAGCAGATGCGCCAGGCGCGCATGCGCAAGCGCATGATGGCGGCGGTGCCGAAGGCCTCGGTCATCATCACCAACCCGACACACTTCGCGGTGGCGCTGCAATACGAGCGCGGCATGGCCGCGCCGATCTGCGTGGCCAAGGGCGTCGACGCGCTGGCGCTCAAGATCAGGGAGATCGCGACCGAGCACCGGATCCCGATCGTGGAGAACCCGCCGCTCGCCCGCGCCCTGCACGCCACCGTCCAGATCGACCAGGTCATCCCGCCGGAGCACTACAAGGCGGTGGCGGAGGTGATCGGCTACGTCATGCGCCTGCGCCGCGCCGTAGCCGTGCGGTGAGGGCCAAGGAACCGCTTATCCCAAGGGCGGCGGCTCCGGCCCCTTGCGCCGGATGGTCCCGGTGAGGCACTGAGGACGGCGGAAGCTCGCGCCGCGGCGAGAGAAAGTCGCAACACACGTCATGGCAGGCCAGGACCGGGCAGGGCAGGGCGCCGCGGAACGCGGCGAGGGACAGAGGCGACACGCCTTCGACAAGAGTCAGGCCGTGCCGCGCGGCGGCTCGGTCGGCCTCGTCCTGTTGGTCGCGCTCCTGCTGGCGGGCGCGGGTGCCGGGCTCGCTCTGGTCGGGCATGAGCACGCAGCAGGCTACATCCTGCTTCTTCTTGCCGTCCTCGGCGTCATTGGTGTCTTCGCGCTGTTCGCGATGGCGTCGGGCATCCTGCGCTTCTCGGGGCGGGATGCGGGCCATCCGCTGCTCAAGTCGGTCGTCGACAATTCAACCGATGGCGTCCTCGTCACGGATCATTCCGGGCGCATCTTCTACGCCAACGCCGCCTATCTCGATCTGACGGGCGCGGCCGACGACAATGACGTGAGGGCGGTCGAACGGGTCTTCATCGGCGATCCGGACGTGTCCGAGCCGATCTACCGGCTGGTGAAGGCGGCGCGCGAAGGCCGGCGCCTCCAGGAAGAGGTGCGGCTCGCCGGCAGCAACGGCCAGGGCGCGCGCTGGCTGCGGTTCAACGTTCGCCCGGCGGGAGACGGCAAGCGCGACGCTCGCATGACAGTGTGGACGGTTGCCGACGTCACCCGAGAGCGCGAGCGGCAGGAAAACGTTTTCCAGGAACTTCAGCACGCGATCGACTATCTCGACCACGCGCCGGCCGGATTCTTCTCGGTCGATGCCGCGGGCACGGTCGTCTACCTCAACGCCACGCTCGCGGCCTGGCTCGACCACGACCTCGCACAGGTCGGCGCCGGCGCGCTCAAGATCGACGACATCGTCGCCGGCGAGGGCGCGAAACTCCTCACGACGCTCGCCGCAGCCCCGGGCGAGGTGATGACCGAAGTGGTCGATCTCGACCTGCGCACGCGCGGCGGCAGGCCGGTGCCGGTGCGGCTGTTCCACAAGGTCGCCTTCGGCGCCGACGGCGCAGCCGGTCCCTC
Organism: Pseudolabrys sp.; assembly: GCA_035718885.1. Lineage (GTDB taxonomy): Bacteria > Pseudomonadota > Alphaproteobacteria > Rhizobiales > Xanthobacteraceae > Pseudolabrys. Next base: position 4,784 of record DASTGR010000131.1, on the reverse strand, counting down.
GCGCACGCTCGTGCTCAATCGCGCCAAGGACGCGGGCGACGAGCCGGCTCGCGCGGCGGAAGTGCGCTTCATGCGCTTCTTCCAGAACACGCCAATGGCGATCGCCACCGTCGACCGCACCGGCCGCATCGCGCGCAGCAATGCGCGCTTCGCCTCCGCCTTCGAGGGCGCGCTCAAGAACGACGACCGCTCGATCCTCTCGGTCGTCGCCGAGCGCGACCGGCCGGCGCTGGAGGCGGCCATCCGGCAGGCGGCGGAAGGGCACGGCGAGATCGCGCCGGTCGAGGCGGCGCTCACAGACCATGGCGAGCGCTGGGCCAACTTCTTCGTGCTCGGCGTCGAGGACGGCGATGCCGACGGCGAAGCGGCGATCGTCTACGCGCTCGAGACGACGGCGCAGCGCACGCTCGAAAACCGCATCTACCAGCAGCAGAAGATGGAGTCGGTCGGGCAACTCGCCGGCGGCATCGCCCACGACTTCAACAACGTGCTCTCCGCCATCATGATGGCGACCGATTTCCTCCTGAACGCGCACAAGCCGACCGACCCGTCGTTCAAGGACATCATGCAGATCAAGCAGAACGCCAACCGCGCCGCCGCGCTCGTGCGGCAGCTCCTGGCGTTCTCGCGCAAGCAGACCCTGCGGCCGCAAGTGCTCGACCTCTCGGAAGTGCTCAGCGACATCGGCATGCTGCTCAAGCGGCTGATCGGCGAGAAGGTGGCGCTCGAGGTGACGCACGGACGCGACCTCTGGCCGGTCAAGGCCGACATCTCGCAGTTCGAGCAGGTGATCGTGAACCTTGCGGTAAACGCGCGCGACGCCATGCCGGATGGCGGCAAGCTGACGCTGCGCACGGCCAATGTCGAGGCGAAGGACTCCGGCAGCTTCGGCACCAAGGGCATGCCGAGCGGCGACTATGTGCTGGTCGAGGTGAGCGATTCCGGCACCGGCATTCCGCAGGAGATCATCGAGAAGATCTTCGAGCCGTTCTTCACAACGAAGGAAGTCGGTAAGGGCACCGGCCTCGGCCTCTCGACCGTCTACGGCATCGTCAAGCAGACCGGTGGCTACATCTATGCCGACAGCGAGCCGGGCCGGACGACGTTCCGGATTTTCCTGCCGCGTCATGTGCCGTCCGCGGCTGAAAAGCCGCTGGCGGAAGCCCCGGCGGTCGCGGGCGCAATGACGGCGGCCGACAGCATGGCCAAGGCGGCCGCGGACCTGACCGGGGAGGGCAAGATCCTGCTGGTCGAGGACGAGGAGGGCCTGCGCGCGCTCAACGCGCGCGGGCTCGCGTCCCGCGGCTACACGGTGCTCGAGGCGAGCAACGGCGTGGAAGCGATCGAGGTGCTCGAGCGTGAGGGCCACGTCGACCTCGTCGTCTCCGACGTGGTCATGCCCGAGATGGACGGCCCGACCTTGCTCAAGGAACTGCGGCGGCGCGATCCGGGCCTCAAGGTGATCTTCGTCTCCGGCTACGCGGAAGAAGCCTTTGCCAAGAACCTGCCGAGCAATGAGCAATACGCCTTCCTGGCCAAGCCGTTCACGCTCAAGCAACTCGTTGCCGAAGTGAAGAAGACGATCGCCGGCTGACAGGGCTCAGTCGCAGGACTGCGCCAGCCGCAATTTCGAGAAAATCTCGGAGTGCAGGCGGCAGACGGACACGCCACGCGAGGAGTAGCGCTGCTGGGGCGCCCGGAAGTAGTCGGATTCAACCATCGCGCCGGCCGCGCCGACGGCAATTGCCAGATCCGCCGGCGCGGGCGTGAGCCGCATCGCTTCGGGCGGCGACGGCTTGGCGGCTGCCGCGGCGATGCATGTCGAAAAAATGGCTGCGGCGAGGAATGCTCGCATCGGCCTCTCCATCATCTCCCGCGGATGGGAAAGCCTGCAACCGCCGGTCGGTTCCTGCCGTAGGCTTTGACAATTCTGTTACGTGAAATACGCGCGCCTGCGGCGTCAGAGCCCCTTACAATGATGTGGAACCCTGCCTATTTTCTCGTGCGCCATTCTGGCTCTGGGAGAGAAGACGCCATGCCTCGCCACCGTTGGCTCATCGCGCTTGCTGCGATTGCGACCGCTCTGGTGCTCGTCTGTGGCGACGCCGCCGACGCGCGCGTCGGCGGCGGCTTCTCCGGCGGCAGCCGCGGCTCGCGCACCTTCTCGGCTCCGGCCCCGACGCGCACCGCCCCCTCGGCGGCGCCGGTCCAGCGCAGCATCAACCAGCCGAACCGCACCTCACCGATCGGCGGCGCCACGGCGGCGCGGCCGGGCCTGTTCGGCGGCGGTCTGTTCGGCGGCTTGGCAGCCGGTTTCCTCGGCGCCGGCCTGTTCGGCCTCCTGTTCGGCCATGGCTTCTTCGGCGGCATGGGCGGCTTCGCCTCGCTCATCGGCCTCGTTTTGCAGATCGCGCTTGTCGTGTTCGTTGCCAGGATGCTCTTTGCCTGGTGGCAGCGGCGCAACGCTCCGGCCTATGCCGGAGCCGGCACTGGCGCCGGTGGTTCGGGCTTCGGTTTCTCGCCGCTGGGAGGCGCCTTCGGCGGCGGCGCGTCGGCGTCCGAACCCATCGAGATCGCCAAGGCCGATTACGACGCGTTCGAGCGTCTGCTCGGCGACATCCAGGCGGCCTATTCGGCGGAGGACCTCAACGCACTGCGCGCGCGCGTCACGCCGGAAATGCTCTCCTATTTCTCCGAGCAGATGTCGCAGAACGCGAGCCGCGGCCTCGTCAACAAGGTGAGCGGCGTGCATCTCGAGCAGGGCGATTTGTCGGAAGCCTGGCGCGAAGGCGACAGCGAGTACGCGACCGTCGCAATGCGCTTCGCGCTCACTGACAGCATGGTCGATCGCGCCTCTGGCCGTGTCGTCGAAGGCGGCCAGCCGGACGTGGTGACGGAGGTGTGGACCTTCGTGCGCGCGCGCGGCGGCGCGTGGATCCTGTCGGCGATCCAGCAGGCCTGAACCGGCTCAGGCCTCGGCCATCGACTCGCGGATTTCTCGTTTGGCGGCCGAGACGTCGTCGACCGGCTCCAGCGTGGCGCGTTGCGGCTCGCTCAGGACCCGCTCGAACCTAACGCCGATCTGGCGCGCCGTGCGCCAGACCACCTGGCAGGTCCGGCGCGCATTGCCGCTCGTCGTGAGCCAAAGCCTGAAGCGTGCCGGCACCTTGTCGGGGAAGGGCACGTTGAGGCGGGCGCCGCTGTCGGAGATGTCCGAGAGCATGCAGCGCACAATCTTGCCGGGACGGAGTTCCAGCCGCGCCATGTAGGCGATAGGGTGGCGGCGGTTCTTGCGCTGGTCCTGATTCATGGCTCTCGCGCCGCCGATGTGACGGTTTACGCTCCAGACCGCCGACCATAGACCCGCACCGCTTACCAAGTCCTGAAGGCGGTTCCCCACGCCGCGCATGGCGGCTATCCCCGTTGACCGTGACGGGAATTCCGTCTATCTGGCCGCGGGCAACCTGGTTTTCGGCCTCTCTTGCTGACACGCTCCCGGCTTTGGGCTGCGACTCAAGTGACCCCCCAAAACTCGGATGTTGCCGCCCCACGATGTTCGTGGGGCGCACAACGAAGAGACGCTTGAAAGGAACTACCGATGGCTACCGGAACTGTGAAGTTCTTCAATACCCAGAAGGGCTACGGCTTTATCCAGCCGGACGACGGCTCGAAGGACGTGTTCGTGCACATCACGGCGGTGGAGCGTGCCGGCATGCGTTCGCTAAACGAAGGCCAGAAGGTCAGCTACGAGATCGTCACCGAGCGCGGCAAGCAGGCGGCGGGCAATCTCCAGCCGATGTGATGCCGAAAGCATCGTGACCGATGTCGAAGCCCGGCGGCGACGCCGGGCTTTTTGATTTTTGGCAATCGAAATCTTCAAGGCATCCTGCGGCACACCGTCGCCGGAATAGCCGTTCTGGCGACGGTGTTGATTCCTTCAGCCGCGGAGCCGGCATGTCGCCGTGCGCCGTCCGGCGGGGGAGACGTCTCAATGAGTATCGTCCGTACTACTGCGCCATTCGCCGCATTGATCGCTGCACTGTGCGCCGCACCCGCATTCGGGCAGCAGGCGAACATGACCTTCTTCGTGACCAGCCAGGGCGTCGGCAAGGGCGCCGACCTCGGCGGGCTCGCCGGTGCCGACGCGCATTGTGCGTCGCTGGCGCAGGCTGCCGGCGCTACCGGCAAGACCTGGCACGCTTATCTGTCCACGCAAGGGGCCGGCGCGGTGAACGCGAAGGACCGCATCGGCAAGGGCCCCTGGACCAACGCCAAGGGCGTCGTCGTCGCCAAGGACGTCGCCAATCTGCACGGCGAGAACAACCTCACCAAGCAGACGGCGCTGTCCGAGAAGGGTGAGGTCATCAACGGTCGCGGCGATACACCGAACCGCCACGATATCCTCACTGGCTCGCAGCCCGACGGCACGGCCTTCGCCGGCGATCAGGACCGCACCTGCAAGAACTGGACGAGCAGCACGCAAGGCTCGGCGATGCTCGGTCATGCCGATCGTATCGGATTGCAGGACGACGCCCCGTCAAAGTCGTGGAACTCGTCGCATCCCTCGCGCGGCCCCGGCGGCGGTTGCAGCCAGTCCGACCTGAAGTCGACCGGCGGCGACGGCTTGCTGTACTGCTTCGCGGTCAATTGACAAATTAGCGAACGCGCAGCGGCGGTTCCGGCCGCCGCTGCGCCACCCTCTTTGCGGCGCCGGTTTCGAGCGAATCACTTGGCGAATTGTTAGCCTTCGGCCGCTATCAATTCGGCACGTGCTACGCCGGGCG
>DASTGR010000130.1:0-14712 GCA_035718885.1 Pseudolabrys sp. | reverse complement strand
CGACACCGTCGAGGGCGAGATCCGCGGACCGAAGGACGGCGAGCGCTATTTCGCGCTGACCCGCCTCACCTCGGTCAATTACGACAACCCGGAAGCGGTGCGGCACCGCGTCAACTTCGACAATCTGACGCCGCTCTATCCCGACGAGAAGCTCCGCCTCGACACGCTCGACCCGACCGTCAAGGACAAGTCGGCGCGCGTCATCGACATCATCAGCCCCCAGGGCAAGGGCCAGCGCGCGCTGATCGTGGCGCCGCCGCGCACGGGTAAGACCGTGCTCTTGCAGAACATCGCCAAGGCGATCACCGACAACCACCCGGAAGTGTTCCTCATCGTGCTGCTCATCGACGAGCGCCCCGAGGAGGTCACCGACATGCAGCGCACGGTGAAGGGCGAGGTGGTGTCGTCCACGTTCGACGAGCCCGCCGAGCGCCACGTGCAGGTGGCCGACATGGTGATCGAGAAGGCCAAGCGCCTGGTCGAGCACCAGCGCGACGTCGTGATCCTGCTCGACTCGATCACCCGCCTCGGCCGCGCCTACAACACCGTCGTGCCGTCATCCGGCAAGGTGCTCACCGGCGGCGTCGACGCCAACGCCTTGCAGCGGCCGAAGCGCTTTTTCGGCGCCGCGCGCAACATCGAGGAAGGCGGCTCGCTGACCATCATCGCCACGGCGCTGATCGACACCGGCTCGCGCATGGACGAAGTGATCTTCGAAGAGTTCAAGGGGACGGGCAACTCCGAGCTCATCCTCGACCGCAAGGTGGCCGACAAGCGCACCTTCCCGGCGATCGACATCACCCGCTCGGGCACGCGCAAGGAAGAGCTGCTCACAGAGCCGGCCGTGCTCAAGAAGATGTACGTCCTGCGCCGCATCCTCAACCCGATGGGCACGATGGACGCGATCGACTTCCTGCTCGACAAGCTGCGCAACACCAAGACGAACGGCGAGTTCTTCGAGTCGATGAACACCTGATCGTCGCAGCACCGAAACGCAAAACGCCCGCCATCCGGCGGGCGTTTTCATTTGCGGGGTGCGTCAACTCAGCGGCGCGAATTCCAGCCGCCGTTGAACAGCCGCTCGTTCATCTCGCGCTCGACACTGTCGGTCAGCTTGTAGCCGCGCCGCGCCAGATAGGCCCCGACGTCGCGCTCGGCCTGACGGGCGCGCGTGTCGATCAGCGCGTCGAAGAGGCGTGTGAAGAAACTCGGGCGCGGAATGCGCGCGGCCGGGCGGGCGGCGACAACGCCTGAGTGGAAATCGCTGGGACGGGCTGCATAGGCCATGATGACCTCCATCGTCATCGGCCCGCTCGGTTGGTTGGCTTGAGCGGACCTCATCTAGGCCCCCAAAGTCGCGCTTATTCGGCCGATTGACAAAGGACATGTTCTCAGCCGACACTTGAGCAAATCTCATGCATACGGCCCTGCCTCCGCTGTCTGCCCTGCGCGCCTTCGAGGCGGCGGCGCGGCATTTGAGCCTCACCCTGGCGGCGCGCGAGCTCAGCGTCACTGCCGGTGCGCTCAGCCATCAGATCCGCGGCCTGGAGGACTTCCTCGGCGTGAAGCTGTTCGAGCGGCGTGTGCGCGCCATTGCGCTGACCGCCGCCGGCAAGCAGCTCTATCCGGGCCTTCAGACCGGCTTCACCCAGATCCGCGATGCGGTCGCAAGCCTCGCTGCGAACCACAATCCCGATGTCCTGGTCGTCAGCACGTCGCCGGGCCTCACTTCGAAATGGCTCGCGCCGCGGCTCTATCGCTTCGGGCCCGCCTATCCCGACGTCGACGTGCGCATATCCTCGTCGCTGAACAACGTGAACTTCACCACCGACGGCGTCGATCTCGCCGTGCGCAACATGATCGTCGACCCCACGCCCGATCCGGCGCTCGCGGTCGAGACGCTGGCCGCCATCTCCTTTATTCCGGTGTGCAGTCCTCGGCTGCTCAAGAAGCATGGGCCGATCCGGACGCCGCGCGATCTCGGGCGCCTGCCGCTCATCCACGACGAGACCTTGTCGGCGCGCGGCGCAAGCCCGGAATGGAGCGAGTGGTTCAAGGCGGCGGGCGTCGACGATGTCGACCTGCGGCGCGGCCTGCGCTTCAACAGCGCCGACCACGCGCTCGACGCCGCCGGCGAAGGCGCGGGCGTGCTGCTCGCGCACGATCTGCTCGCTTATGACGATTTGCGCACCGGCCGCCTGGTCATACCGGTGGATTTTGCGCAGCCCTCAGGCCGCGCCTTTCACCTGGTGTGGGCGAAAGCGCGCAAGCCATCTGCGGCGGCACAGGCGTTCCGGCGCTGGATCAAGGACGAAGTCGCCGCGCTCGATTGGCGGCGTATCAAACGCGGCCGCGCCCTGTCGTCTTGATCGGGTGCGCCGCCGCCTCTCGCGGTACGATCGCGCTCAGTGCCCGCCGTGCAGCAGCTTCCACATTTCCATGAAGAACAGCACGCAGCCGGTCAGCGCCGCGAAGATGACGACGACCTTGACGAACCAGTTGCGCTCGACAGTGCCGACCGCGCCTTCGACCCGTTCGGTGAGGGTCGTGGTCCCCGGCAAAGCACCGCGGATCGGCTTCTCGCCGAGAAACGTCGCAATTGCATTGTGAAACTGGCGATGCGCCGGTTCGTTCGGCTGAAGCATGTGGTTGCGGCCGTCCAGGGGCACGAATTTGGCACCCGGAATGCCTGCAGCAATTTCCTGGCCGAGCGCAAACGGCACGCGCACGTCGTGGCGCACATGCATGACCAAGGTCGGTGCCTTCACCTTCGGCAGCAGGTCGACGACGTTGACGTTCGCGGTTTCGATCAGGAACCGCTCCGCCATTTCCGGCGTGGCGCTGAGCCGCGCGAGTTCGTTGAGCGCGTGCTGCTGCTCGATCGTGCCGTCGGGAATGAATTGCGACGTGAAGAACTGCCGGTGGCTCTCTTCGTCGCTGCCCCAGCCGTCGCGAACGAGCGCGCATGCAAGGTCGAGTTTCTGCTTCTGTTTCTCGGGATCGCCTTCGCGGTGCAGGAGCCCGCGGGCATAGCCGCAATAGAGGATCAGGTGCGACACCCGATCGGGATGACGCGCGGCATAGGCGATCGAGATCGACGCGGCCTGCGAGATGCCGACCAGTGGGAACCGGTCGAAGCCGGCGGCATCCACGACAGTCTCGAGATCGCTGACCCATTTCTCGAATGACACGTCGACATTGTCCCGCTGCGAAAGGCCGTTGCCGCGGGCGTCGTAGCGCAACAGACGGTGACCGTGCGCAAGGCCGAGCACGAAATGCCGCTGGATCGGACTGTTGAGGTCGTACTCGAGGTGGGTGAACCAGTGTGGCGCGCGGACGATCGGCGAGCCTTCGCCAAGCATGGCGTAAGCGAGGCGCACTCCGTCAGGAGCGGTGCAAAACCGGATTTCCTGCTGCATCGGCTCCCCAGCGGCGACGCGGACGATTTCACATCTATAAGCCGTTTTGTAATGTCGGCAAGCAGCCCTAGCGGTAGGCCGGATCAGGCCGCGCGCATCGACACGGCGGCTTCCGCGATCTTGCCGGGTTCCGTCACCGGCAGCGAGCAGCGCTCCCCGACGCAGACGAAAGCGGCGCTGCCAGAGACGGCTTTCAGCTTCTCCTGCGCCGGATGCGTCGCGGCGAGATCGGCGGCGCTCGCGGCGCGCAGCACGATGCGGCCGGTGAACGGCAGCTTCAGCGCAGCTTGCGCGAAATTCTCCGCGTCCGGGCCGGCGGCGACGATCTCCGCGCCGGTCAGACGCAGGTCGAGCGCGTTTAGCAGCACACAATGCCCGAACAGGTTGCGCGCATTGGCCGAGAGGATGTGCTCGAGCAGCCGGTCGGCGCGGGCGCGGAAGGCGTCGTCGCCGGACAGCACGGCGAGCCGCACGAGGTTGCCGGCGGCGAGCGAGTTGGCGTTGGGGATCGCGTCGTCGGCGGTCGCGTGCGGCCGCATCAGTAGATCGGACGCGTCGTCAGCCGCGAGGTAGTAGGCCCCGGTCTCGTCGTCGCTGTAATGCGCGTCGAACGCCTGCTGCCAGACGAGCGCGCGGTCGAGACAGGCGCGCGCGCCGGTCGCCTCGTAGAGCGCGAGTGCGGCGCGGATCATCGCCGCATAGTCCGAGGCAAGCCCGGGCACCAGCAGCTTGCCGTCGCGATAGGAATGACCAAGCCGATCTCCGCGAGTCATCGTCTCCGTGATGAAATCGAACGCGCGTTTGGCCGTCCCGATCCAGCCCGGCTCGTCGAAGACGACGCCGGCATTGACCAGCGCCGCGATCATCAGCCCATTCCAGTCGGCAAGCGCCTTGTCGTCGAGGCCGGGCCGCACGCGGCTTCCACGCGCTTCGAGCAGGATCGAGCGAAGCGCCGCGAGCCTCGCCTCGTCGTCCCCGCTCCGTGGAACGCTGTGCAGGCGATTGATGATGTTGTGACCCTCGAAATTGCCGTCGTCGGTCACGTCGTAATGGCGCGCGAAGAACTCCGCCGCTTCCGGTCCGATCAGCTCGATGATCTCGTTCTTCGACCAGACGTAGAACTTGCCCTCCTCGCCTTCGGAGTCGGCGTCGAGCGAGGCGCAGAAGGCGCCATCGGCGGTCGTCATCTCGCGCTTGAGCCATTCGACCGTCTCGCGCGCGCGCTGTGCGAACAGCGGATTGCCGCCGTGCTGCCAGGCGAGCGCCAGCAATTCGAGGAGCTGGGCATTGTCATAGAGCATCTTCTCGAAATGCGGGACCAGCCAGCGCTCGTCGACCGAATAGCGCGAGAAGCCGCCGCCGAGATGATCGTAGATGCCGCCCTCGCACATGCGCTCGAGCGTGTGTTCGACCACCTCGAAGAAGCGCGTGTCGTTCGTGCGCAGCCCGGCGCGCCAAAGCATTTCGAGGATCGCCGGCTGCGGAAATTTCGGCGCGCCGCGCAAGCCGCCGTTGACGCCGTCGAACATGTTTCCGATCTGGCGCGCGGCGGCGTCGAGCTCCTTCTCGGCGATGACGACCTTGCCCTCGGGACGCGCCTTCTGGGACAGGTTGGCAAGCAGCGCCGCGCGATTCTTCGCGATCTTCTCCGGCTCCTCGCGGAAGATGCGCGCGACCGAGCGCAGTACGTCGGTGAAGGCCGGCCGGCCGAAGCGCGATTCCTTCGGCCAATACGTGCCGCCCCACACCGGCTCCGCCTCCGGCGTCAGAAACATGGTCAGCGGCCAGCCGCCCTGCTCGCCGAGCAGATGCAGCGCATTCATGTAGATCTGATCGATGTCCGGCCGCTCCTCGCGATCGACCTTGATGCTGACGAACAGCTCGTTCATCACCGCCGCGGTCGCCTCGTCCTCGAAGGATTCGTGCGCCATGACATGGCACCAGTGGCAGGCTGCATAGCCGACCGACAACAGGATCGGCCGGTTCGTGCGCTTGGCCTCGGCGAGCGCCTCGGGGCCCCACTGCCACCAGTCGACCGGATTGTGCGCGTGCTGCAACAGGTACGGCGACGTCGCGCCGGCGAGGCGATTGGTGTGCGCGGCGTTTTGTGGAGCGGACATCGGGCCAAGCCTATCGGTTTCGCGACACAGGCGCAGCGCGCGTGCCTAAGGCAATGTCGCCGTCGTGGTTGACGTTCCTGCTGCTATGATCCGATCCTGCGCACTGGGCAAGGGGGATCGGCCATGCGGTTTTGCGGCGCATTTGCACTGGCGGCGATAGCGGTCGCGGCGGCGATTGGGCCGGTGCCCGCGCGCGCGGACGAGACGGTGAGCATTGGCGGCTCGCGCGCCGTGCTCCTGAAGCCTGCGGCGCCGCACGCCAGCGTCATCCTGATGCCGGGCGGCGATGGGCAGATCGCCGCCGGTCCGGGCGGCGCGATAGGGCGGCTCAAAGGCAATCAGCTCGTTCGTACGCGCAAGGCCTATGAGACGCATGGGCTCGCCGTGCTGGTGGTCGATGCCGATATCAATTTGAAAGCCGCCGTCGACTATATGCGGGCCATCAAGGGGCCGGTGACGGTGGTGGGGACAAGCCGCGGCACGTTGCGCGCGGCGGAAGGAATTGCGGCCGGCGCGCATCCCGACGCGCTCGTCCTGACGTCAGGCTTCCTCAGTCCGGAGTCCGGCAGCGGGCAGAATGTCGAGGCTATTCTCGGGTCCCCGTCGCGCCTGCCGCATACGCTCGTGATCCATCACCGGCAGGACGGATGCCGCTTTACGCAGCCGGCCGGGGTCGAGCCTTTCATCAAATGGTCGGCAGGACGCGCGCGTGTGGTGTGGGTCGATGGCGGCGCCGACTCGGGTAATCCCTGTCAGGCCAAGGGCCATCATGGCTTTGCGGGACTGGACGGCCGCGTCGTCGGTCTTGCCGCCGGCTTCCGCTGAGGCGGCTACTTCTTCGCAGAGGCCGACAAGAGCTCGGTCAGCACCAGCGCCGGCCCATCCATCTTGCGCTCGGCCCAACGCTTGACGTCGGCGACGGTGAGTTTGTCGAGGAAGGGGTTCGCCTTGACGATCTGCTCGCGTTTCGTCTTGCCGCTGGCGTCGGCCTTGGCCATCACGGCCGCGGCGTCGGCGTCGTCTGGCGCCTTGAGGAGCGCGGCCGCGCCGGCGGGTCCGGCGAAGTGCGCGAGATAGAGTGTGCCGGCTGTCACCGGCAGGCCGCGGCGCTTGAGCACGGCGGCGTTGCGCTCCGCAAATCGCTTGGCGATCTCGTGCGCCAGTCCCGGCTTCTGCCGCAGCGCCAGCAACTCGTCGCGGCTATGCGTCTTGGCGAGATCGGGGCGCGCGGCGCGGATCAATTCGAGCCAGGTGTCGTCGAGGAATTGCGCCGGCCCCGCCGCGCTCGAGCGCTTGTTGCGGATGTCGAGCGCGCCGTGCGACTCGGCGACGAGGATGCGCGCGACGACGGAGTCGACCGCCGCCTTGCCGGTCAGCGTTTCCGGCCCGCGCAGGAGATGCGCGATGTTGAGCGCGGCGATGACAACGAGACCGAGAGCGGCGATGACCGCGGCGGCCGTGACGGCGATGCGCCGGACGCGATCGTCGGCGGGCGGCGGCGGCAGAATCGTGACGCCGGGAACCTTCGGCGGCGAGTCGACGAACGGCAAAGGTTCGGCCGGCGCCGTCGCGGCGTGCGCCAGCGCGCCGAGCCGGCGGTCGACCTCCTCGAACATGCCGATTGTCGCTGTCTGCATCCGTCCATCCATCGTCCGACGAATAGTTTCACGCAGAGGGATGGCTGAAGCGTGGCCAAAGGCGTGCAAAGCGGGGCAAAGCCGCGCCACTTCGCCGCCATGGTTAAGCGGGCGCTAACAAGTCGAACGATCGGGAACCCGCCACGCTCAGGGCAATATTGCGAAGGCGCGCGCCGGGAAGCCGAGGCCCTTCTTCACCTTCGGCCAGGTGACGACGATGAGCGCGCCCTTCGGCGGCACCTTGTCGAGATTGGCCATCACCTCGATCTGGTAGTGACCCTTCTGCAAGATGTAGGTCTCCGACTCCATCTTGTCGGTCGTGTCGGTGTCGAGCGACTCATGGCCCGTCGCGGTGACGCCGCGCTGCTCGTAGAGAAACTTGATCGTCTCGAACGCCCAGGCCGGGAACGGCGCGCGCTTGAATCGCTCCGGGTCCTTGTCCCAGTCCTTCGACATGTCGGTGCGCAGCGCCACGAACGAACCCTTCGGCACGCGGCCGTGCGTCTTCTCCCACGCCTTGAGGTCGGCGATCGAAAAGGCGTGGTTCGGGTCCTTGGCCAGATACGGCGTGTCGTCGAGCACGACCAGCGGCAGGATCATCTGCTTGAGCGGGATCTCGTCCATCGTCTTGCCGTCTTCGGCGAAATGCGCCGGCGGATCGACATGCGTGCCGTACTGCCCGACCATGTCGTAATAGGTCGTGCGGAAGCCGTCCTCCTTGATCGTGTAGGGCTTCTTGGTCTTCGGGTCGAAGGCCGGCGTGAACTTCGCCTGGCCGAAGCCGGACCACACCGGCGTCTCCGGCGAGAAGCTGTGCGTCAGGTCGACGTACTGTTTCGATGCGATGATGCGGTAGGCACGCGCAAGATCCGACTGCGCCTGCGCCGGCAATATCGTCAGCGCGGCGGCGGCGAGCGCAAGGCCAAGCGGCTTCCAGAATGTCATCACGGTCCCCCTCTTCCATCGGGTTCATGATACGGGCCGCCGGCAGGGCCGAACAGTACGGTGGCCGCCGAAGCGTGGGCCCGTGCGCCGCCCTGCCCTTCGCGGTATCATGGCGTCATGGCAGAGGTTCTCGATATGGCCGCCGTCGCGGCACTGGTGGGTGATCCGGCGCGCGCCAACATGCTGTGCGCACTGATGGACGGCCGCGCCTATGCCGCGGGCGAGCTCGCCTTTGTCGCGCATGTCTCGCCGCAAACCGCGAGCGGCCATCTCGCCAAGCTCGCCGACGCGAAACTGATCGCCTCGTCGCCGGCCGGCCGGCACCGCTACTTCCGTCTCGCCGGTCCGCATGTCGCGGCCATGCTGGAGAGCATCATGGCGGTAGCGTCCGCCTCGCCGCCGCGCGTGAAGCCGCCGCGTGTCCCCGACGACATGCGCGCCGCGCGCATGTGCTACGACCACCTCGCCGGCCGCCTCGGCGTCGCGCTCGCCGACACGCTTCAGGCGCGCGGCTTCGTCGAATTCGGCACCGATGGCGGCATCGTCACCAATGCCGGCGAGATGTTCTTTGCCGAACTGGGCATCGACATCGCCGCGGCGCGGTCAGGCCGCCGCGCCTTCTGCCGTCCGTGTATCGACTGGAGCGAGCGCCGCCCGCACCTCGCCGGCGCCGTCGGCGGCGCGCTGGCGAAGCATCTGTTCGATCTGAACTGGATCGCGCGCGTGCGCGACAGGCGCGTCGTCACGGTGACGCCGAAGGGCCGCCTTCAGCTCGCGCAGGTCTTCGGCGTCGATCTGAGCCACGCGCACGATCACGCGCATCCGCAGCGCGTGAGCGCCTGACGCCGCGCGGCCGCGATCAGATCAGGGGCGCTTCTCGTTCTTGGCGGCGCGGATGCCCGCCGCAGCGGTGTCCTTCTCGCACATATAGGCGCCGCTCTTGGTCTGCCCGTAATTCCTGTTCGTGCTGTAGTGATAGATCTTCGAGTCGAGATTGGCCCACACCACCGTATCCGACGGGCAGCGCGCCTTGGCCTGCGCTTCGGTCGCATATTGATTGGCGCCTGCCGGCTGACCTGCGGCGGGTGTACGTGTCGCCGCCGGCGCGGGAGGCGTGGACGGTGCAGTCGCGGCCGGCTGTGACGGACGGCTGGTCGCCGGCGGTGGCGTTGTCGTCGTCGTGCGGCTCGGAGGCGGCGCGGCCGGCGCAGCGGTCGGTGCCGGCTGCGCGGCCGCCGTCCCGGCGCGACACTTCTCGACATACGATTTTTGCGTGACGCCGGCGGCCTGATTGGCGGCCCTGTTGGCGCGCCACTCGTCTTCGCAAGCTTTCACGGTTTTCGTGGGCTTCGCAGCGGTTGTCGGCGCGGCGGCTGGTTTGGCGGTCGTCGCGGCCGGCGCCGGTTGCGCGGCGGCCGTCCCGGCGCGGCATTTCTCGACATAGGCCTTCTCGGTGATGCCGGCGGCCTGATTGGCGGCCTTGTTGGCGCGCCATTCCTGCTCGCACGCCTTGACCGTCTTCTGTTGTGCGGCCGCCGGTCCGGCGAAGATTGCGAGCCCCGCGACGGCGGCGGTCAGGATCAGCAGCAGAGGTTTGTGCATGGTCGTCCCTCGGGATGAAAGCATGCGCGAACGCGCGGCCGTGCGAACCGTGCCGGCCGTGCGTTCGGCGTCGAAGACAACGAAACGATGAGCGAGGCCGCGCGCGTTGCGGCTCAGGCGTCCTTCTCGCACTTCGTCATGAAGCTGTTCTTGGCGGCGCCGGAGAGCGGCTTGCCGTTCTTGTCGACGGCCTTGCCGGCACAGGCATCGGCCTTGCATTTCTTGAGGAAGCTCGTCTTCGCCGCGCCGGCCAGCGCCTTGCCGTCCTTGCCGACCGCCTTGCTTTCGCAGGACTGCGCCATCGCCGAGCCCGCGGCGAAAGCGGTGATGACGAGTGCGAGAATGATACGCTTCATGTCGTGCCCCTTTGCGGTTGATGCGCCGATCATGAAAGCGGCGCGCCCTTAACGGGTCTCGCGATGGTACCGTCGGGATTGAGACGGATTGAAGTCAAACAATTCGCAGAGTTGACGATGATCAACGCGGGGCCGAACGCGCGCCACGCGCTGGCATTGCACAGGACGCGCGCGGCTATCCGCGCGGGAGTCGTTACGGCGGCGACCGAAGCAATGCGCGAACCTGGCGCCGTACCCTGTTGCCTCATCCAAAGGGAGGCAGAAATGCTCAAGCGCCTGCGCGTGGAGCCTTATTCGACCTGGCTCGAGCGCTACGCGATCGGCCGCACCGGCTCGATCACGCCGGTCGTCATCGCCAACGGTTTCGTGTTCCTGTCGGGCCTGCCGCCGTTCGATCCGGAAACCGGCGAGGTCAGACCCGCGCCGTTCGACATCCAGGCCAACAGGGTGCTGACGCAGATGCAGCGCTGCCTCGAAGCGGCGGGCGCATCGATAAGCCAGCTCGTGAAATGCAACGTCTACTGCGTGCTGGAGCCATCGCACTTCGCGGCGTTCAATGCCGTCTATGCGCGCTATTTTCCGAACGAGTCGCCGGCGCGCATCTTCATGCACATTGCCGGGTGGCCGGGGCCTTTCGATATCGAGATCGATGGGGTGGCGGCGTTGTAAGCGGTCGTCGCTGTGCCCTCTCCCCTCGTGGGAGAGGGCATCCGCAGCATTGCAAATGAAAAGAATGGGTGAGGGGGATCGGTCCCCCTCACCCATCATCATGTTCGGAAAATCTCTCAATGCCCTCTCCCACGAGGGGAGAGGGCACAACGACATCTGCCGCGCGCCTCAATCACTCAATACGCGCTGCCATCCTTATGCGTGAAGACCCAGCCGCCGGGCGTCAGCTTGGCCGCGATGTCGTCGGCCGGATATGTCCCTTCGTCGCCCGGCGTGCGGTCGCCGATCTCGAGATAGATCACGTCGCTCGACGTGCGGTTCACGAGCTGATGCGCCAGGCCCGCGGCCGGGAAACCCGCGCACATGCCGGGAGCAAGCTGCACCTCACCCCGATCGGTGACGAGCGTGGGCCGGCCGTCGAGGATGTAGACCATCTCGTCCTGCTTGCTGTGCCGGTGCAGCAGCGCCGATTCGCCGCCGGGCGCGAGCCGCGTGAGATTGACGCCGAAATTCTTCAGCCCGAAGACATCGCTGAGTGGTCGCTTCTCACGCCCGCCCATGCGGGACAGGAACGGCTCCGGGTAATTCGACTGCCGGGCGCGCGGCGCGGCCTCCGCGGCGACAATGGCGAGCGGTGTCTTGTCGCTCATGGCACGCTCCGCTGCCCGCCGCTCCAGACCGTGCCGTAATAGGCGCGGCCGAGCGTCTGCCGGCCCTGCGCGTCGAAGGTCATGAGCTCGCTGCTCGATGTGACGCGCTCGCCGACCTGCGAGGTGTACATCACCGCCAGCGTGCGGCGGCCTGAATCCCAGGCGACATCGTCGAGGGTGAAATGCATCGACGGGATGCGCGCGAGCGCCGCTTCCCAGTAGGCGCGCAGCTTCGCCTTGCCGACGAGCCTGCCTTCGCCGGTGACCGACTGCGCGACCGGGCTTTCGAACACGCAGTCGTCGGCAAAGTGCGAGAGTACGGCCTCGACGTCGCGCGCATTCCAGTTGGCGATCCACGCGGCGGCGAAGGTGGCGGGGAAAGAAGGATTGGCGAGAGGTGGCATGGCGATGCTCCGATCGAAACGGAGCGCCACGGTACCGCCGAACCGAATTATGTCAATAATGCTGACCTATTTTATGTTTTGATCGACGCTATCGCGGTCAGCGATGGAAATTGGCGATCAGCAGCGACCACGCGTTCCAGACGCAGACCCAGATCAGGATCAGGCAGCTCAAGGTCACCAGAATCATTCCGCCCCCGGCATGGACGATGAGTCCTGCCCCGCCGGCCGCGCCGACGAGCCACGCCGCTGTGCCGAAAAACAGACGGAGCGGCGGCAGACCTTTCACGCTGGTCAGCCAGCTCCGGATCAGCGGCAGCATCAGCACGACGAGCGCGAACAGGTTGAGCGCAATCAACTCATAGCCGAGCCATTCGGCCGGCTGCGGCGCCAGCACCAGCAGCGATTCGATCAATGCGATGATCAGCGAGAAGGTGTTGGTGAAGGCGCGCCGCGCCCAATGCGGCGTCTGCGCGACCTTGTCGACGTGCAGCGAGGTGGCGACGAACAGGAGTCCGGTGAGCGTGGCGAGTGCGCCGCCCAGTGTCACGTAAAGCTCGTGCCAGGCTTCGGGATGATACGCGTTCGGCATCGGGCTCAGTCCGGCCGCCGTGCCTTGAACGCCACCGCGCGGGCGGCATAGGTGATGCTGCCGTCGGCCGCAATCGGCACGAAGCCGCGCATCGTTTCGCGAAGTCGCGCGCGCTGTGCATCGTCGAGTTTTGCGACTGTCTTGCCGACCGGCGAAACCGTCAGCGTCTGCACCGCCCAGTAATCGTCGAAGTCGGCAAAGCTCTGCTTCGCTTCGATTTCGGCAACGTCGATCGCTGCAAGCCCGGCGGCCTCGGCCGCCGCACGCAGGCCGGCGAGCTGCTGCTCCGGGACGGTCGGCGAACGCATCGCCTCGACGCCGATCGCGGCCAAACCTTTCAGCATTGCGGCGTAAGGCGCAAAATCGTCCTTTGTCGAGCGCTGCCACGTGTAGGCGGAGACGACACCGCCGGGACGAACGACGCGTTTCATCTCCGCGAAGGCCTTGCCGCGGTCGGGAATGAAATGCAGGACCAGCGCCGATGCAACGACGTCGAAGGCGGCATCGGCGAACGGCAGCGCCATCGAATCAGCGACGCGCAGGTCGGCGGCCGGCAGCTGCGCGCGCGCGAAGTCGATCTGCGCAGCCGACGGGTCGATCCCGCTCAGCGACGTCGGCGCGCAATGCTGCGCAATTAACCTGCTGAATGCGCCGGTGCCGCAGCCGATATCGAGCCAGCGCGCGTCGCGCGGCGGCGCCAGCCAGGCAAGGAATTTCTCGCCGATAGCGCGGCTCCATCGGCCCATGTAGCGCTCATATGCATCGGCATCGTCAAAGGCGGGACGGATTTCGGGCATGGTTTATCTGCCTGGGCATGGGCTGGAGGAATGGAGGAGGCGGGCGCTTCGGCGAAATCTTGGCGAGAAATGATAACCCGGCTGGTGCGGCCGTGCGCGACTATTTGGCGGTCTTTAGACAATCAGGAAGGACCGGCTCTTGATTGTAGGTACGAGGGGATTCGATCTTGACCTCCCCTCCCCCGTGGCGCTTCCTCGCCGCGCAATGAGCGACGCGCCCCGCGACACGATCTTCGCCCTCTCCTCCGGACGGCCGCCCGCGGCCATCGCCGTCATCCGCATCGCAGGGCCCCGCGCTCGCGCCGCGCTCGAAGCGCTCGGCGTGAAAGTGCCGGAGCCGCGCAAGGTCGGGCTCGCGCGGTTCCGCGATCCCGCGTCGGCCGAGATCATCGACGAAGGGCTGGTGCTGTTCTTCGAGGCCGCGAAGAGCGAAGTCGGCGAGGATACGGCGGAGCTCCAGCCGCACGGTGGCCGCGCCATCATCGCGGCGCTGCTCGCCGCGCTCGGCCGCGTCGAGGGCTTGCGGCCCGCGGAGGCGGGCGAGTTCACCCGTCGCGCCTTCGAGAACGGCAAGCTCGACCTCACCGCCGTCGAGGGCCTGGCTGATCTGGTGATGGCCGAGACCGAGGGCCAGCGCCGGCAAGCCTACCGGCAGATGCGCGGCGTGCTCGGCAAGCAGGCCGACGCCTGGCGCGAGAAGCTGATCCAGGCGCTGGCGCTGGTCGAGGCGCGCATCGATTTTTCCGACGAGAGCGATGTGCCGGAGGAGTTGCTGGCGCCGGCGGTCGCGATCGCGCGGGAGCTCGAGGCCGAGATCGGTCGTGCATTGGCCGATGGGCATCGCGGCGAGCGGCTGCGCGAGGGGCTGGTCGTGGCGATTGCCGGGCCGCCGAACGCGGGCAAGTCGACCCTTCTGAACCGCATCGCCCGGCGGGAGGCGGCGATCGTGTCGCCCTACGCCGGCACGACCCGCGATGTCATCGAAGTGCACCTCGATCTCGGCGGGATGCCGGTGACGCTGCTGGACACCGCGGGCATTCGGGACACCGACGATCCCGTCGAAATGGAAGGGGTGCGGCGGGCGCAGGCACGAGCGGCCGACGCGGATCTGGTCTTGTGGGTGGTCGACGCCACAGAGGAGGAGCCGCCGGCGCCGCAGCTTGGCGCCGGGACGCCGCCCCGGGTCTGGCTGGTGCGGAACAAAGTTGATTTGGATCAGGAGCTTAGTGGGGAGGAGTCTACTGACGGGTGGTCCGGTAGGAATGAACCAAAGGAACGGACTAACGATGCTTTAAATGACATGGTTACCCGTTCATTAACGGGAAGAAATGAATGTGGTTCTCACACGGGAGAATATCGATTCAGTCTTTCTGCCGCCACCGGTGCGGGCCTCTCGGAGCTGCTCGCTGCCCTTGAGCGCGATGCCGACGAGTTCCTCTCCGGCTCCGAATCCAGCCTTGTCACCCGCGCCCGGCACCGGAAGGCGCTCGAGGACGCCCGCGCCGCCCTGGGCCGCGCGACGGC
>DASTGR010000129.1:0-18432 GCA_035718885.1 Pseudolabrys sp. | reverse complement strand
GGAAGAGCAGGGCTTCCTGCACGACGTGCAGCTTTCCGCCTGCCAGATGTTCACCACCGTGCTGGCGCCGGGCTACAACGCCGCGCATTACAATCACATCCATGTCGACCTGATGCGCCGCGCCAGCGGACGCACGCCGTGCCGTCCGAACGCGATCCCCGGCGAAGTCGCCGCCGCGAAGGCGCGCGCGCATTACGCGGCCAAGGGCGCGCCCGTCACCACCGGCTCGATCCCGAAATACAACACGATCGGCGATGTGCTCGCCGGCGCCGACGGCCTCGACGAAGAGGACTCGTCCGACGCGCCGGACGCGCCGGCCCGGCCTGAGCCGGTCAAGGCGTCGACGCCGAAGAAGAGCCTGTTGAATTTCAGCGGCTGGTCGATGTTCGGCAAGTCGAGCATGAGCGGGTCCGCGCGGCCCGACCCGGCCGCGGCCGCGAGCCACTAGACCGCCGCGTCAGGCGTGCGCCATTTGAGACCCGGAAACCGGGCATAGTCGCGGTCGAACGTAATCCACTCGCAGCCCCATTCGATCGCAAGTGCCGCGTACCAGGCGTCAGTAAGGCGTCGCCCGGTCGTGCTTGTCCGAGCGCAGAGCTCGGCGAAAATCTGCCAATGCCTAGCGCCGGGTTCGATGATTTGACAATTCTGGCGCGACATGAGGTCTTCGGCGAAGCCGACGGCCTCCTCAATTGTGCTGGGCTCGGCGAAAATCCGCCGATCCGTCGTCACACGAATGACGGCGGCAAGAGCAAGGGGCGATATGCCGAAAGCGGCCTCGGATGAAATAACCGCCCGCAACCAGCGTTGACAAAGAGCATGTTGCTCTGCGCCTTTCCGAAACGCATATATGAGCACGTTGACGTCAGGAAGGGTCATTTAAAGCCGTTCTTCAACCGAGCGGCATATTCAAGGTCGTCCATTCCCTGGACGTCCGAGAATTTCTCAATATCGATACCCGGCAGAACCCACCCTTCTGCTTTGCTCACGGGAAATTTCCGGTACGGCCGCGCGGGCTTCTCCTCGCGATTGGCCACGACGAGCCTCAACCCGTCTTCGATCAAGGCGGTCAAAGTTCGACCTTCAGCGGCGGCCTTGCGCTTGGCACGCCGAAGCAATTCTTCAGGGAGGCGGACGGTGGTGCGTTCGATCATATGTCTAGACATACGCTAGGTATGTCGGTATGTCAACATCAAGTCTCGAATACTGGCCTAAAACGCCGCGTCGAGCAGCATCGCGCCGAACAGGATCAGGCCGGCGTCGCGGTTCGACTTGAACAGAACGAGGCAGTGCGCCGGGTCGTCGATGTCGACGCGCAACACCTGCCACGCCAGATGCGCGGCGAAAGCGGCCATGCCGGCCATGAAGATCAATCCGCCACCCGCCATCCATCCGGCCAGGCCGATCAGCAGCACCGCGGCGGCGTAGAACACGGCCAGCATCGGCCGCGTTCGCTCGCGGAACAGCAAGGCGGTCGACTTGATGCCGATCATCAAATCGTCCTCGCGGTCCTGGTGCGCGTAGATCGTGTCGTAGGCGATCACCCAGCAGATCGAGCCGAGATAGAGCACGAGCGCCGGCGCATCGAGCCGGCCGAAGGCCGCCGGCCATCCCATCAGCGCGCCCCACGAGAAGGCGAGGCCGAGCACGATCTGCGGCCAGTAGGTGATCCGCTTCATGAACGGATAGATCGCCACCACGCCGAGCGAGGCAAAGCCGCAGACGATCGTGAACCGGTTGAATTGCAAAAGGACGATGAGGCCGATCAACGCCTGGGCGATCAGAAACAGCGCGGCGTTGCGCGGGCTGACCTGGCCGGACGGGATCGGACGCGAGCGCGTGCGCTCGACCTTGGCGTCGAGGTCGCGGTCGACAAGATCGTTCCAGGTGCAGCCGGCGCCGCGCATGGCGAAGGCGCCGATGAAGAACAGGATGATGTGCGACAGCCGCGGCAGCTCGCCGGCGCGCATCCCGGCAAGGCCCGCCGACCACCAGCACGGCATCAGCAGAAGCCACGAGCCGATCGGACGATCGAGCCGCGCGAGTCGCAGGTAGGGGCGGGTGAAGGCGGGGGCGAGACCGTCGACCCAGTTTCCGGTCGCATCGGCGACGCGTCCGGCGCTGTCGGTCATTTGCCGATCGGCGTGCCGGTCAGCGTGTCGTAGGTGCCGCGCCCCGTCTTGATGTTGTCGGAGTTGACCACCGGCGCGCTGAGCGCATCGCTGAGCGAGGGGCCGGACGGACGCGGCGGGGCTTCTGCCACCCTGCACACCTTGGTGCGGATCTGCTGCGCCTGGCTCATGCCCGTCTTGATCTGCTCGATCACCTGCGGTGGAATTCCGCACCAGGTCGCGTTGTCGGTCGCGTATTTGTACATCTTGGCCTGCGCCGCGTGGAACACGGTGAACAGGTGGCAGGCTTCCTTCGGCTGGACTTTGCGCTTGGCGGCTTCCTGGATCATCCGGGCTTTATTTTCGGTGTCGTTCCGCAGCTTGGTGAAATCGGCCATGCACGGCGGCTGTTGCGGCTGCTGTCCCGGCGCCGGCGGGAATTGCGCGAAAGCGGACCCGGCCGCCAGCGGCAGCAGGCCCACGGCCAGTAGGAGGCCCCGGCGCAGTGTCATGACCATCGATCCTCTCGATCCCTCTCGGCCGCCATTATACAGCCGCTCCGGCCGCATGCGACCGGTGTTACCGCGGTATAACAACCCGTTGAATGCGTCGGGAAGGCGGCAGAGCGGCCGCGTCCGGGCTCTCGCCCCGGCGGCCGCAAGGCGCTAAACCGCCGTTGAACGGCGTTTTCCTCACCACCCCGGACCCGATGTCGCACACCGATTTTCGCACGCCGCGCCTTCACGTCGACGAGCGGCTCGCCGCCGGTGCGGAGGTGACGCTCGACCGCGACCGCGCCAATTATCTCTTCAACGTGCTGCGTCTCGAGGCCGGCGACGCCGTGTTGCTGTTCAACGGCCGCGACGGCGAATGGCGGGCCACGGTCGCGTCCGCCGGCAAGCGCTCCGGCGCGCTCGCGCTCACCGGGCAGGCGAGGCCGCAGCCGGCGCCCGGGCGCGTCGAACTCCTGTTCGCGCCGCTCAAGCACGCCCGTCTCGACTACATGGTGCAGAAAGCAGTCGAGATGGGCGCCGCGCGCATCCAGCCGGTGCTTACGCGGCACACTCAGGTCGCCCGCGTCAATACGGAGCGCATGCGCGCCAACGTCATCGAGGCGGCGCAGCAATGCGGCGTCCTCGCGCTCGCCGAGGTCGGCGAGCCGCTCGCCTTGGAGCGCACGGTCGCATCGCTCGCGCCGGGCCGGCTCGTCGTGTTCTGCGACGAGGACGCGGACCTCGCCGATCCGGTCGCGGCG
This sequence comes from Pseudolabrys sp., assembly GCA_035718885.1. GTDB lineage: Bacteria > Pseudomonadota > Alphaproteobacteria > Rhizobiales > Xanthobacteraceae > Pseudolabrys. The sequence continues at coordinate 15,066 of DASTGR010000129.1, read as the reverse complement.
CTCAACGCCGCTCCGGCGCATGACGGCGTCGCGCTGGTGATCGGGCCGGAGGGCGGCTTTTCGCAAGAGGAGCGAGCGATGCTGCTTGGGCATGGCAACATCGTGCGGCTGTCGCTCGGTCCGCGCATTCTGCGCGCCGATACCGCCGCGGTGGCGGCGCTCGCTCTGGTGCAGGCTGTTCTGGGGGACTGGCGGTAAGAGGCTGCCAGCCGTGGCGGCCGGCAGCCTCGTTGCCATGCGCAGGGCCTGAACGCGGCCGCGCGAACGCAGACGCAAGCGGACGCCGACGGGACTCTCCCGGCGAAGCTTCAGCGAAAAATGATCGCCGAAAGCGGGCCGGACACCTCCTGCTTCGGGACTTTGTCCGGCGGCGCGCCTTACGCGACTCACCGCCGCCGGTATCCCGATTCGCGGGCGGGACAATGCCGCCGGCGACGCAAAGTCACGAGTCTTGAAATCCGCAAATCTGTGAATCGAATCGCTTTACCCCCTAAAAGCTGTGATAAACTCCGCCTCGTTGCGAGGGAGTACCGCCATGTCGTGTGCGTCGCGTCGTCTGCAATCGGTCGCCGCCGCTGCCCTTTTCGCGCTCGCCGGACTGGCGCCGGCGCAGGCGGCAAGCCCGCTGGAGAAGAATTTCTATCTCTCCGGTCCGAATTACGATGGCGATCTGCCGGCTTGCGACGCCGCCCTCGACCGCATCTCGTCGCAGTTCTCCGAGACACAGGCGCATTTCTGGGCCAACCAGGTGGCGATCGTCGGCTACGAACGCGTGCGCGAAATCGCGTACAATCCGTGGGCGCTCGGTGCGACGCCGCGCCGCTTCTGCACGGCGGTCGCGCTGGTCAACGACGCGCGATATCCGCAGGCGCCGTACCGCAAGCACGTCGTGAGATATTCGATCGGCGAGGACGGCGGATTTGCCGGCTTCGACTGGGGCGTCGAATGGTGCGTCACCGGCTACGACCTCAACTGGGCCTATAACCCACGCTGCAAGATGGCGCGGCCGTAAGGTCCCCGCGGCCGCGCAGCGTTCAGGCTGCGACCGGACTGCGCCGGCCGGCGAGCCAGTCGGCGGAGGCGGCGACTTCAAGCAAGCCTTCGCGCATGCGCATCAGTCGCATGCGCTCTTCCTCACTCACGCTACTGTCTTGCGCGCGCGCGGCGCACTGCATTGCGAGCCTGCGCATTTCCGCTGCATTGAGAGTGTCTGTCATGTGGTTCCTCCCTGAGGTTCCACCCGCCAGAACTGTGCGCGCTCGCCGCCGCGAAGGCGAGTCCGGATTGGTCTAAGAGCAAGTCACTCATTAGACTTAGAAACCGACGAAGGCATCGGCGCGCCGGGTTCGCCACTGGTCTGGCCGAGAACGCCGAAATCCGACGACTTCTTGCCGGAGGCGGCCTGAGTCACGCCGGCGCTGGCGAGGCCAAGACGAAACAGCTCGCGCACCGCAGCGGCCCGACTCGGCATTCTCTGCTTGAAACGATAGTCGTCGACGGCGCTGAGCTCGTCCGGCGAGAGCATGATCTGAAGCCGCTCGCCGCGCGTCAGATTGTCCTTCGGGGTAATTCGTCGCGCCATGATGATCCCCCACTCCGTTTAGATCCTCATAAAGCGTATATCCATCACAAGACGTATAACGCGTCACTTACTCATTCGTTCCCTGTGGACACTGCGGCTTTACGATCTGGCTTCGTTTCAATTTGTTCTTGTATTGTTCCGAAATTGTCGGTATCGTGAGGCTGGAACCGTTGATCCCGGTCAATTCCTGTTTTGTTCGCGTCAGTTCGTGTTGGGAGGCTTCGATGCGCCCCGGGCGTCTTCTCCCTTTGCTGCGAGGCCTTGGCCTCGCAATGGCTGTCGGCATGGCGCTCGCGGCGCCTGCCGCCGCACAGGACCGCCGCCAGAACGAGCCCGGCAAGTTCGACTACTACGTGCTGTCGCTGTCCTGGTCGCCGTCCTATTGCGAAGCTTCGGCGGAGCGCGCGCCGAACCGCGCCCCCGACCAGCAATGCGGCGCTCGGCCGTTCGCCTTCGTCGTGCACGGCCTATGGCCGCAGTACGAGCGCGGCTTTCCTTCGTATTGCCAGGTGCCGGCGCCGCGCCTCGATCGCGGCATCGTCGGCAGCGTGCTCGACCTGATGCCGAGCCCGCGCCTCGTCTTTCACGAATGGGACCGGCACGGCACCTGCTCGGGGCTCACGCCGCACGCCTATTTCGAAACGATGCGCAAGGCGCGCGCGGCCGTCAAAATTCCGGACGACTATCTCGCGCTCGGGCAGCCGACGATGGTGACTGCCGCGGACGTCGCCGACGCTTTCGTCAAGGCCAACCCGAACCTGTCGCGCGACGATGTCGCGGTCATGTGCGACAAGAAGCGGCTCAGTGAAGTCCGCATATGTCTGACCAGGAGCTTTGCGTTCCGTGTCTGCCCCGAAGTGACGCAACGCGCCTGCAAGCTCGAGCGCATGACAATGCCGGCTGTGCGCGGCGGCTGACGCTGGCCAAGCGACAAACGCGTCCGCATCGGTCCTAGTCTCGACGATCGCATTAAGCGCCCGGTCAGCATTGCAATCGGCTGACGCGGACAACCCCGATTTGTCGACAATTCGCGCAAGATTTTCGAAAGCGCGTCGCGCAATCTTCGCCCTCGCGATCGGGCGCGATGGAGCGCGGGCCATTGAATCGTCTTAAGGACCATCTCTGCTTTGCGGTGCAGTTCGTCGGCCTCGGCTATGCCGTGCTGTGGCCCGTGAGCACGCCTGCGGCGGGCGATCTGTTCGGCGCGTCGCTGCTCTGCAAGGGCGGAGGCGGGACGTTCGGGCTCGTCTGCCGCCTGCCGCATCCGCTGCAACTCGGCATCGGCCTGCACGTGGTCGGCGCGCTGTGCGCGGTGGCGACGATCCTGTATTTCCTCGCGCGCGCTGTTCGCAGCGCGCGGCGGCGACGCCTGCCGCGTGTGGCCGCGCCCGCCGAGGTATCGCTCGCGCCGAGTGCGGCGCCGGTGGCGCATAAACCGCGCGCGCGCCGCCGGCCCATGCCGCCGCCGCGCAAGGTGGTGGAGCCGCGTACGCATTTCGGCCTGCGCGGGATGCCGTATGAGACGCGCTGTGGCATAAGCGCGGTCGAGAAATGACCTCGCTGACGGGCCGCCACGTTGAACTATCGCCACGCCTTTCATGCCGGCAGCTTTGCTGACGTGTTCAAGCACGCCGTGCTGTGCCGGCTGCTCGATTACCTGCGGGAGAAGCCGGCGGCGTTCCGCGTCATCGATACGCATGCCGGCGCCGGCGTCTACGACCTGGCGTCGCCCGAGGCGACGCGCGGCGGCGAATGGCACGACGGCATCGCGCGCCTGGCGGCGGCGCCCTTGCGCGACAAGGCAGCCGCGCTGCTCGCGCCCTATCTCGACGCCGTTCGCGCGCTCAATCCGGCCGGTGCGCTCAAGACCTATCCCGGCTCACCGGCTTTGGTGCGTGCTTTTCTGCGGCCGCAGGACCGGCTGATCGCCTGTGAGTTGGAGCCGAAGGCGCAGGCCGCACTCACCCACGCCATGCAGCGCGATCCGCGGGTCAAGACCCTGGCGATCGACGGCTGGACCGCCTTGTCGGCCTACGTGCCGCCGACAGAGCGGCGCGGGCTGGTCCTCACCGATCCACCCTTCGAGCGGGACGATGACTTTCCGCGCCTTGTTCAGGGCCTGGCGGCGGCGCACCGCAAATGGGCGACCGGCCAATACCTGCTGTGGTATCCGGTCAAGGGCCGCACGGAGCCGGACGCACTGGCCAAGCGCCTGCGCCGCCTTGGCATTCCCAAGATTCTGCGCGCCGAATTGATCGTCTCGGGCCTGTCCGATCCGACCCGGCTCAACGGCTCGGGCTTGATCGTCGTCAACCCGCCCTGGACGCTGGAGGCCGAGCTCAGGCTGCTCCTGCCGGTCCTGGCGGACGTGTTGGGCCGCAAGAAACAGGGCCGCTACACGCTGGACTGGCTGGCCGGGGAGCCCTAGGCAACACAGGAGCACCGCAATTTTCCTTTCAAGCGGCCCGCACTTGGTGTGTAGTTCCGTCCGTGGCTGTGGCGTTCCGCCTCCTGTCAGGGGGCATGGGCGGAGTCTTAAGGCCCAAAGGGCCTATTCCAACCTGAGCGTCAGGCCGCGCCGCCGTGCGTGGGGCCGGTGGCAGTTCGGGTTGGAGTTTCCCGATGGCGCAGCAAGGCGTGGTCAAGTTCTTCAACGGTGAGCGCGGTTACGGCTTCATCAAGCCGGATGACGGCGGCCGGGACGTGTTCGTGCATATCACGGCGGTCGAGTCGGCCGGCCTCAAGAGCCTCAACGAAGGGCAGCGCATCTCTTTCGATGTCGAGCCCGACAAGAAGGGCAAGGGTCCGAAGGCGGTCAATCTCGTCGTGAGCTGACGCGACGACGAAACCGTCGGGCTCTGGGTCACGCATTCGTCTCGCGCCCGGCGCCGCATCGACGCGCGGCGTCATTCCACCTAAATCTTGCGCATGGCCGGCGTCGCGCCGGACGGGAGACTTTTGGCGATGATGATCCTGCACTCGACGGCCGCCTCGCCCTTCGTGCGCAAGGTGCGCATCGCGGTCCGCCTGCTCGGCCTCGGCGAACGGATCACCGAACGCGAGACCGATCTCAACGATCCGGCCGACGCGATCCGCCGCCAGAATCCGCTCGGCAAGATCCCGGCGCTGACGCGCGAGGATGGTTCTACGCTCTTCGATTCGCGCGTCATTCTCGATTATCTCGATCATCTCGCGGGCGGCGGCCGCATCGTGCCGCGCGACCCCGAAGCGCGCTTTGCCGCGCTGACGCTTCAGGCTTTGTGCGACGGCGCGCTCGATGCGAGCGTGTTGATCGTCTACGAGGGCCGCTACCGCCCGCCCGAGCTGCGGGTCGCGGCCTGGATCGAGCGGCAGGCCGACAAGGTCACGCGCGCGCTGGCCGCGCTCGAGATGCACGCGCCGCCGCTGTCGGGCATGCCGCATGTCGGGCAGATCGCGCTCGCCTGCCTGCTCGGCTATCGCGATTTCCGCTTCGACGGCTCGTGGCGGCAGACGCATCCGCGCCTTCATGCCTGGCACGACGCCTTCGCTGCGGCGGTGCCCGCCTTCGCGGAGACCGCGCCGGCGAAATAGAAAAAGCCCCGGAGCGAACTCCGGGGCTTTCCTGTCTCACGCACGCTACGATCAGAATTTGTAGTTGATGCCGCCGCGGATGATGTCGCTCGTGAACTTCGCCGACGTGCCGGCGACCGCGGTGTCTGCCTCGCCGAGATCGACGTGGAGATACTCGACCTTCGCCGTCCACGGTCCCATGAGCGAGGCTTCGATGCCGCCGCCGAGGGTCCAGCCGGCCTTGGTGTTGTTGGTGTCGCCGAAGCCGGCGATGCTGGTCTTCACGTTGCCGATGGCGGCGCCGCCGGTGATGTACGGCATCCAGCGATCCATGGCGTAGCCGAGGCGGCCACGGATGGTGGCGAGGTAGTCGTTGCGCACGTCGCAGCTCGTAATGCCGCCGCACGTCGCGCTGCCGCGCATGCCGCTCCAGTCGATGTCGCCTTCCAGGCCGAACACGAGCGGGCCGGTCTGCCAGTTGTAGCCGACCGTGGCGCCGAACAGGCCGCCGCCGGCGTCGAAGCCGCCGCTGCCAAGGCCGCCGCCGTTAAACTCGCCGCGGCCGAAGCCGTAGCCGCCGTTGAGACCGAGATAGAAACCGGTCCAGCTGAAGGCCATCGGCGCAACATAGGCCGGCGCCTTCACCGGCATCCGCGCGGGCAGGTCGGCCGCCGACGCCGACACGACACCCATGGCGAGCAGGCTCGCGCCCGCGAGCAAAAGCTTTTTCATGACGCACCTCACTTCCAGTGACTGGACGGCTGCGGATGCGCCGTCCCCCGATGGCGATCAAACATTTGAGAAGACGCGACGTTCCTTGGGGGCCCGCACATGCGACCGCGGTGTTGCGGCGACGCCACAGAATTGCTCGCTGTGTGACAAAGGAACCGCCATGCAAAAAGCCCCGGAACAAAGTTCCGGGGCTTCGTGCAGTCGTATCGTTCGACGCGCGCTTAGAAGCGGTAGTTGATGCCCGCGCGCACGATGTTCTCGTGGAAGCTGACGTCGGTACCACCGACCACGCAGGCCGCGCAGTTCGTCTTGCCGAGATCGGCATAGAGGTACTCGATCTTGGCGCTCCACGGGCCGACGATGTTGGCCTCGATGCCGCCGCCGATCGCGTAACCCGCGCGCGTCTCGTCGGTGCTGCCGAGAGACGTCGACGCCTTGACGTTGCCGACCGCCAGACCGCCGGTGATGTAGGGCATCACGCGGTTGAAGGCGTAGCCGATGCGGCCGCGCGCAGTGCCGAGCCAGTCGTTCTTGGTCTCGCACGAGACGCCGACGGCGCAGGTGCTGCTGCCCTTGACGCCGCTCCAGTCGATGTCGCCCTCGAGGCCGAACACGACCGGGCCGGTCTGCCAGTTGTAGCCGACGGTGCCGCCGATCAGGCCGCCCGACGTATTGAAGTCGGTGCCGGTCGAGGACCAGTTCGAACGGCCCCAGGCGCCGCCGCCGTTGATACCGATATAGGCGCCGGTCCAGTTATAAGCCGCCATGTACTCCGGCGCCTTCACGGGCATCGCAGCATGGCGGCGCGGCAGATCGGCCGCACTGGCTGCGCTCATCATCGTCACGACGGCGATGGCGCTCACGCCCGCCAGAATTACGCGTTTCATTCCAACTACCTCCTGAAGGGGCCCCCGGACCCCTGATGTCGATGGCGCGCAAGTTATTCGAAATTGAAATCGCGTCTAGTGCAAGAAAGCCACAGGCATCATCAAGTTATCAAAAGTATAGTCATCATTACGTCCAGTGTTTGCCGCGATTCAGCCGCAATGTGATCTGGTGGTGCCGCGATCGACACTTTCAATTCGTCGCTCTGATGGAACAATAAATTTTGCGAGATCATGGAATAAAAAACCCCGGGCGCTGCCGCCCGGGGCGAATACTTGGATACCGAAACGGCGTCTTAGAAGTGGTAGTTCACGCCGAGTCGCAGCACGCTGGCGCTGAAGCCGTTTTCGTTGCCGGTGATCGAGAAGCTGCGGCTGCCGAGATCCATGTAGAGGTACTCGACCTTGGCGGACCAGTTCGGGGCGAGGCCCACTTCCATGCCGGCGCCCAGGGTCCAGCCGAACTCGGTCTTGGTCTCGGTGAGGCTGTTGAGTTCGCCCTTGAGGTCGCCATAAGCGAGACCGCCGGTGCCGTAGAACAGGATGTTGTTCATGGCGTAGCCGACGCGGCCGCGCAGGGTACCGAACCAGGGGTTCGAGAACTTCCACGGCGCGAACGTGTCGTCGGCGCCCGAGAGCTGCAGATCGGTTTCGCCACCGAACACGAACTGGCCGTTCTGCCAGTTGTAGCCGGCCTGGACGCCGCCAGCGAGGCCCGACGGATTGCCGGCCGTGCCGCTGACCTTGCCCCATTCGTAACCGGCGTTGAGACCGGCATAGAAGCCGGCCCAATTGTAGCCGCTCACCGCTGGCGCGCTGTAATAGGGCGCCGGGCCGCGGCCCAGATCGGCGGCGCTGGCCGCCCCTGCCATCAGGACCGCAACGGCGGCCGCGAGTAATTTGCGTTTCATGACACCCTCCACACTCGTCGACCGCTGCGGCAACGCGAAGCTGAAATCAGGCCCGAGCGTCGGCGAAAGTTCGACTTTTCATGGAAGGTTTATCGAATAGTTCAGGTTAAACGGTCCTGAATCCCCAAGTAGAGACCAGTCGTTATTGTTAAGGCTTCGTTATTGGCCAAGTTGTGTTAGGCATCGCTTTACCACGTCCACTGAGGTTCGATTCACCCTGCCGCCGCCGCGGTGTGGCCGGCGCAGCGTCGCGGCGAACGGTCCGGCACCTTATCTGTCCCGCGGGACACGCATGAACGGCAAGAAAGACATCGACCCGGCGAGCGAGGATCTGCGCGAGGACGACGAGGTCTCGCTGCCTGAACTCGAGCTGGAGGAGGCGCCGGCCGGCACGCTCGCCGCCGGCCGCACGGCGATCGCGCGCTTCGCCAAGGTCGCGCCCAAGGCCCCGGGCGTCTATCGCATGTTCGACGCCAAGGGCGACGTGCTCTACGTCGGCAAGGCCAAGAATATCAGGAAGCGCGTGCTCAACTACGCGCGGCCGACCGCCTACGACGCGCGCATCGCCCGTATGATCGCGGCGACGGTGACGATGGAGTTCGTCACCACCAAGACCGAGACCGAGGCGCTCCTCCTCGAGGCCAACCTCATCAAGCGCCTGCGGCCGCGCTTCAACGTCCTGCTGCGCGACGACAAGTCGTTCCCCTATATCCTCATCACCTCGGATCACTGGGCGCCGCAGATCCTCAAGCACCGCGGCGCGCGCACGCGGCCCGGCCAGTATTACGGGCCTTTCGCCTCCGCCGGCGCGGTCAACCGCACGATCAACGCCCTCCAGCGCGCGTTCCTGTTGCGCTCGTGCTCGGACTCGTTCTTCGAGAGCCGCACGCGGCCGTGCCTGCTGCACCAGATCAAGCGCTGCGCGGCCCCGTGCACGGGCGAGATCGATTTCGCCGGCTACACCGAGCTGGTGCGCGAGGCCAACGAATTCCTCTCCGGCCACAGCCGCTCGGTGCAGCAGGAGCTGGCCTCGGCCATGGACCACGCGTCCGAGGCGCTCGACTTCGAGCACGCGGCGATCTTCCGCGACCGTCTCGCGGCGCTGTCGGCGATCCAGTCGCATCAGGGCATCAACCCGCGCAACGTCGAGGAGGCCGACGTCTTCGCCGTGCACCAGGACGGCGGCTATACCTGCGTGCAGGTGTTCTTCTTCCGCACCGGGCAGAACTGGGGCAACCGCGCCTATTTCCCCAAGGCCGACCGCGCGCTCGGGCCGGGCGAGGTCTTGAGCGCCTTCATCGCGCAGTTCTATGACGACAAGCCGCCGCCGCGGCTGGTGCTGGTCTCGCACGCTTTCGAGGAGAGCGAACTGCTCGCGGACGCGCTGACGACGAAGGCCGGACGCAAGGTCGAGGTCTCGGCGCCGCAGCGCGGCGAGCGCAAGGAGCTGGTGGCGCACGCGCTCGCCAATGCGCGGGAGGCGCTGGCGCGCAAGCTCGCCGACACGTCGTCGCAGCAGCGCCTGTTGAGCGCGATGACGGAGACGTTCGGACTGCCGCGGCCGCCGCGGCGCATCGAGGTCTACGACAACAGCCACATTGCCGGCACCAATGCGGTCGGCGGCATGATCGTCGCCGGGCCGGAAGGCTTCCGCAAGAACCAGTACCGCAAGTTCAACATCCGCTCCGCCGACCTCACGCCCGGCGACGACTACGCGATGATGCGCGAGGTGTTGCAGCGGCGCTTCAAGCGGCTGCTGACCGAGAATCCGCGGCCCTCGCTCGACGACGCGGCCGCGGCGGTGCTGACCGGAGAGATGCCGGAGGCAGAGGATGAAGCATATGACTCCCCCTGGCCCGACCTCCTGCTGATCGACGGCGGGCAGGGCCAGCTCAAGGCGGCCACCGACACGCTCACCGAACTCGGCGTCACCGACGTGCCGCTCGTCTCGATCGCCAAGGGCATGGATCGCGAGGCCGGCCGCGAGACCTTCTTCATGGCGGGCAAGAGCCCATTCAAGCTGCCGCCGCGCGACCCGCTTCTGTATTACGTCGAGCGGCTGCGTGACGAGGCGCACCGCTTCGCCATCGGCTCGCACCGGGCGCGCCGCAAGAAGGACATCCGCGAGGCGGGATTGCAGGAGATCCCCGGCATCGGACCGACGCGCAAACGCGCGCTGCTGCGGCATTTCGGCACTGTGAAAGCCATCGAACGCGCATCGCTGCCAGACCTGGCCAACGTGCCTGGAATTAATGCGGAGACGGCGCGAAAGATATATGAGTTCTTCCACGAACAGGCGCAGTAGGGCGCGTTGCCGTGAACACTCCGCTTGTCATGCCCGCGCTTGTCGCGGGCATCCCGATTAGGGGCGCACTGCCTTCCTAAGCGAGATGGCCGGGCCAAGTCCGGCCATGACAACCGATAGGCGGCAACGGTGGAAAGGAAGCGAAGCGGATGATCATCGCCAAGCAAGAAGACGTCACGCCGAAGGTGCTCGACTCCTACAAGACCATCGAGGACCCGCGCACGCGCGAGATCGTCGCATCGCTGGTCAAGCACCTGCACGCCTTCGCGCGCGAGGTGCATCTGACCGAGGACGAATTCCGCAAGGGCACCGAGCTCATCGCGAAGATGGGTCAGATGACCAACGACACGCACAACGAAGTCGTGCTGATGTCGGGCTCGCTCGGATTCTCGGCGCTCGTTTGCCTGCTCAACAACGGCAATAACGGCCAGACCGAAACCACCGCCAACCTGCTCGGTCCGTTCTGGCGCATGAACTCGCCGAAGACTGAGAACGGCGGCACCATCATCCGCTCGGCCACGCCGGGCCCGGCGATCTTCGTCAACTGCACCGTCAAGGACACGAAAGGCAATCCGATCGCAGGCGCGCTCTGCGACGTCTGGCATTCCTCGCCCGAAGGCTTCTACGAGCAGCAGGACCCGAACCAGGCCGAGATGAACCTGCGCGGGCAATTCACCACCGACAGTGACGGCCGCTTCTGGTTCCGCAGCGTCAAACCGGCCGGTTATCCGATTCCGATCGACGGCCCGACCGGCGATCTCCTGCGCGCCGGCAAGCGGCACAATTTCCGCCCGGCGCACCTGCACTTCCTCATCTTCAAGCAGGGATTCAAGACGCTGATCTCGCAGATCTACTCGCCGGACGACGACAGGCTGGAAACCGACTGCCAGTTCGGCGTGACCCGCGCGTTGATCGGCGACTACAAGCGCCACACCGAGAAGGCGCCGGCGGCGGACGTCTCCGGCGAGTGGTATTCGCTCGATCAGACCTTCGTCATGGAGCCGGGCGAGGCGAAGTTGCCGCGCCCGCCGATCAAGTAACAGGATGATGATTTCGGCGGCGGTTGACCCCGCCGCCCGCGGAGTGTTCCTTGTCGCCAATGAATGCCGTGAGCTCCCGTCTGCCGGCGCGCCCATTGTCGCTGCCGAACATCCTGACCTATGGCCGCATCGCCGCGGTTCCCGTCGTCGTGGGGCTTCTGTTCTGGCACGGCTTCTTCGCCGGGCCGCTGTGGCTGCGCTGGGTGGCGCTCGCCGTCTTCATCGCCGCCGGCGTCACTGACTTCCTCGACGGCTATTTCGCGCGCATCTGGGGCCAGGTGTCCTCGCTCGGCCGTATGCTCGACCCGATCGCCGACAAGCTTCTGGTCGCCTCGTGCCTCCTGATGCTGTCGGCCGACGAGACCATCCGCGGCTGGACGCTGTTCGCTGCCGTGATCATCCTCTGCCGCGAAATCCTGGTGTCGGGTTTGCGCGAATATCTCGCTGAGTTGCGCGTCGGCGTGCCGGTGACGCGGCTCGCCAAATGGAAGACGAGCGCGCAGCTCGTCGCCGTCGGCTTCCTCGTCGCCGGCGAAGCCGGCGATCAGGTGATCTCGGTTGTGAGCCAGGTCGGCATCTGGCTGTTGTGGCTGTCGGCGATGCTGACGCTGTACACGGGCTACGACTATATGCGCGCCGGCCTGCGCTATATGATCGAAGAATAGCGCATCGTTCCGCGCCGGTTTTCGGACGAGATGATGCGCCCGGGAAAAATATGAAAATAAGATATTTCGCCTGGGTGCGTGAACGCATCGGCAAGCCCGAAGAGGACCTTGCCGTGCCGGCGTCGGTGACGACGGTCGGCGAGCTCGTCGCCTGGCTCGTCGGCCGCGGCGAGGAATATGCCTACGCCTTCGAGAACCCGAAGGTGATCCGCGCCGCGATCGACCGCGTCCACGTCAAGCCGGAGGCGAAGATCGGCGGAGCGGGCGAGATCGCCTTCTTCCCGCCGATGACGGGGGGGTAGTCCCGTCACCCCGAGGTGCTCGGCACGCAGTGCCGAGCCTCGAAGGGCGGCGGCCGCGGCCGTGCATCCTTCGAGGCTCGGTTCGCTCGCACCTCAGGATGACGGGTCGGGCGCCGAGATCGCTTCAAGGCGGGGCTCAGGTGCATTAGATTAGGGTCCATGACCGACACCGTCCGCATCCAGCGCGACCCGTTCGACCTCGCCGCCGAGACGGCGAAGCTGACGCGCGGGCGCAGCGATGTCGGCGCGGTCGTCTCCTTCACCGGCATCTGCCGCGGCGATGAGAACGGCGAGCCGATCGCCGCGCTGACGCTCGAGCATTACCCCGGCATGGCGGAAGCCGAGATCGAGCGCCACGTGGCGGAGGCCCGCGCCCGCTGGCCGCTCCTCGGCGTCACTGTCATTCACCGTCACGGCCGCATGGTGCCGGGCGAGGACATCGTCATGGTGGCGACGACATCGTCGCACCGCGAGGCGGCCTTCGCCGCGGCGGAGTTCCTGATGGATTATCTCAAGACCCGCGCGCCATTCTGGAAGCAGGTCGAGAAGAAAAGCGGCGCGACGTGGGTCGAGGCGAAGGCGACCGACGATGCCGCCGCCGGGCGCTGGGACGCGCGCGGGCGGCACGCGGCCGAATAGGGGGCGTGACCATGCGGTCCGTTGCTTGTGCCGCCGCTCTGGCGGCGATGCTCGTGGCCAGCGCGGCGGGAGCCTCGCAGGTCTCGTACTATTCCGTGCCGCGCGGCGCGCATCCGCATGACGTCGCGCCCGCGCCCGACGGCGGCGTCTGGTACACGGCGCAGATGCAGGGCGCGCTCGGCCTGCTCGACCCGAAGACGAAGAAGACGACGCACATTCCGCTCGGTCCCGACTCGGCGCCGCACGGCGTCATCGTCGGTCCCGACCGCGCCGCCTGGGTCACCGATGGCGGGCAGAACGCGATCGTCCGCGTCGATCCGGCGACGCGCGCGGTCAAGCTCTTCCCGCTGCCGAAGAGCGCCGCCGACGCCAACCTCAACACCGCGACCTTCGACCGCAAGGGCATCCTCTGGTTCACCGGCCAGAACGGCTTCTACGGCCGTGTCGATCCGGCGACCGGCAAGGTCGATGCGTGGAAGGCGCCGAAGGGTGTCGGCCCTTACGGCATCACCACGACGCCGCAGGGCGAGGTCTGGTATTCGTCACTGGCCGGCGACCACATTGCCCGCATCGACACGGTGAGCGGCGACGCGCTGCTGGTCGCGCCGCCGAAGCCGGGCGTCGGGCCGCGACGCATCTGGTCGGACTCCCGGGGTCTGCTGTGGGTCAGCTTCTGGAATTCCGGCGAGCTCGGCCGCTACGATCCCGTCAACAAGACGTGGAAGGTGTGGCCGCTGCCGAAGAGCAAGGACGGCTGCTACGCGGTGTTCGTCGACGACAAGGACAAGGTCTGGGTCAGCGACTGGCCGGCCAACGCGCTGCATCGCTTCGACCCGGCGACCGAGAAGTTCGAAACTTTTGCATCGGACAAACCGCGCGCCGACGTGCGGCAGATTTTGGGCCGTGAGCACGAATTGTGGGCGGCCGAATCCGGTGTCGATCGCCTCGTCGTGATCCGCGACTGATGCGCGTGCTTGCGCCGACACGACGACGAATGCTGCAATTCGCGGCTGGCGCGGCGACGTTCGCGCTGGGGCTTGCACCGGCACGGACGAAAGAAACGCGCATTGCGGCGCTCATCGACAAGGCGCGCGGCGACACCTTTATCGGCGCGCGCATCGGCGTCGTTTCGCAGGCGCTGCTCGGCTCGCGCTACATCGATTATCCGCTGATAGGGGGGCCGCGAAAGGCCGAGCAGTTCGTGCTGCGCGACGACGGCTTCGACTGCGTCACTTTCTGCGAAACGGTGCTAGCGGCCGCGCGCTCCTTCACCGTCGCCGATTTCCAGCCGCAGCTGCGCAAAATCCGCTACCGCGACGGCGAGATCGCCTGGCCGGCGCGCAACCATTATTTCGCCGACTGGTCGCTCAACAACATCGCCAACGGGATTTGCCGCGCCGTCGTGCTGCCCGACACGACGTCGGTCGAGAAGACGGTGTCCTACATGCATGGCCTGCCGGTCGAGCGCGTCGGGCTGGCGTCGACCCCGATCGCGAGCGTGCTCGCGAATGCAGAACGCCTTGCGACCGGCGACGTCGTCGGCTTCCTGTCGCGCCGGCCGGGGATCGACTATTTCCACACCGGTTTCATCGTCTTGGGCAAGGACGGCGAGTTGACGCTTCGCCACGCCGCCAAGAGCAAAGGCCGTGTGCTCGACCAGACGCTGGCGGCGTTCATCGCCGAAAACGGCGTGCGCCACGTCTCGCTCCTGCGGCCGCAGGAAATGTGGAGCGAAGACGCGATCGTCTAGGCGCACAACAAAATGGCCGGGCTTGCGGCCCGGCCATTCGCACTCTCAAATTTGCGGACCGTTTACGCCGCGGCGGCCTTGGGCTGCACCTCGGAGGTGTAGTCCTCCATCAGCTGCTTGGTGATCGCGGCCGGCGTGAAGCGCCAGTCGGCGATCTCGGCGACGGCCGTGACTTCGGCGGCCGAGCCGGTGATGAAGCACTCCGAGAAACCGGTGAGCTCGTCCGGCATGATGCGCCGCTCGATCACCTCGATGCCGCGTTTCTTCGCCAGTGCGATCACGGTTTGACGCGTGATGCCGTCGAGGAAGCAGTCGGCGGTCGGCGTGTGGATCTTGCCGTCCTTGATGAAGAAGATGTTGGCGCCGGTGCATTCGGCCACACGGCCCTGCCAGTCGAGCATCATGGCATCGGCATAGCCTTTGCGCTCAGCGCGGTGCTTGGAGATCGTGCAGATCATGTAGAGGCCGGCGGCTTTGGCGAGGCATGGCGCGGTGGCGGGATCGGGCCGCCGGTACTCGGCGAGGTCGAGGCGGATGCCCTTCAGCCGCTGCGCCGGGTCGAAGTAGCTTGGCCACTCCCAGGTCGCGACCGCGAGATGGATCTTGTTCTGCTGCGCCGAGACCCCGAGTTGCTCGGAGCCGCGCCAGGCGATCGCCCGGACGTAAGCTTCTTTCTGGTTGTTGCGCTCCAGGACGAGTTGTTT
>DASTGR010000128.1:0-10100 GCA_035718885.1 Pseudolabrys sp. | reverse complement strand
AAGCTCGCCGGCTTCGCAGAAGACGAGGCGCGCAAGTTCTTCGGTCCGCCGCCGAAATATTCCGCCGCGCTGGTCCGCGACTATCTCACGCCGTGGCCGGCGACGATCGCCGAGCAAAGGCTGGTCGAGCGCGTCGAAACGCTGCTGCGGGCGGCCAATCCGGCGCGACACGCGTCATAGTGTTGACGCATCGAAGGACACTATCGGCATCATGATCCACGTCTGCTCGCTTGCGCGCCTCTATGCCACGGTCGAAGAAACCCGCGCGCGTCATGTCGTGACGCTGCTGCGGCTCGTCGACCGCGTGCAGTGGCCGCGGCACATCGTTCCGGAAAACCACCTTATTCTTTCGGTCGACGACATCGTCGACCACGCCGAGGGCTACACCGTGCCGGCCGAGGAGCATGTCGGCCGCCTGATCGACTTCGCCCGCGCGTGGGACCGCACGACGCCGATGGTGGTGCACTGCTTCGCCGGCATCAGCCGCTCCACCGGAGCAGCCTTCACCGCCGCCTGTGCGCTCAACCCCAAGCGCGACGAGGCCGAAATCGCCCGCGCCATCCGGTCCGCCTCGCCGACCGCGCAGCCGAACGCCCGCATCGTCGGCATCGCCGACCGCCTGCTCAACCGCAACGGCCGCATGGTGCGCGCCGTTGAGGCGCTCGGCCCCGGCGCGATCGCCTCGGAAGGTGAACCTTTCCGCCTGGCGCTCGACTAATCCCCGACATTGGCACCGCGACGGCAGGCCCGGTTCCCTCCGGGTCCGCGCGTCGCTAGCATTGGCGCGTGCCAAGCTGCCGGGGGGCGCTTCATGGATGACGTCGGTCTGGTGCTGCTGGGTCTCGTGGTGATCCTGGCCTTTCCGGTCATCGCCATTGTGGCCCTCGTGACCGCACTGAAAGCGCGCGACGCAGCGCGGCAGTTGCAGGCGCGTGTCACCGCGCTCGAGTTGGGACGCCCCGCGCCGCAGGCGGCCGCGGCGCCGTTCGAAGCGGTGCCGACCGCTCCGGTCGTCGCGACCGAGCCGACGATTGCCGCAGCACCGCCAGCCGAGCCCGTCACGCCCGCGCCCCCGGAGCCGGAGCCCGCCATTGCCGCGGCCGCAGGCCCGCCGCCTGCGACGCTGGAAGAAAGGTTCGGCACGCAATGGGTCGTCTGGATCGGCGGACTCGCGCTCGCGCTCGGCGGCATCTTCCTCGTGCGCTATTCGATCGAGCAAGGCCTGCTCGGGCCGGGCGTTCGGGTCATGCTTGGCGCGTTGTTCGCGGCCGCGCTGATCGCCGCCGGCGAATGGACACGGCGCAACGAAGTCACGGCCGGCATTGCCACGATCCCGACGCGGCACATTCCGAGCATATTGACCGCAGCCGGCACCGTTGCCGCCTATGCGACGGTCTATGCGGCCTACGCGCTTTACGGCTTCCTGGCGCCGCCCGCGGCCTTCGTGCTGCTCGGTCTGGTCGCGCTGGCGACCCTTGCCGCGGCGCTGCTGCACGGGCCCGCGCTCGCCGGACTGGGCCTTGCCGGCGCCTTCGTCACACCGGTGCTGGTGTCGACCGGAGAGCCGAGCTACTGGGCGCTTTACGTCTATCTCGCCATCGTCAGCGCGGCCGCTTTCGCGCTCGCGCGCATACGGCTGTGGCGCTGGCTGGCGATCACCGCCGTCGCCCTCGGCGCGCTCTGGACGATTCCCGGAGTCCAATATCCGAACGTCGATGCACTCGCCGCACACTTGTTTCACGTGATCGCCGGCTTCGCTCTGGTCGCCGCAATGATCGTCTCCGGCCTGCTCTACGGCCCGAGCGCCGAACCCGGCAAGGTCGACGAAGTCTCCTCCGGAGCACTCGGCGCCTACCTGCTGGCCGCCTGCCTGCTTGCGATCGCAAGCGGACATGATCCTGCGGCGCTCACGGTGTTCACGATCCTGACGGCGGCGACCCTTGCCATCGTCTGGCGCACCGAGGCCGCGCTGTGGGCCTTGCCGGCGGCGGGCGCGCTGACCGTGCTCATGATGGTGCATTGGGCGGTGCCGACGATCTTCAACGATCTGATGCTCGACCCCGGGCTTACCCGCGGCGCCGTTCCGGATCTGCCGACAGGCGCCGGACTGCACGTCGGTCTCGGCCTCGCCTTCATCGCCGTGTTCGGAGCGTCGGGCTTTGCCGCGCAAGGCCGCTCGGACAATCCGATCGTGGCGCTCATGTGGAGCATGACCGCGGTCGCGACTCCCGTCGCGATCCTGATCGCGCTCTATTTGCGCATCGCGGACTTCGACCGCTCGATACCTTTTGCCGGCCTCGCGCTCTTGCTGGCCGCGCTCTACGGCTACGCCACCGATCTCCTGAGCAAGCGCGAGCCGCGACCCGGCCTTGCTGCGGCGGCCGCCGTGTTCGCGACGGGCTCGGTCGCCTCGCTGGCGCTCACCTTGACCTTCGCGTTGGACAAAGGCTGGCTCACGGTCTCCCTCGCGCTGATGGTGCCGGGCATCGCCTGGATTTCCGAGCAGCGTCCGCTGCCGGCGCTCCGTTATCTCGCCGCCGCCGTGATCGTGCTGGTGCTGGTCCGCATCGGCTACGAGCCGCGCATCGTCGGCGACGACGTCGGCACGACGCCGGTCTTCAACTGGCTGCTGTACGGATACGGCGTGCCCGCGGCGTCGTTCTGGTACGCCGGCTATCTGCTGCGGCAGCGCGCCGACGACGTTCCGGCGCGCATGGCGGATTCCGCAGCGATCCTGTTCACGGCCCTGCTCGCGGTGCTCGAGATTCGCCATTACATGAACAATGGCGACGTCTTCCGCGAGGCGGCCGCGCTGGCGGAAGTCGCCATGCAGATCACCGTCGGCCTCGCCATGACGATCGGGCTGGAATGGCTGCGCATGCGCAGCCGCAGCATCGTGCACGACATCGGCGCACGGATCATCGCGGTCGTGACGCTCGCCGCGATCGTGTTCGGGCCGGGGCTCGCGCTCAACCCGGCGTCCACCGGCGATCCGGTCGGAGGCGCCTTCTTCAATCTCGTCCTGCTCGGCTACGGAATTCCCGCGGTGCTGACGGCGATCCTCGCCCTGGTCATGCGCGGCAGCCGGCCGCTCGCCTATCGCTACGTCGCGGCGACGACCGCGGTCGCGCTCGCGCTCGGCTATTTCACGCTCGAGGTCCGCACGCTCTTCCACGGTCAGGTCCTCACCGACGGCCCGACCACGGACGCCGAGCAATATACCTATTCGGCGGTGTGGCTGAGCTTCGGCGTGGCCTTGCTGATCGCCGGCTTCATGCTGCGGTCGCAGCCGGCGCGCATGGCCTCCGCGGCGGTGGTGGCGCTCACCACCGGCAAGGTCTTCGTCATCGACATGGCGGGCTTGACCGGCATCTTCCGTGCGCTGTCATTCATCGGACTGGGCGTGGTGCTCGTCGGCATTGGCTGGCTGTATCAGCGGTTGCTGTTTCCGGCCACGAACGCGGCTATAGCTTCCGGCGCAACCGGCGCGAGGAATGAGAATGGGTGAACGCGAGCGACACTACGGCGTGGTCAGCGCGGACGCGCTCATCGCACAGGACGGCCTCGCCTTCCTGCGCGGCATCATCGACAACACGCATCCCAACCCGCCGATCAGCGAACTCCTGGGCTTCCATCTCGCCGAAGCCGATCCCGGCCGCGCCGTGTTCACCTGCCTGCCGGAATTCAGGCATTACAATCCGATCGGCAGCGTTCATGGCGGGATCGCCGCGACGTTGCTGGATTCCGCGCTCGGTTGCGCCATCTTCTCGACCCTGAAGAAGGGCGAGACCTGGACCACGCTCGAATTGAAACTCAATTTCGTCCGCGCGATGACGAAGGATACAGGGCTGGTGCGCGCCGAAGGCCGCGTCATCCATCGCGGCCGCACCGTGGCGACCTCAGAGGGTGATCTCAAGGACGCGTCGGGCCGGCTCTACGCGCACGCGACCACGACCTGCATGATCTTTCCGGCGCGGGAGTGACAATCTCCGTCATTCCGGGGCGCGAGCACGGCGAGCGAACCCGGAATCCAGAACCGGGCTCCGTACTTGCTGTCTGGATTCCGGGTTCGCCGCTTCGCGGCGCCCCGGAATGACTGAGAGGGTTGCTGTTACTTGTTCTCGGCGATCGAGGGGCGCAGTCCGAGCGGCTGCGCCGACGCATGAGCATGATGCCCTGTCGTCTCGCGCTCGGCATGCGCCAGCGAAGCGCGCGCCTGGTGCCGCGTGAACTCGCACGAGGCGAATCCGAGACCGGAGATCGCGCCGCGGAAGCTCACTTCGCTCAATTTCTCGAGGCTGAAGCACGGCTCCATCGGCAGGCCGCGAAGGCTCGCGCACACCGCCTCGCCCTTCACGCGCAGCGTACCCGCCGGCAGATGCGCATAACGCACCGGTCCTGAGCCCTGGAACTGAATCGAGCCGACGACCGAGCCGTCGGCATAGATCCGGCCCTGACCGCGCGTGCCTTCGAAGCAGGTGTAGTTGAACATCTTGCCGATGACGAAGCGGCGCGCTTCCTCGGCGGTCATCTCGCCGGCGAATGCCGGGACGGCGGCCACGAGGCCGAATGCGAACGCTACCCCACGCAACATCACGAACACTCCGAAACCAACGCCACCGGCACTGACTGCGGCTCCACGCGGAGCCTAGCGGATTATGCCGGCGGTTCGTCGCCAAATCCTGAACATGTTTACCCGATCTTGACCACGATCCGGCCCCTGACCTGTCCGTTCAGGATGTCGGCGGCGGCCTTGGGCACGTCGGAAAGGCCGATTTCCGTGATCATCGCGGCCAGTTTTTGACGGTCGAGGTCGGTCTCCAGCCTTTTCCACGCAGTTTTTCGCCGTTCCAGCGGGCACATCACCGAGTCGATGCCGTAAAGACACACCCCGCGCAAAATGAAGGGCGCAACCGAGCCCGGCAGGTCCATGCCGCCGGCAAGGCCGCAGGCGGCCACCGCCCCGCCATAGCGGGTCATCGACAGGAGGTTGGCGAGCGTGGTCGAGCCGACCGAGTCGACCGCTCCGGCCCAGCGCTCCTTCGCGAGCGGCTTGGGCGGCCCGGCGAGGTCCTTGCGCTCGACGATCTCCGCCGCGCCGAGGCCCTTGAGATAGTCGGCCTCCTGCGGGCGTCCGGTGACCGCGTGCACGGTGAAGCCGCGCTTGGCGAGGATGGCGACGGCGACCGAGCCGACGCCGCCGGCCGCGCCTGTGACGGCGATCGGTCCCCGCTCCGGCGTCAGGCCATGCCCTTCGAGCGCCATCACCGCCAGCATGGCGGTGTAGCCCGCGGTGCCGATGGCCATGGCCTCGCGCGTCGAGATGCCCCCCGGCAGGTGCACGAGCCAATCGCCCTTCACCCGCGTCTTGGCGCCATAGGCGCCGAGGTGGGTCTCGCCGCAGCCCCAGCCGTTGAGCACGACCTTGTCGCCGGGCCTGAAGGCGGGATGAGACGAGGTCTCGACGGTGCCCGCGCCGTCGATGCCGGCGATCATCGGAAAGCGCCGCACCACCGGCGCCTTGCCGGTGACGGCGAGGCCGTCCTTATAGTTGACCGTGGAGTATTCGACGCGGACGGTGACGTCGCCGTCCATCAGATTGGCTTCGTCGAAATCGGTCAGCGATGATGTGGTGCCGCTGTCCGCCTTCTCGATCACGATCGCCTTGAAGGTACCCACGCGCGCCTCGTCCGGTTGAATGCCGTTTCGGCATTCATGACGCGCGCGAGCACCCCGCGCAAGCGGTTCAGGCGGCCGCCGCCGCGGCGCGGACGACGGGTTCCTCGCGGATCGGCAGGTTGATGACCGCCGACACCACGCCGAGCGCGATCGACAGATACCAGACCGGATTGTACGAGCCGGCGTAATCGTAGACGACGCCGCCGAGCCAGACGCCGAGGAAGCCTCCGACCTGGTGACTGAAGAAGGCGAAGCCGAACAGCATCGCCATCCAGCGCACGCCGAACATGGTCGCGACGAGGCCCGAGGTCGGCGGCACGGTCGACAGCCACAAGAGGCCCGTCACGGCGCCGAATACGAGCGTCGTCGCCGTGCTTGGCGGCAGCGTGATGAACACCAGGATCGAAGCGGCGCGCGCGAAGTAGATCGTCGAGAGAATGTAGCGCTTCGGCATCCGCCCGCCGAGATAGCCGGAGGCGAGCGAGCCGACGATGTTGAACAGGCCGATCGTCGCCAGCGTCCAGCCGCCGACCTCGGCCGACAGGCCGCGGTCGACGAGGTAGGACGGCAGGTGCACCGTGGTGAAGGCGAGCTGGAAGCCGCAGGTGAAGAAGCCGACCACGAGGAGCACGTAGCTCCGGTGCGCGAAGGCCTCGCTGATCGCTTGGCGGAACGACTGCGTCGGCGCCGGCGCGGCCGATGACGGCGTTGCGCTGCGCGGCGAGGCAAGCGCCATCGCCAGCGGCACGACGATCAGGGTGACGACCGCGAAAATGACGAGCGCGCTCTGCCAGCCGAACTTGTCGATCAACGCGACCGCGACCGGGGAATAGATGAATTGACCGAACGATCCGGCCGCGGTGCCGGCGCCGAACGCGATCGACCGCCATTCCGGCGGCAGGAGCTTGCCGAAGGCGCCGAGCACGATGGTGAAGGACGCGCCGGACAGTCCGAAACCGATAAGCACGCCGGCCGAGAGATCGAGCATCGCGCCGTTGGTCGAGTACGACATCAGTGCGAGGCCGGCGGCGTAGAGCAGCGTACCGGTGATCAGCACGCGGTTGGCGCCATAGCGGTCGGCAAGTCCGCCTGCGAAAGGCTGGCCGACGCCCCAGAGCAGGTTCTGGATGGCGAGCGCCATCGAGAACACGTCGCGGCCCCAATGGAAGTCCTGCGACATCGGCGTGAGGAAGAAGCCCAGCGCCGAGCGCGGCCCGAAGCTCACCATGGCGATAATGCTGCCGACCACGAGAACGACAGCAGGCGTTCGCCAACCCGTAGAAAGACCGCTCGAAGTCGATTGAACCGTCATGTCTGCCGCCCGTTCGAATGTGCTTCGCATCGCGACGTCGCGACGCGGGAGGGGACCCTACTCCGGGGGCAAATTATCAACAAAGCGAATATTCGTGATCGAATCGATGCTCCCGGCAGATGGTTCGGGAGTCCGACACAGCAAGGGACAGGCGCGGGCGCCTACATCTTGTTGAGAATCGCGGCTTCCTTCGCCGTCGTCCTGGCGTCGCCCCAGCGCGGTTCGTCGGCGCCGTCGCCCCAGTTCCGCGGCCGGTAGAAGATCAGGCCGCCGAGCCGGTCCATCCGGCGCATCTCGCCGATCCAGTTCGGCCGCGCCCACCAGTCATGATAGTGCGTCGACTTCGCCACGTCCGGCATCCACAATTTACCGTCGAGCGTGTCGCGCGCGATCTTCTTGGCGCGCTCCCAGGCGTCCGGTTCGGTGACGATGTCCGGCTTGCCGTCGCAGGCGAAGGTGAACTGGCAGGCGAGATGGCGGCCGGCGTTCTGGTAGACGACGCCGCACACGGTCTTTGGATAGAACGGCGAGAACACGCGGTTCAGTACGACCTGCGCCACGCCGATCTGCGCGCGCACGGGTTCGTCACGGGACTCGAAATAGACGGCATCGGCGAGGCATTTCTCGGCCCTGGCGCGCGCCGCGCCGTCGAGCTTGAGCCGCGCCGCGGGCGACATCGGCTGCGCCTCGTCGCCGGTGACGACGCCTTTGGCGGCAATGCTCTGGCCCTCTTTCTCGACGAGCGACGGCGGCGACAGCGCCGCGAGCTTGATGTCGGAGCCGCGCGCAACCACGGGCGCCTCGCCCGGCGCCCAGGGAGCCAACCCTTCGCCCGGCGCGAGCGGTTTCGCGGCAAAGAAGACGCGGCCAGCATCGTGACCGAGGTCCATCTGCTCCGCGCCCTTTTTCGCCGCAGGCTCGACCGGCGCAATGGATGCGAAACGACCGTCGTCCTTACGCAGCGCAGCCTGGATGTCGGACTGCGGCGCCGGCGCGACGGCGAGCAAAGGCGGTAGCGGCGGCAGCGGCCGGCGCTTGCGCGCGACGAGTGCGTCGCGCTTCGTGGCGCGGTTGACGTGAGGAAACCGCAAAGGCTCGCTGCCGTCGCCGAGCTGCTCCGCGCCGATCGAGCCCGTGACATCCGTCGGATCGAAATTGGCAAGCGCGTAGAGCGGCGGATGCGGAATGCGCGTGCCGAGCGGGCGCGGCATCGAGAAGGTGGCGGCGTGGATCGTGCCGAAGGGCGATGCGATGAGATGCTCGCGCCAGCGCTGCGCGACGCCGGGCTGGCGCGCCAGCAGCGCGCCGAGATCCTGATAGGCGATCGTGGTGGGCACCAGCGTCATCAGCAGAGCGGCAAGGCCGACCCGTACCGATTGCCGCCGACGGCGCCTCCGCGATTTCACTCCGCGTCCGCTCACGCCACACCGCAACACAACGATGAACGCCGCAACGCGCGGCACTCGAAGGGTCCGGTTATGGCGCGATTAACCTTGAAAACCGGTTAACCGTCCCGGGCGCTCGGGAAACCTTGACGTTTGTTAACCCTATCGCAAGCGGTCGCCAGCAAGATTGCGCGTCTTTTTCGGGCGGCGACGTATGGCGGACATGACGGGCGAAATTCCAGGCTGGGCCATGCTTGCGGGCGGCCTTGGCGTCAGCGCGATTCTGCTCGCCGCCGGCTGGTACCGGAACTTGCGCGCGCAGAACCGGCGCCTGGTCGACGCCATCGACAACATGTCGCAAGGCTTGTGCATGTTCGATGCGCAAGCGCGCATCGTATTGGTCAACGGCCGCTATCTCGAGATGTACAAGCTGTCGCCTGACATCGTGAAGCCCGGGTGCACGCTGCGGCAGCTCATCGAGCACCGCAAGGAGACCGGGCTGTTCGTGGACGACGTCGACGCCTACTGCCAGCGTATCCTCGACAGCATGAACAAGGGCGCGAGCACGCCGATGTACGTGCAGGCCAGCGACGGGCGCATCGTGCTGGCCAAGAACGAACCGCTGCCCGGCGGCGGCTGGGTGGCGACCCACGAAGACGTCACCGAGCGGCGCCGCGCCGAGGAAGAGCGCGCGGCGAGCCGCGAGCAGGAAAGCCGCCGCTCCGCCGTCGAAGCTGCGATCGCCGGCTTCCGCCCGATCGCCGAGCGGCTGCTCGGCAGCGTCGGCGAGAGCGCGGCCGCGATGCATGCGACGGCGAATGCGCTGTTCGGCTTCTCCGAGCAGACGACGACGCGCGCCGACAGCGCCGTGCAGGCGTTCAACGCCGCGTCGGCCAATGTCGATTCCGCAGCCGCGGCGACCGACGAGCTCTCGCATTCGATCGCCGAGATCAGCCGGCAACTGGCGCAGACGGGGACGATCGTGGCGCACGCGACCGAAGAGGCGCGGCAAACCGACGATGAGATCGCCGGCCTCTCGACCGGCGCGCAGAAGATCGGCGACGTGGTCAAGCTCATTCGCGACATTGCCGGGCAGACCAACCTCTTGGCGCTCAACGCCACCATCGAGGCGGCGCGCGCGGGCGAAGCGGGCCGCGGCTTCGCCGTCGTCGCGGCGGAAGTGAAGTCGCTGGCGGTGCAGACCGGCAAGGCCACCGAAGACATCGCCAGCCACATCCTGGCGGTGCAGAACTCGACCAGCGGGGCGGTCGAGGCGATCCGCCACATCGCGCTGCGCATGCAGGAGATCAACCACAACACGACGGCTCTCGCCGCCGCGGTGGAAGAGCAGAACGCGGCGACCGGCGAGATCTCGCACAACGTCTCCAGCGCGGCGCAGGGCACCAGCCAGGTGGTCGGCGTGCTCGGCGAGGTCGCGCACGCGGCCACGGAGACGCGCGGCTCGGCCGAGACCGTGCGCGACGCCTCGCAGGCGGTTGAGACCGCGGTCGCCGATCTCAGGCTCGAGGTCGAGCAGTTCCTCGCCAAGGTCGCGGTGTAGTTTTTACGCCTGGCTGGCCGCCGTCTTGCCGAGCGCGGCCTGCGCCGCGGCAAGGCGCGCGATCGGCACGCGGAAGGGCGAGCACGAGACGTAGTCGAGCTTGGTCTCGTGGCAGAAGGCGACCGAGGCGGGGTCGCCGCCGTGCTCGCCGCAAATGCCGACC